>JBBDLQ010000048.1:14125-33009 GCA_040878765.1 Balneolaceae bacterium | reverse complement strand
CTGTAGAACCGCCAGGTAGTTTCTGTTCGTTAAATGTTTGGTCTAGTATATCATAGCGGGTAGTAAGTCCAGCTAAAATATCGTCGTTGCTGAAAATTGATTTATCCCAAATTAGATTCGAAAATACGGTTTGTTGGGTGGCCTCGTAGCGGTAGTCCCCGTAATAACTGTCCTGATCATGATAGGCATAGGAAGCATCAATGCGGAGATTTTGGGCATCGAATGGAAAATCATAGCCACCAAAAAGCTCAACTCGGTTGGTGTAAATAGATTCTCCATAAATAGAATCACTGCCTCTTACATCATGACTATATGCTTCCATTCCGCCCATGCGTTCTTCAATATATACTTTAGCACCAAACGATGTTTTTTTGAAATTTTGTCGCTCAAAGTTCCACTTGTTAAAGAAAGTGAAGCGGGTATCTTGTGTTAAATCAGAGAAATCATCTCCATTTTCATCAATAAAAGCATTTGATTTATATAAGGTGCCACTGAATAGAACATCCGATTTGCCAAGGCTGGGAGCATAAGAAAGATTGAGATTATGCTCGGAATGAGAACTGGTACTAGCCTGAACTGAGAACAAAGGAGATTTTTTGGGGTTTTTAGTTATGATGTTTACCACACCGCCCATAGCCTGACTTCCATATAAAGTAGAATTAGGCCCTTTTATTATTTCCAGGTTTTGAATGATGTTTGGGTTGATACCATTCAGTCCATAAACCGAAGCCAAGGCACCCATAATCGGCATGCCGTCAATAAGTACAGCTGTGTAGGGGCCTTCCATCCCGTTAATCCGAATATTGCTGGTTCCGCAAATAGCACAATCAACCTGTTTATATAAACCATTGATGTATTTTATGGCATCCATCAAATTATCTGAACCTGACTTCTCAAGTGATTCACCGGAAACCCAGTTTACCTTAACCGGAGAATCTTTGAGGGCGGTTTCCTTTAATGTACCTGTAACTACCACCTGATCTAATTCAGTTATTGAAATCTTCAAATTTATTTTCAAAAAGAGGTCTTTGTTTGATTCTATACGGATCTTTTTTTCTATTTCTTCAAAACCAATTGCACTTACTTTTAGGAGATATTCTCCAGGTGGAATGTTCTTAAGGTGAAATCTCCCCATTTCATCCGAAAAACTCCCTTTATTTATTGTTTTAATTCCAACTGAAGCAGAGGGAACCGGTTCATTCACAGCCATGATAATACCGGAAATATCCCCGGCAGGCTGTGCAACTAGGTTGACATGTATTTGGTTAAATAATAAGACTAAAGGCAGAATTTTTAGATAATAATACATGAATAATTTAATTTTTAGCTCCAACTAAATATGAGGCTAAATTTAAAATTAGTCAAGGCTAAATATTGATGAAATTTTTATGGTGCTTTGAGTTTAAATAGCAATTAATATTAAGGGATTAGCAGGAAGGGCGATCCATTCTAATCCTCATTCAAACAGACAGCGTATGTAAAGATGGGGATAATTTTATAAAAGATAATTGGTCTAAAACTATGACGGTTTTGGGTTACTAATAATTTTCACCACGTATTTATTATTAATGAGCCTAATGCGATTCTGTTTTAGGCCCTGTTGAAGTACTTTTGTGTAATACAACTGTACCTCTTCAATATCTCTATGACTGCTTTGTGATTGATCTAAAAACCCGTTTGCATTTAAATCCAGGTATGTTTCCTCAAGATTCTCTTTTATGTTGATAATAATAAACCGGTTATAATATTGATCACTGTACAGTCCATACGTTTGAACCGTAAAATGGTGCTGATTTTCGGAATATTTAAATAACCGTTCTCTTTCCCGTTCTTTAATTTTACCGGCATTTTGAGCCTCACGAATTCCCATCGAATATATTTGATTTGCTTCATCTAATGTAACAGAGCCATATTGAATCAAATCAATAATACCATCCTGATCCTGATCAAGAGTTCTGAAAACAGTAGTGTCATTTTCAAATTTAACAAGGATATTTATTCCCTCTCCCGAGGGTGATGTAATACTTATTATTTGGTAATCATTATTTTGATATTCAAAAGGAAACAGTGCTTTTTTAGGCAAATCCTGGGTGGTAGAGCAACTGGCGACAATCAGCCCAAATATCAAAAGAATAAGAAAGGATTGTAGTTTTTTCATAACCCTTTTTATCTGTTAGGGTATACATTAATAGTAAATAAAAGGCAGATTGATTCAAAACAGAAAAGCATAAAATCATTAAAATTTGTGTTTTAATATTTAATGGAACTGGATTTGCTAATCCACCCAGTCTGCAACAAAAACATTTGTAGATCGGTCGCCCCCGTTAAATCGATTGGAAGAAAAAACGATCTTCTTGCCGTCCTGTGAGAACATGGGAAAGGAATCAAATTGATCATCAAAAGTAATTTGTTTTAATCCGGTTCCATCCACATTGATCATGAAAATGTTGAACGGGAATCCGCGTTGAGATTGGTGGTTAGATGAAAACACGATCTTTTCTCCGGATGGGTGGAAATAAGGTGCCCAATTGGCATTACCCAGATCTGTAATCTGCCGGAGTCCGCTTCCATCCACATTCACAATAAAAAGTTCCATGCTGGTTGGTTCAACAAGTCCGTCATCAAGAAGGGATCTATATTTGTTGATCTCTTCTTCGGTTTCGGGACGGGAAGCTCGGAATATAAGTTGACTGCCATCCGGAGAAAAAAAGGCGCCGCCGTCATATCCCAGTTCATCAGTGATCTGAATGACGTTAGAACCGTCGATATCCATAATGTAAAGCTCAAGGTCGCCGCTTCGATCGGATGTAAAAACAATTTTATCACCTTTGGGGGAAACGGTGGGTTCTGCATCATAGCCCGGTTCGTCAGTCAGTTTGGCAATGATATTTCCATTCATATCGGCTTTGTAGATGTCGTAGGAATCATAAATCGGCCAGACGTATGCACCGCCTTGGGCCCGTTCATGTGGAGCAGGGCATTTCATTCCTGCTTCATGAGTAGAAGAGTAAATAAAAGTTGAATCTCCCGGCAGAAAATAGGCACAAGTTGTACGCCCATTTCCGGTGCTTATCATAGGTGGTTCAAAGCCGGGTTCTTTTTCAGAGATATCCATGGTGAATATCTGATCACATTTCACCCCCCACTCCGGATTATTGGATTGGAAGATCAGTTCTTCGCCGTCATAGCTCCAGTAAGCCTCGGCATTGTCACCGCCAAAAGTGAGCTGACGTACATTTTGCAGATGCACTTCCTGCTCGTATTTCAGTGTGTCAGTTTCTGGGTTGAAAGGAGTTTTCTTGGCGGTGGATGTACAGGATATAGCAGTAATAAAAATTAGCGGGAGAACAAGAGTTTTCATGAAATGGTTGTTGGATTTTTAATTAGGCTGAAGATACAGAAAATGAAAAAACCCGTCATAGAATTAATTTTTAGAAGAGTTCAAGATGGTTGAAAGGTTGGGGCTACACTATTCAAACCAAGAACGGGTTAAAAATAAAGCTACAAGGGAACACCGCGGCGTTCCCTTGCAACTAATTATTAAGATCAGAGATAGAGTGATCAGAAATTGATCTTCAATCCACCTAATACATATCGTGGCAATCCGGGACGCAGACCAGCCGGCCGGTTCGCTACAATGTAGGTTTCATTGGTCAGGTTTTTAACATCCACAAACACTTTAGTAAATGAATTAACTTGATAACCAATGTTAATGTCCGTAAGCAGGTGAGCGTCGGTGCTTTGTTCATCCTGAATGGATCCCTGACCTGCTACCGTTCTCATTTGTGAAGCTCCATAAACGGAAAGGTTTGCTTCGAACTTATCGTAATTCAAGCCAAGAGTAGCATTAATTTGATGATTCGGTAAATAAGGGAGTTCATCGCCTTTGGCGACCTCTCCCCACGGATCAAAACTGCTGCTGAATGAGTTTTGGAATTTTGCTTGGGTATAGGTGTAGTTTAATTCAAAAGGAACCTGGAGTTTTGAAGAATTCTTGGTAAGCAGATAATGGGTGGAAAGTTCAAGCCCCAGAGTATTTACTTCTCCAGCGTTGAATTGCTGCGTGCTGCCAGTTCCTCCGCCCGCGGCAAGATCGGAGCCTAAAAGGTTGCTATAATCGTTGAAGAAACCGATTGCTTCAATATATGCACGGTCATTACTCATTCTCGTTCCAATTTCATAGTTGATGCTTTTTTCCGGTTCCGTGTTGGCATTTGTACCTGCACCGGGAGGTGAAAACCCTTTATGAACGCCACCGAATACATTAACATTTTCAAAAATATCATAGCTGGCACCAATTCCGGGTACAAAAACATCAAGATCCACTTCATTGATAGTAGGAGATGTTGTGCGCTCAGTATCACCTCCTCCCCAGTTTTCTCTTTTGAGGCTGATATTCTCATATCGGAGTCCGGGGGTAATTGTAAGCTTTTCGTTTACCTGAATTTTATCCTGAATAAAAATCGCCAATGCATTAGCCGATTCAATTCGGTTACTTTCTGTACCCGGTGTTCCCGAAGTGGAACGAATCATAATTCCATTTTCGATTCGGTATCCATCTACCCATTGAAACCGGTCCATTTCATCATAGTGATATCGTATTCCTACTTCTACGCTATTTTTTATATTGGCTAACTCAAAACTGGATCCGATGATACTTTGAATTCCCTGGGAGTAATAGGTACGATTGTTGGCTTTAACAGCAAGGGCATCATTACCACTGTCAGTTTGTCCGGTAACTATTTGGTAAGCAGCTTGATTTGCTTGTGGGTCAGCTAACAAATTACCAATACTCACCCCGTCAACTTTATCCAATTTATACCAGTTGCGGCTGAATTCATTTCGATACAAAGTAGTAGTGATATCAAGTTTGTCACTGAACTGGGCAAAGTGTGTCACAGAATATTGCTGATGATCGGTATCCATCAAATCTACTTGAGAACCTGCATATCGGCGATAGGGGTCTTCATCAAAATCAGCTTCAGTCAAACCAAGATAGGTTTCATTGGAAAGTTCTTCGTGATAACCGATTTTAAACTCCAGTTTTTGGAAAACATCTGCAGTTGTGTTTGTCCGAACCATGAACTTGCCGAGGAAGTCTTTAATATCATATCCGGTATTTCCCCCAAAATCCAAGTTCTTGAATCCATCATTTTCTTGTTGATACGTTTCGATCATGAACCCGAAATTCTTATATGTATTACCAATATTTGCATGGATGTTTCGAGTGCTTAACTCGCCGACACTAATTTCAGCATTTCCGGATAGTTCGTAAGGAATTCGAGTTGATATCAGGTTCAAGGCACCACCGGTGGTAAACGGGCCATATTTAATTTGGGATGATCCTTTTCGTACTTCAATGGCACTCATTCGGCCCACGGTTGGAAAGTAATAAGCTGCCGGAGCGGCATAAGGAGCAGGAGCAGATAAAATGCCATCCTCCATGATGGTTATTTTGGCACTCCTGGAAACCCCGGTGCCTCTAAAACCAATGTTTGGACGTAGCCCAAAACCATCTTCCTCTTGTATGTTCACACCGGTAACACCTCTCAATACCCGGTTTATATCACTGTACTCATGTTTTTGAAGCTTTCTATGGTCTATATAAGTGGCTGACCCCGGGGTTTTATCGACCCAAGCGGGAGAACCAACTACACTAATACGCTGGTAAATCACTTTATCGTATGTAGTTACACTGTCTTTGGTTGATGTTTGCGCAAATAGTTGCGAAGAGCTGGCAATAATCAGAGAACAGAAAATTATTGTTTTTTTCATTTGAGGATAATTGAAGTGATTTTTATAGGTTATTTTTATTTAGATCAATTCTAAGTTAATAAGGTTTTTGGATTGAGGCAAAGCTTATATAGAATAAATCTAAATTAAATTTTATTGTAAAATCTGATGGAACAAATGGGATATGAACACCATTAAAGGCAATAATAAATAAGAAATAAAAACAGAAAAATTATGCTGAGATTTAAATTCACGATTTTGTTAACAGGTTTAATGATCGTTTTTGGAGCTTGTTCGGAAGAAACAAAGAGAAATGCCGGAGAGGTTAATGATCAAATTGAAAGTACAGTTGAATCAGCTAAAAATGATGCGGAGCAAACAAAGGCTGAGTTCATAGCAGATGCTCAGAAAAAAATTGAAGAGCTGAATGAAGGCATCGAAGAAGCAGAAAATAAGCTAAAAAAAGAAACAGGGGAAATTAAAGGAGAAACCAGAGCAAAACTTAATGACTTAAAAGATAAACGAGATTCAATAAAAGAAGACCTTTCAGATTTAAAAGAATCGGGTGAGGATAACTGGGTAAACTTAAAAAATAAGGTTAAATCAGAAATTGAATCTTTGAAAGCCAGATATAATAATTTTGTTAATGACCTTAAGCTGAGCTGACTATCTTACCGTTATTGGTGCCGTGGTGAAACTAAATCCATGACCTGGCTTAGCAGGTTTTTACTGATACTAAAAACCCGTTCCTGGTGATTCATTGCCAAAAACCGCAATACGGTTCTAAGTTCCACAAGTAATTTTGGTGGATTCCCGACAAGCGTATCCTCTGCTACTATTTCATCCCAATTAATTCCGTGTTGAAATTTAACGCCAGCTCTGGCCATCGTTTTTAAATATACATTTGCCATCAGTCCATACCCGATGGTTGTGGGGTGAAGGCCATCAAGACTAAAAATACCGCCTTTATAGAGTTTACCTTCATCATTTAGTCGAATAAAATCGGTGGAAAGTTTTACCTCTCCGTTTTTATCAACAAGATGAGCAGTACTTTCTTGCCTTTTTAAGGCTTCGGCTAATCCTATAGGAAAATCCCGGACTATTTCACCCCCTAAACGCCTGCGGGCCAGCCCGGCAACATTCTTGGCCATAGGAACCACGTTCCACCCATATTCATCTGCAACATCTTTGATGATGGTATTGTAATCGTCCATGGTTAGATCCAGCTGAATGGCTTCATCCTTAGTGAGATGAGGATATTTATCCGGATGAAAATCTTCATCCCATACCCAAAATCGTGTGTAATAATCAAAATAGCCAAGACGCTTGCTGGAAAGGTCTGAATTTACTCCTCGCATAACCGGCGGTATAGTAACATAGGGTAGTGTTGGTACAAAAACACGCTTGGCATCAATTTTGGCTACTTTTTCAGCCAATTTTCGGTACTGCTTTTCAAAATGTTCCGGCCTGTAAATAGTATGAGTTCGCTGGCCGGGGAAAACCTCAAGGTCATCATCTTCAGACCAAATGAGTTTGAGATCGGTAACAGTTGCGATCATATTATTATGACCGAGACACACGATCAAATTCTCAATGCCGCCGTCTTCTGCTAACACTTTTGCATTATCGAATTGGGTGCGTTTTTGATATTCTGTTTTAAGTGAAGGATTTAAAACCAACCGGGCTGTGGTAAATTTAGCATGTTCCGGCAGCATATTAAAAACCGTAAACTGCTCACGGTTATTCGCAATGTGATTCCGGCTATTCTCTTCATTCACAATCCAGGAATCGCTGATATTAAATCCCCAGACCGATTGATTGTGGTAAGGTTCAATTCGATCCATGGACAAATCTTTGATACCGCCTTCCCAATATTTTTTAATTCGTTTTAAGGTTGAAACCATATGCTTGGTTGCAGGAAGGACTTCTGTCCAATCAATTTCATCCCCGTATTCGTCTGATAATCCACGCACTAAAACTTCTATGTTAAGAGGAATTCCAGCCTGGGCAGTAAAACTGGGTTGGTCAAAATCAGGTTTGGGGTCAAAACAGCGATGCAGCATCGCCGGAAAATTTATATCCGTGCGATAAACCCCGCCATTATTGAAACCCTGAGACAGGCTGTCACCAATTACTACCAGTTTATGTTTTGCGTCTTTTTTATTCCAGAACATTATTTTATGCCACTAAATCTTGAAAGCACAAAAAGATAACCAAGTGAAGGTGGATTCAAAACAGATTTAAGATTTCAGAAGTTTTCGATCAAATCTGTACCTATTTTGGATGCCAGTTAATGATCAAATCAATTAAAAAAATATGTCAAATAAAAACAGATTAGAGCAATTTAGGGATAAACGCGAAATCATGAATAAGAAGGTCATGGATTTGGGTCATCTCGGGATCAAGCGGTTCTTTAATATGGATACCAATACCTACCGCGAGGGTGCTCTTCCCGCCCAAACCAAGGAATTACTGGGATTGGTAGCCTCAGCTGTTCTTCGGTGTAACGATTGCATTGACTATCATCTTGAGCAGTGTGCTAATACCGGCTCAACCAAAGCCGAACTTGCTGATGCGTTAAATGTTGCACTTATAGTTGGTGGTAGCATTGTGATTCCGCATTTACGCCACGCCACAGAAACGATGGAATTACTGGAAAATGAAGGCTCACTAAAGTCAGCTTAACCTCCTTCCAGATAGTCTTCAGGATCAGGGTGCAGAAACGATATTTTTAATAGTTTTTTTAGTTTTTCCGAAGACACCAATTTTCCATCAGAACCACCGGATGTAAAAGTGGGTTTCTTCAGCTCCAGTCGATCTGCAATTTTAGTATAAATTTCTGATCTGGCGGGGTGTTTTCCACTGCAAACATTAAAAATCTCACCTTTAATTTTTTTCTTGATAATTTTTTCAGTGACCTGGATCACATCATCCCGGTGCACCAAATTAACCGGGGAATCTCCATCCCCAATATTTTTTCTGCCGGCCATAAAATTTACAGGATGCCGGTCTTCTCCGTACAAACCACACAATCGAAGTATTACAGCATCCTCGCAATGCTCAAGCAAAGCACCCTCAGCTGCCGTAATCTCATTGTTACTTTTTTTATCGGGCTTGGCATCAGTCTCAATTACTTCATCTTTTGAATTTTCATATACTGATGTGGAACTATACATGATAACCTGAACGTTACTTTCAGCTAAAACCTGTGAAATCTGTCCGATAGATTTCGGATATTCAACCCTCTTTCCGCTTCGTCCCGGAGTGATGGAAATTATAACAACATCAGTTTTTGGCAAGCGGATATCAGATAATTTTAAAGTCGGTAATTCTAACTTAACAGGCTTTATATTGAGGGAACTGAGGTCAGAAAACTTGGAAGATGAGCGCGTAGTACCATATACCGTTGCACCATTTGAGCTAAGATGTTCACCCAGTTTTTTACCGACCCAACCACAGCCGATGATTAAAACAGAGCTGTTTTTTAAAGAATTCATAGTTTATTCACTTATAATAAAGTTCTTGCGTAAAAGCGGACATAACATAGATTAAAAAAAAGCATGGAGCAATCAAAAACAGGCATTTTATTAGTTAATCTTGGTTCACCGGATACATACGAGCCCGCTGACGTTAAAGTTTACTTAAGGGAGTTTTTAACGGATAAAAGAGTAATTGATATACCGGCACCTATTCGAAAAGCAATTGTTGAGACGATGATACTTCCATTTCGTCCTAAAGAGTCGGGTGAGGCTTATGAGTTGATTTGGTGGGATGAGGGTTCTCCCCTGATAGTAATTACCCAACGAGTGATTGATAAATTGCAAGACCGTTTGGGAGAGCATGTTCCCATAGCTATGGGTATGCGCTATGGAAATCCATCCATTGAAGCAGGATTTGATGCGTTGATGGAAAAAAATCCTGAACTGGAAAAAGTGTTTATGGTTCCACTTTATCCGCAATATGCTATGGCTACTACAGAAACGGTAATTGAAAAAGCCAAGGATGTATGGCGTTCAAAATATCCTCATTTGAAAATGGAAACCAAGCAAGCTTTTTATGATGATCCGCTTTATGTAAAGGCTTTGGGTGAAAGCATCCGGCCTTATATTGAGAAACATGACATTGATCACCTGATGTTTTCATACCATGGTGTGCCGGAACGGCATATCAAAAAAAGAGATATTACCGGCGATCACTGCCTGAAGTGTGATGATTGCTGTAATGTAGATTCCCCGGCACATACATTTTGTTACCGCCATCAGGATTTAAAAACCACCCAAAACGCCGTGGATTACCTGGATTTGGATCATAAGGATTTTAATTACAGTTATTCTTTTCAGTCGAAATTGGGAATTGACCCTTGGCTTAGTCCCGCTACAGATTCTGAATTGAAAAGACTGGCTGAAGATGGAGTGAAGAAAATAGCAGTGGCCTGTCCTGCTTTTATCTCAGATTGTATTGAAACACTGGAGGAAATTGGAATCAGGGGAAAAGAAGATTTTATAGAAGCCGGTGGCGAAGATTTGATCCTGATACCTTGTTTAAACGACAATGATCTTTGGATTGATGCCCTTGAAAATTGGTGCACAGATAAAGTAATGTCTGCAGAACGTACAGCTTGATTTCACCGTGAGGTGAGTTGTGCTTAATCCGGTTTTTTGAAAGCTTTATTGGTGAAATTACATGTTTGATTACAAAAATTAGCTGAGCCACACTATGTCTGATATAAAAGCCAAAAATGAAATTTTAATACTTGGCGGGGGAATTTCCGGTTTGGCAACAGCCTGGTATCTTCATAAAGCAGGTATTCCTTTCAAGCTTTTCGAAAAAAAATCAGAAACAGGCGGTTCAATTTCCTCTTCTGTAACTAATCAATCGGTGATGGATTTTGGCCCCAATTCACTTCGTGATCAAAACGGTGAAATCCGGATTATTTCGCAAGAATTGGGTATACAAAATGATCTCATTCAAATTTCAGAAGCCTTTAAAACCCGTTTTATTGTCCGCTATGGAGAATTGCAGGCACTTGAACCGGGAATAGGTTCTTTAATATCTACCAAAATACTGAGCGGAAAAGGAAAACTGCGTATACTGGCTGAACCTTTTATTTCAAAAGGAAAGGAGGAAGATGAATCGGTTGGGGATTTTCTGGAACGAAGGGTAGGTAAAGAAGCCGTAGAATACTTGGTGGATCCTATCTTTTCCGGAATTTATGCGGGAGATATTTACCAAATGAGTAAATACGAAATACTTGGTAAAATGGCAGATCTTGAACAGGAATTTGGGTCTTTGTTTTGGGGTATGTTGCGTACAAAAAAAGAGAAGAAACCTGAAGATGCTGTAGAGCCTATGGTACTAACCTTCAAAAAAGGGATTCAACAGCTTACAAATGCTATTTCAGATAAATTGTCGGACCATATTATCCATGAAGAAGTAACAGGATTACAAAGGGTTGTAAGTGGCTTCAAAGTTGAAACAAAAGACGGCAGTTATGACGCTTCCCGGGTTATTTCATGTATTCCGGCCTACAGCCTGCCTCGTATTTTGAAAGGGTTTGGTACCTATATTTCTGAGGCGTTAAATGAAATTGATTATCCGCCAATGGTTTCAACTCAACTCATTTACAACAGAGAAGCAATTAGCAGCCAAAAAACCGGATTTGGTTTTCTCGTGCCAAGAAAAGAAAATATCCGCCTGCTTGGGGCAATCTGGAAAACCAGCCTGTTTCCGGAACTTAGCGGTGCGGATAAAGTGCAATTTACTTTGATGACGGGCGGGGCCCATGACCGTAACGTGATTTCTGATTCCATGGAGAAAATTGAACAGGAAATAATATCAGAATTTTCAACTTTGATGGGAATTTCAGAAAAACCAGGTTTTGTGAAATCTAAACTGTGGGAAAAAGCAATTCCTCATTTAACAGTTGGTTACCAAAAGGTGAGACAATCAATTATTCAGGCCGAAGAAGAATATCCCGGACTATTTATTGGGGGAAATTATAGGTGGGGAATTTCGGTACCGGATTGTGTACAAGGGGCATCAAAGCTGGTACAAAAGCTAAAAAGCTGATTATCTATTTCCATAAATAATACCAACCTGTTGGACAGTTCTGATTTTATTTATATATAAGGGCTGGTTTATAATTACATGTCACAATTATGAAACTAATACTTCTAATCTGCACCATTTTTTTAAGTTCAGGATCACTTTTTGCACAAGATGAAGAGGCTTTGTTTAATTCAAGACAATTGGGGTTAAGTTATTCAACTCTTGGGGGTATTGGTATTCATTACATTCATCCTTACGATGAATGGAATAACCTCAAGACAACAGGTATTATTATTTACCGAAAGGACCTCGAAAACAAGGAGTCTTACTTTTCATTAGGACTTGATTATCAAAGAGATATGTTTGAAGATGAAACCATGAGAGCTTATTTATCAGCGGGAATGCAATTAGATAATAGATTTAGTGATATAATTTTTTTCAAGGAAAGTTATGTAAATGAGTTAAATGTATTTTTTAGTACTGGTGTAGGCATGGGCATCGACTATGGAACCGATATAAGTAGTTTGGTTTTAAATGGACACATAACTTATCAGTATACAACGGGAATTATTAAAACCGGGCATAAACGCATTGGTTTAGGAGCAGGGTTAGGGATTGGATTTAATTTTTAACCTAATGGTAATGCTATTCAAATTGGAGAATGCACTGTAAAAAGTTTTTACTCCATAAGGTTTTAATTGGGTATAAAAAAAAGGGTGTTTCCTGATCTTAATGGAGATGGATTTTGATTAATAGACAATCAATTACCAATAAATTTATTTTTTAGCTATAATAAATAGTGTTTAAATAATTTAAGTCCCATGAGAACAAGCCACCTATTAATACTTACCACCTTTCTATTCATCCCGACATTACTATTTGCACAGGAGGAGGATCAAAATTTAAGTCCAAAACAAGTTGGTTTAACTTATTCAACTTTGGGAGGGTCAGGTATTCATTATTTATTACCCATTAATAATCAAGATAATATTAAATTTGCCGGGATTTTGATGTATAGAGAAGAAGACTCATCCAAAGATTCATTTTATTCAATTGGAGTTGAATATCAAAGGGATTTAGTAGAGGATGAAACAAAGAGAGCTTATTTTGCCGCCGGCACCCATCTTGATAATAAGTTTAGTGATACCATTTATTTCGGAAATCAGTATGATGGCGAAAGTACAAGCTTTTTTAGCCTGGGCGTAGGTTTCGGGTTTGATTTTGGGAGAACATCAAAAGGAATAGTGCTAAATGCTCTGGTAACCTATCAATTTACCAAGGGTATGGGCAATACTGACCGCACCAGAATTGGTTTAGGTGGTGGTGTTGGGCTCGGCTTTAATTTTTAGGTTGTAGAAGTATTTGCAAAACTAAAAACTAAGAATCAAAAATTCGGGTACTTCTTAATTTTGCTTTCCGGGCTACATAACCGATATTCGTGCTCTTCCTCAATATTAATACTGTGATTTTATGACGAAAAATTCTACCAGGGGTCTTCTTGCTTGGGCGATGTATGACTGGGCAAACAGCGCATATTTCGTAATGATTCAAACCTTTGTGTTTGCGGCATATTTTGCCCAGTCAATAGCGGTGGATGAAACATCGGGTACAACACTTTGGGGAAATATGATTGGGTTGGCGGGATTTGTGATAGCCTTTTCAGCTCCATTTTTGGGTTCCATAGCCGATGAAGGAGGAAGAAGAAAACCCTGGATCTTGTTTTTCACCATATTATGTGTTTTTGGCAGCAGTGCTTTATGGTTTGCCGAACCGAGTTCCGATTTTATCTGGTTTGCATTGGCAATGGCTTTTATTGCCACCTTAGGCGCCGAACTTTCGTTCATATTTTATAATGCCATGTTACCCGATTTAACAACCAGCCTAACTATAGGCAAATGGTCGGGCTGGGGCTGGGCTATGGGTTATGCTGGTGGTTTAATGTGCCTGATAATCGGCTATTTTGGATTTGTCGAGTATGGATCCGATTTATTCGGTTTGAATGAAGATACGCTGGAAAATGTACGCATTACATTTGTACTAACCGGCCTTTGGTACGCTCTGTTTAGCATACCTCTATTTTTGAAAACACCGGATACACCATCAAAAAACAAAACCACTTCGCAGGCAATATCTGATGGCATGAAGCAGCTTAGAAATGGTTTACAGGTTTTGAAGGAGGAGCCCAATATCTGGAAGTTTTTGTTAGCACGTTTATTCTATAATGATGGCCTCGCTACCATTTTTGCAATGGGGGGTGTTTACGCTGCGGGCACTTTTGGCTTTAATACAGGACAAATATTTTTGTTCGGAATCGCTCTCAATGTTACCGCTGGTTTAGGGGCATTTGGTTTTGCCTGGCTTGATGATATCAGCGGCAGTAAAAACACAATTGTTTGGTCTTTGGTGGGGTTAATTATACCGGTTACAGCCGTATTGTTTGTGGAGGCAGAGTTGTGGTTTTGGGTATGGGGGTTGTTGCTGGGAATCTTTGTAGGACCTGTGCAAGCTTCCAGCCGAACTTTTATGGGCAGGATAGCGCCACAAGATAAACGAAATCAAATGTATGGGCTGTTTGCATTGTCCGGTAAAGTCACCACATTTGCAGGGCCAATTATGGTAGGCTGGATTACCTATTTTATGGACAATCAGCGCTGGGGAATGAGTGCAATTTTGGTGCTTTTGGTAATAGGTTTAATACTAATGTTTAAAGTGGAAGAAATTAAGGGAACAGAACGGGAAGAAGTACCTATTAGTTATAGTTAAAGAAAACAATGCATTTATCCACTTATTTGTTAAATTAAGGCAGATTTTATTACTGTAAGTCAACACAGTAGATTAATATAGACAGGCATTTTCAGTTCCATGAATTGCCTTTAACTTAAATAAAATTCAAAGGAGTACAACACATGAGTAGAATTGACGATATCAACAACGTAGTTGAAGAATTACAAGTAGAAATGAAGAAATTCTATGAGAAAGGAAATAAAGCTGCTGGTACAAGGGCTCGCAAGCATCTGATGACCCTGAAAAATCTTTCTCACGAGATAAGACAAGAAATTCAGGCTAAGAAAAATGCCATGTAATTTCTGCTAAACAATCTTCAAAAAGCCACCTTGTGTGGCTTTTTTTATTTTGGGCCTGTTTTCAATTATCTGAGAGAGTTTCTTACCTTCACAGGGCTCAAACCTAAAAATAAATATGAATACAGAACCAAGTACCAGAATCCATAAAAATGCAATCAAAGCCTGGACGATTAATGCATTATTATTTGGCCTGTTTTGGTTTATACCGCCGGCATTTTATTCGGGTATCGCTATTGCTCAAAATTTGGGATCAACCCAGGTATGGTATAGCGGTATAGATTGGATTCTTTTAGCTGCTCTTTTCATTATTTCCCTTACATTTTATGTATTGGGTGGAATTTTATTACCCAAATTACGGTGGCAGCGCTGGAAATATGATGTTTCAGAAAAAGAAGTAGATATGCTGCGGGGCATCATTATTAAAAGAAGAACCCTTGTTCCCATAAACCGTGTACAACACGTAGATACTCGTCAAGGGCCCGTTTACCGCAAGTTTGGGCTTTCTTCCGTTACTATTTCAACAGCGGCAACTACACACGAAATTCCAGCCCTTGATGACGATACCGCCGATGAACTACGGAATACCATTTCACAACTTGTACAAAAGGTGAAGGGTGATGTCTGAATTTAAACGGCAGCATCCGGTTGCAGCAATTTCCCAGGTTATTACTATGATACGGCAGAATTTCATTACTATTATAATTCTGCTTTTCATCGGAACATCTAATACGGAAGGATACTTTATTTACTTTTTAGTTGGTGGATTTGGTGTGGCCCTGATCGGCGGAGTATTTGGTTGGTGGGTTTTTAGATATCGTGTGTTTGAGGATGAACTTCAGATCCAAAAAGGGGTTGTTGTAAAAAATAAACTTTATCTGTCAAAAGACCGGATACAGGTAATTGATATTACCGAAGGTATTTTAGAACGAATTTTTGGCTTGGTGAAAGTAGAAGTAAAAACAGCAGGTGGGGGCACCGAATCGGCAACCATAAGTGCAATTACCAGGGAAGAAGCTGAAGCATTAAGAAGCGAATTACGAAAAAAGACTAATGGGGAAACTGAGGACACACAAGAAACCGGGGCAGGGACGAGTGAAGAGGACGAAGATGAAATTTTTGGTAGCTGGAAACTTTCAACTAAAGACCTTGTATTTGCCGCTTTCACCTCAGGCAATTTTGGTTTAATAGCTTCTATATTAGGAGCAATTTCGGGACAGTTAGACCAGGTTATTAATGAAGAAACTATAGAATATATTTATGAATCGGCGCCCGGATATAGTAATGTCACGGTAATTGCGACATTAGTTTTTATCATTATTGTGATATCCTGGACCATGTCATTCTTAGGTGTAATTTTTCGGTATTCAGATTTTCAGTTACAAAAAACCTCAAAAGAACTCATAGTTACCAGCGGACTCCTCGAAAGAAAACACATCACCGTACCTTTCGACAGGATTCAATCCGTTCGTTTTGTGGAAGGTATTTTCAGGCAGCTATTTGGCTACGGTATGGTATATGTGGAAAGTGCCGGATTTGACCAAACCCAGAAAGGCCGTTCTATAGTTTTGGCACCATTTATAGCTTCCACAGCTTTAAGTGAATTCCTTCAGGAATTTTTACCTGAATATGAGGAACCTGAATTTGAAATATATCCGCCTAAAAAAGTACGATTTCGCTATATAAAGCGTCCAAATTATTTTATGCTGCTTGCAGTGCCAATAGCCTGGTATTTGTGGGATTATGGTTGGATTCTGGCCACATCTATCCCATTACTTGGGTATTTGGGATGGCTACGGTATAAAGATGCCGCCCTCGCATTGGGGGAAGGAATCTTACGAATGAGATATCGGGTGCTTTCGCGTACAACAGCCATTGCCAAAAGGAGCCGTATTCAAAATATTGAAATGAAAGAAAATCCATTTCAAAGAAGAAAATCGGTTAAAAATATAACCGTAACTGTAGCTTCTGGTGCAGGTGGGATGGGTTTTGAGATGGTTGATGTAGATGCTCAGGATTGCCTGCAAGTATTATACTGGGTGGTTGGGAAAAGGGGTCTTCCAAGTGAAGAGGCAACAGTAGAGGATAACGAAATTGAACAAAAGAATTATTTTAACTGATTATTCTTTGTTAAAGTGATCACTCAATTCAAAATTAATTTTAATTTTTGTCCATTCATCATTTTGTTCAAAAGTAAGCTTTCCTTTTATGCGTTTGATGAGAACTTCAATTAAAGTCATACCGAGGGAATTGCTATTGGAAGTATCATAATCCTTATCCATTTTATTCCCATTGCTTTCCACAACCAGGTCCATGCCTTCCTCAGCTTCATGAAGGCTAATTTTTAAAATTCCTTTATCCAATCCTTTATATGCATGTTTAAATGCATTGTTGATAAGCTCATTCAGGATCAATCCAATTGGAATTGCCTGATTGATTTCAACCGTTACAGGATCTGCATCAATTTGTATATCAATATTCTTTTTCTCAGAGACGTAGGCTTTTTCTATTTCATCGGTAAGTTCAGTTATATATACATCCAGAGAAATTTCTGCAAGGGTAGTGGATTCATATAATTTTTGATGGACTTTGGCTATCGACTTAATACGTGCCTGACTTAAACTAAGCATTTTTTTAACCTCTTCACTGACTCCTTCCTTTTGCAGTTCCAATAAACTTGATATGATAGACAGGTTATTCTTAACTCTATGATGGATCTCTTTAAGCAGTATTTCTTTTTCCTGAAGCGATTCTTTGATTTTCCGTTCCTGTTCTTTTTGCGTGGAAATATCCCGAACAGCTCCAACTATGGCTTCCGGATTTCCATTATAATCTCTAACCAGCGTACGAACATTGCTTACATATTTCCAGTTACCCTCGCTGTCTTTAAGCCTGAATTGTACAACCGGAAGAAAATCGCCGTGTTCAAGGTCGTCATAATGTTGTACTACCTTACTCATGCTTTCTTTGTCTTTCGGGTGCATTTTTGAAAGGATAAATTCTACACCACCCTCCTTAAATGCCTTAGGATCATATCCAAGCATACTTTTCAGCGCAGGACTTACGAACACATATTTTTTTGTATTTAAATCCATTTTATAAAGTACATCCCGTGAGTTTTCAAGCACATTCTTGAGTTCCTCATCACTTTCTTTAAGAGCGGTCATCCACAGGTTTGTGTTTTTGTAAAACCGGATAGTGATCCAAAGTCCAAGCCCAATTAGTAACAATCCTAACACTATGGAAGTGTACCGGAAAATATCATCAACCAGCCGGGCCATACTACCCATTGCATTTGAAAACTGAATTTCCAGGACAGTCAATTCCTGATCAAGTTTCTTAAGGTCGGTCAGCCATTCATTTTTTTGAGATTCGCTTATATCTTTATTTATAATCTCTTGATGAATAGAATTTGCAAAATCAATGAGCTCGTCAATTTTCTTATCTCCGGCCGTCCATATTGTAATAGCCTCTTTAACATGAGAAACTTCCTTAAAACGGTAGAACAGGTTTATCATATGGGGGATATCTTCGGGATGGTTTCTGCCTCTTAGAAAACCGTCATATACTATTTGATAATCGAAGTCTTCTTTTTGTAATTCTTCCCGGCCAATTCTGTCTCCCGAATTTACCTGAAGAGCTTCATTGAATTTTTCAAAATCACGATTATTTTCTGAAAGTATATAGCTGCTTAAATGTATGATGGCTGTTTTTTGGGCTTTTGCCCAGTATCCTTCACCTGCAACGTACCCTCTTATACCGTTAGATGTATTGATAGTAAAATTCACCATCAGAATGAGCAAGATGGCGCAAATTACCCCAAAGGCGATGACGCCAAAGATCTTTCGGTTAATATCTAAGAGCTCTTCTCCGGTCTCTTTATACATATTCCACTCTTTACAAATATGTTAATGCCCTAAATATCCTTTAAATAAAAAAAGTTAAGATGCCTAAAACTATTAATGAACGGTATCTTTCGAAAAATATAAACAGATATTTGGTTTATATCAGCGCATTAGTTTT
>JBBDLQ010000048.1:11302-14025 GCA_040878765.1 Balneolaceae bacterium | reverse complement strand
GGTATCTTTCGAAAAATATAAACAGATATTTGGTTTATATCAGCGCATTAGTTTTTTGTACTTAATACGGTGTGGTTGATCTTCAGTAATTCCCAGTCTTTGTTTCTTATTTTCTTCATATTCTTCAAAATTTCCTTCAAACCAATAAACCTGACTGTCGCCTTCAAAAGCAAGAATATGAGTGGCAATACGATCTAAAAACCACCTGTCGTGAGAAATTATAACTGCACAGCCGGCGAAATTTAATAAAGCTTCTTCAAGAGCCCTAAGTGTGTTAACGTCAAGATCATTAGTCGGCTCATCCAAAAGCAAAACATTAGCACTTTCTTTTAGCATTTTTGCAAGGTGAACCCGGTTTCGTTCACCACCTGAAAGTTCCGTTACTTTTTTTTGCTGATCACTTCCACTGAAATTAAAACGAGCTACATAAGCCCGGGAATTAACTTCCCGGTTTCCAAGCTTGATGAGATCCTGTCCGCCCGATATTTCTTCCCAAATGGTTTTAGCTGGATCAAGAGGGCGTTTTTGATCTACGTATCCCAACTCAACCGTATCACCTAATATCAATTTACCGCTGTCAGGTTCTTCTTCTCCGGTTATCATTTTAAACAAAGTGGTTTTACCCGCCCCGTTCGGCCCAATTACCCCTACAATACCGCCGGGAGGGAGCTGAAAATTTAGATCTTCTATCAGCAGCCGGTCTTCAAATCCTTTACTTAGATTATCGGCTACTATTACCTTATCGCCGAGGCGGGGGCCAGCCGGTATATAAATTTCCATATCATCACGGCGTTTTTCATTTTCCTCGGAAAGCAATTCTTCATACTTATTGATACGGGCTTTACTTTTAGTCCGCCTTCCTTTTGGATTTTGACGAATCCAATCCAATTCCTGTTTTAAGGTTTTTTGACGTTTGGATTCTTCTTTCTCTTCCTGTTGAAGCCGCGTTGATTTCTGTTCGAGCCATGAACTATAATTCCCTTCAAAAGGAATACCCTCGCCACGGTCAAGTTCTAAAATCCATCCGGCTACGTTATCAAGGAAATATCGATCGTGCGTTACGGCAATTACGGTTCCTTCGTAACGGGCCAAATGTTGCTCGAGCCATAGTACTGATTCGGCATCAAGATGATTGGTGGGCTCATCGAGGAGTAAAACATCGGGTTTTTTCAGTAATAACCGGCAAAGTGCTACACGACGTGCCTCGCCGCCGGAAAGCACTTCGATGGAGGTCTCGCCGGGAGGGCAGCGCAGGGCATCCATAGCCTGCTCCAGTTTACTGTCTATATCCCATGCATCAATTTGATCAATTTTTTCCTGCAGCTTGGATTGTTTTTCGATCAGTTTTTCGAAATCAGCATCCGGATCACCAAATGCAGTATTGATGTCTTCGTATTGTTGAAGTAAATCCATGGTTTCCTGAACACCTTCCTGAACAATCTCTTTCACCGTTTTTGAAGGGTCCAGTTTTGGTTCCTGGGGTAAATAACCAAATGTGATTCCTTTTTGGAAACTGATATCACCCTGGTAATTTTTTTCTTCTCCGGCAATAATTTTGAGCAGGGTACTCTTACCGGCCCCATTTAAACCTAGTACTCCAATTTTGGCTCCATAGAAGAAGGAGAGATAAATGTCTTTTAAAACGGTTTTATTTGGTTTATAGGTTTTAGAAACCCCGACCATGGAAAAAATTATTTTATTATCGCTCAAGGAAATAAATTGATTTAAAATTATAGAAATTGATAAGGCACCAAAGGTACAAAATGGCTGGTGATAATATAATGAAGAGATGTAGATTTCTTATCTCAATATACCACACTGATTTAGGCTGGTAATCTTCACCTAAGTAGAAAATATTTGTAAGCCTGCTTTATACTTACATAAGATTATGATCAGCCAAGGGCTACATCAAGAATCATCATCACACAAAAACCACCCATTGCACCCAAAGTTGCGAGGTCTGTATTGCCATGAAGCTGACTTTCGGGAATCAATTCCTCAATTACCACATAGATCATGGCACCGGCAGCAAAGGCTAAGGCAAATGGCAAAATTGGCTGAATGAAAATTACGGCTGCGGCACCAATAACTGCAGAAACAGGCTCAACTACTCCGGACATTTGCCCGTAATTGAAGCTTTTAAATACGCCAACTCCCTCACGTCTAAGTGGCATAGAAACGGCCATACCCTCGGGGAAATTCTGAATTCCAATACCTATTGCTAATACTACGGCAGCGGCAACGGTGGCCCCACCTGCAACATCCAATCCCAATGAAGCCGCACCAAATAAAACTCCAATGGCTAAGCCTTCCGGTATATTGTGTAAGGTAATCGCAAGCACTAAAAGTGTGGCTCGTTTCCAGGAAGTTTGAACTCCCTCAGCCGCATCCCGGGGCATTCCAATGTGGAGGTGAGGAAGGTATTGGTCACAAATCCTCAAAAATAATCCGCCGGCCAAAAAGCCTATTGCCGCAGGCAACCAGGAAATATGCCCTTGTGCTTCAGCCATATCAATTGAGGGAATGATTAAAGACCAAACACTGGCCGCGATCATTACACCGGCAGCAAACCCCATCATACCATCCAGTAATTTGTAGTTAACCGAGCGTGTAAAGAATACAAGTGATGCTCCCAAAGCTGTCACGCCCCAGGTAAATAATCCACCCAATAACGCTTGTAGCACCGGACTAAGTTCATAAAACCAACTTGGTAAAAATTCCAT
>JBBDLQ010000048.1:0-11202 GCA_040878765.1 Balneolaceae bacterium | reverse complement strand
TCAGGTGGGACTGAGTTTTCCGCAGTAACCGCAGGTCCATTAACTGCTGCTGATGAGAAATTAAATAATACGGAAGTAAATCAATATTCCGGCCCAAATAATAGTCAAAGAATCAGAATTGAGGGGAATGAATGGCCGGCAAATCAAACAACCGAAATTGAAGGGGTATATGTTGAATTTTCGGCATCGCCAAATTCAGGAACAAAATTACATGTTGACTCTATTTCACTGGGAATTGCCGGGGTGAGCATCAATACCATGAAGGCAAATATTTATTATTCTATTGATCCGGATTTTAATGATAAAACCCAGCTTTTATACTCAACTAATGATGAATCCGGGAACAATTACCTGCAAAGAGATAGTCTCCAGTATGTCTCTGATTCACCCGAAATAGTTGTAGAAGAAAATGAGACTATTTATCTAAGAATATATCCCTGGGTTGATAATGATTCGGACATCCGAACTGGAAAATACATTGCATTACAGAATGTCACGATTTCAGGAGAGGTGGAAAGTGTACCCGTGGCAACACAAATAACCTGGCCCTTAGATTCTGATGAGAATCCTGTAATTGCCGGGCATGCATTGGCTGAGCCACAATCATATAGTGAGGCTATGGCTTTCTATAGTTTTGAAGATTTTGCTACCACGCAAGGCAATACCGTAAGTGCGGCAACTATTCAAACGGTTAGTCAGGAGTGGATTGCTGCAACTGAGCCAACAGATAGTTTGTATTTTCAGTACACGGCTTCTCCCAAATTTGGAGGTACCTTTTTCGCTGATAGTTTTGCTATAAATATAGGGGCCTGGTTTACTCAAAATATCAGGGCGGAAATCTATTACTCCAAAGATTCTTCCTTTACCGATAAAAACATTTTAGTGCCAGACAGAGCATTGTTGTCAGGGGAATTAGAAAAGGTTGAAGCCGCAATTAACGATACCGTAGAAACTGGTGAGCAGCTGTATATAAGAGTTTATCCATACAATACAGAATCAGAAGGATGGGCAAAATTGGTAGCAGTTGACAGTGTTGTGATTACAGGATCTACGATCGGAGTTACTTCTGATCCGCCAGAAATATTAACGGTTAGTGCCGAAAGTATTTCAACAACATTTGTAACGAGTGGAGGATATATTCCATCTGACGGTGGAGCAACAGTGACCTCAAGAGGCGTTGTATGGAATACCACAGGTGACCCTGACATTTCTGGTAACAAAACCACAGATGGAACAGGATCAGGTTCATTTGAAAGTAAGTTGACCGGATTAGAAGCAGGTTCAACCTATTATTATAAAGCATACGCTACTAATGAAGCCGGAACCTCTTATGGCTCTGAATTCACATTTACAACACTGGCTGAAAAAACCGAACCGGAAGTAACCACAAACTCGATATCTGAGATCTTGGTTGAGACTGCCCAAGGCGGAGGAGAAGTTACAGCCTGGGGCGGCGATAGTGTAAAAGCACGGGGCTTGGTTTGGAATACAGAAGTCGAACCAACATTAGAGGATAATTTTTCTGAAGCGGGAAGTGGGATGGGTTCATTTGTAAGTACGCTTTATCCGTTAGAACCAGATACAAGATATTACGTCCGGGCTTATGCTACTAACGGGATTGGTACAGGATATGGCCAAACCCGGATCTTTACCACCAAAATTCCTGCCCCTGATGTAACCAAAATTGTTGCACTTGATGGAAGCGGAGATTATACCTCCGTTCAGGATGCGTTTGATGATGTTCCGGATTTCTACACTGGTGTATATACAATATTTGTTAAAAATGGGGAGTACTATGAAAAACTATTTTTGGACGAAGAAAAAGTAAACGTAAATCTAATCGGCGAAAGCAGGGATAGCACCATTCTTACTTACGATGATTATGCGGGAATTTCAGGCGGCACGAGCCAATCCTATAGTGTTTCCATTGATGCAGATGATTTTGTTGCTGAAAATATCACATTCCAAAATACAATAGTGAATGATAAATCTGTGAGTGATCAACAGGCCGTTGCATTGGTTACTAATGGAGACCGCCAGGCATATTACAATGTAAATATTTTAGGATATCAGGATACCTTTTATGCAAGGGGCTCACATGGAACGGGACGCATTTACATTAAAAACAGCTATATCGAAGGTTCTGTGGATTTCATCTTCGGCCGGAACATTGTTGTGTTCGACAGTACACAAATTCATATAAACCGGAATGGAGGTACTCTTACTGCGGCTGCTACTGAAGAGGAATCGAAATTTGGTTTTGTGTTCCTGGATAATGTTCTCTCTGCAGATTCCATAGGGTTTGATGGCAGCCCAATTACCAGTTTTTACCTTGGCCGGCCCTGGCAAAATGCACCGAGAACCGTTTTTATAAATACCTGGTACCCGGCATCATTAAATCCTGAAGGTTGGTTATCGTGGAATGTTCCGCCTGCTATGTATGGAGAGTATAATTGTTCAGGACCAGGTTGTGTTGATCCTGGAAACAGGGCAGATTTTTCAACTCAGCTTAGTGCGGGGGAAGCAGCAGAATATACTATCGAAAATATTTTCTCGAAGGAAAGTAACCCGGATTTTGGGCGCGACTGGATTCCAAGCCCGGATTTAACTGTAGTAGGTATTTCAGAACCAAAGCCAGAAAATGAAATTCCAAATGAATACGAAATGAGGCAGAATTACCCCAATCCTTTTAATCCTTCTACTAAAATTGGATATTCCCTGCCAAAAACAGGACACATTAATATCAGCGTTTACGATTTGTTAGGTAGAAAAGTGACCACTTTGGTAAATGAGAGAAAACAACCCGGAGAATATGAAATTAATTTTGATGCTTCTAATTTGGCCAGCGGTATCTATTTTTACAGAATTGAAGCCAATAATTTCTCCCAGGTAAATAAAATGACTCTGATGAAATAATTACTGCAGGACGGTAAATATTAAAATTTCATAAATATAAATGTCCTCTGAATTTTCCTACATTTGATGCAATCGCAGAATTGCTCAAATTATGGAAGATAAATCACAGGCTTTTTCTACCCCTATCCCAGCGGGACTCATACGAATTTTATTGAAAATTGAATCTATAGTATGTGAAGTTGAAAATGATGCACCGGATTTTATAGATCCAAAAAATGATACTCCTAAATTCAAAGTGAATCCTGTAGCCGAGGTAAGTGAACTCACCGATATTTTTAAGGAGAATTACGAACTGGAATTGAATAATCGGCAAACCGAGGATAAAAGAATGGTTTGGAACCTGAAGCAAGGCGGCATTTGGTTCGACATTGAAATGGATGAAGTTAGAAAAGTCTGGTTATCTGATTTTAGTTTTTACATAGAAAGTGCGAAACCCCGGTATTTGGCTTATTACCTGAAAGATGTGGTACATAACATTGAATGGCTTCAGAAAGACGAAAAAACCGGTGAAATCAGGTCGCTGAGTAATTTCAAGAAAAAATTCACGCCCCCGCCAATATCGGAGAAATCAACGTATTCGGGGTCCGAAATTCTGAAATGTGCGGACATGTTAGCACGTGCTATTAAAAAAATTGATATCAGAACTGGTTCTGCTCTTGTAAAATTTAATACTGAAATGGGCCGTTTAGAACCTTTGCTGAAAGGGTTGAGTGAAAAATTAGGGTACAAAATTGCAGCGCTGGATAATGAAACCATCATGAAACAAGATGAAAAAGGAGAGAGTGTAAGCCACTCAATTTCATTAAAATAACAGGCTGTGATTTCATAGTTGATTTGGTTCGCTTAAGCCAATTATTTCTGTTCAATTTTCCTTATTTTCCGCCATCCTGTTTTTGAAAGAATCCGGCGAAATTTTACGCCATCTTTAAGTGTTCCAATCATCAAAATTCAACTCATTTTCAGATATAAATGAACATCACTTTCGATAAAGAAGTATTTGCTCACCGACACAATGGCCCTACTCAGGAAACAACACAAAAAATGCTGGAGGCGATAAAAGCCGATTCATTAGATAAACTCATTGACGAAACTATTCCCGATGGTATTCGCCTGAACAAACCTATGAGATTGCCGGAGGCATTAAGTGAACGGGATTTCCTGGAAGAATTCAAACTATTAGCTGATAAAAACAAGATCTATAATTCCTTTATCGGGATGGGATATTATGATACTATTCTTCCCAATGTAATAAAGCGAAATATCCTTGAAAATCCAGGTTGGTACACCGCCTATACTCCATATCAGGCTGAAATTGCACAGGGAAGGCTGGAAGCTCTTATCAACTTCCAGACAACCGTAAGCGACCTGACAGGAATGGAGCTGGCAAATGCTTCGCTCCTGGATGAAGGTACCGCGGCAGCCGAAGCTATGAGTATGTTATTTGGTCAGCGAAAAGGAGCAAAACGAAAAGAAGCCGATGTATTTTTTGTCTCTGAATTATGCCACCCACAAACCATAGAAGTGCTGCAAACCAGGGCGGAACCCATTGGAGTGGAAGTGAAAGTGGGCAACCATCATGAACTGGATATCAGCGACCCGAAATTATTTGGAGTGTTAGTTCAGTATCCGGCTGGCGATGGAAGTGCAGAAGATTATACCAACCTGATTGCATCAGCTCATGAACACCAAGTTTATGCTGTTGTAGCTGCCGATTTACTGAGCCTGACATTACTCAAGGCACCGGGCGAAATGGGAGCTGATGTGGTAGTTGGTTCCTCGCAGCGCTTTGGAGTTCCGATGGGATATGGCGGTCCGCATGCAGCCTATTTTGCCACTAAAGAAGAATTTCAGCGAAAAATTCCCGGCAGAATTATCGGCGTAACCCAGGATGCGGAAGGGAAGCCGGCTTACCGAATGGCACTTCAAACCCGAGAGCAGCATATACGCCGCGAAAAAGCGACATCAAATATTTGTACGGCGCAGGTTTTATTAGGAGTGATCGCCGGTATGTACGCTGTGTATCACGGCCCGGATGGATTGAAGAAAATTGCTTCCAAAATTCATGGCTTAACGAAACTCACCAAATCTGGTTTAGAGAAATTAGGGGTTGAAGTTGAAACCGAGGTATTTTTTGATACCATTACGGTGAAAAGCGATGCCAAAAAAGTGAAGTCTATCGCTGAAAAACACGAAGTCAATTTCCGCTATGTTGATGAGAACCGAATCGGTATTTCTTTTGATGAAGCCAAAAACCTGGAAGATGTTGAATTGGTGCTCAACATTTTTGCTGAAATGTTGGGCAGGAAAAATGAATTCGATATTCAGGCACAATCTGAAAAAGTAACCGTTGAGTACCCGGAAAACCTGACACGGAAATCATCTTTTCTCGAGCATCCGGTATTCCATCTATATCACTCCGAACATGAGATGCTTCGATATATGAAGCGGCTGGAAAACAAAGATCTTTCGCTGGTACATTCCATGATTTCTCTTGGTTCCTGCACAATGAAATTGAATGCCACCTCCGAAATGATCCCGTTAACCTGGCCTGAATTTGGGCAAATTCACCCATTTGCACCGCGGGAACAAGCGAAAGGATATACTCAAATATTTGAGGAATTAAGTGACTGGCTGTGTGAAATTACCGGTTTTTCGGGGATGTCACTTCAGCCCAATTCCGGCGCCCAGGGCGAATATGCAGGATTGATGACCATCCGGGCTTACCACAAAGACCGGGGCGAAGGTCACCGCAATGTGGCGCTGATTCCTTCTTCAGCCCATGGAACCAATCCGGCAAGTGCAGTTATGGCGGGAATGGATGTTGTGGTTGTTGATACCGACAACTACGGCAATATTTCCAGTGATGACCTGGAAGCCAAAGCCGAAAAATACAGTGACCGACTTGCAGCGTTGATGATTACCTATCCATCCACGCATGGAGTATTCGAACATCGCGTAAAATATTTTTGTGAAATTATTCATAAGCACGGCGGACAGGTTTATATGGACGGCGCAAATATGAACGCGCAGGTTGGGCTAACGAGTCCCGGAGAAATTGGGGCGGATGTTTGCCATTTAAATCTCCACAAAACATTTTGTATCCCACATGGAGGAGGCGGGCCGGGAGTTGGGCCTATTGGTGTGACCAAACATCTTGTTCCCTTTTTACCTTCTCATTCTGTGATCAAGACGGGTGGAGAAAAAGGCGTGAATGCTGTTTCCGCTGCACCCTGGGGCAGTGCCAGTATTCTGACGATCTCCTACGCCTACATCCGCATGATGGGAACTGAAGGACTGACCGATGCCACCAAATATGCCATCCTGAATGCGAATTACCTCAAAGACAGACTGAAAGATCACTACCCGATTTTATATACGGGCAAAACAGGTCGCTCAGCGCACGAGTTTATTGTGGATTTACGTCCGTTCAAGCAATCGGCAGGAATCGAATCTGTGGATGTAGCTAAACGATTAATGGATTATGGTTTCCACGCGCCAACCATGAGTTTCCCTGTTCCCGGAACGCTGATGATAGAGCCGACCGAAAGCGAATCCATAGAAGAATTGGATCGTTTTTGTGAAGCCATGATTTCCATCCGCAAGGAAATCCAGGAAATTGAAGATGGAATCGCAGATAAAGAAGACAATGTGCTCAAACACGCACCCCATACTCAGCGTGTAATAGCATCTGATGACTGGAACCGAAGCTATACCCGCGAAAAAGGAGCCTTCCCGCTTGAAGAACTCAAACACGACAAATTCTGGCCGGCCGTTTCCAGGGTTGATGATGCGTATGGAGATAGGAATTTGGTTTGCTCCTGCATCCCGATGGAAGCGTATGAAGAAGGGATTGAAGCGGTTTAGAATATCGAATATTGAGCAGGGGAATATTGAATATCGAAGTTAACTCACTTCAAAATTCATTATTGAATATTCGATATTCACTCATGTCACTCGGCAGGATTGAACCACCAGTAGCCTTCGGACTCGCTCCGCACGCTCTGCGTCGGAGCGAAGAAGTTGGCAAAGGATAAATTTATGATAGGAGGTTTAGTTTCTTTAAAGATTTAAGAACTTTTTACGGTGAAATAATGCAAGTTGAGGTTTCTGAACGAGCTGTTCATTTCGGGACGTATGGAGGATGTGTTTATAAAGGAACAATAACAAAAGATCTTGCTGAAATAATTGCTGGAAAGCTAAACCAAACTGTAAGGATAAAAACCACGACAAAATGGTCAGTTTCGCCTTTAGAAATTGAAGAAATTCAGATTCTTGAGTTAGAAGAATTTGAGTTGCAGTCCAATACTAAGCTTTTTGATGAATTACGGGATTCACTGGGAGACTATTCCAATAAGTATGGAATGATTTAGAGGGGAAAGGATTAGTAACAAGAAATTTTGATAGTAACATGGCTGATGTTATTATCAAATAATACTGTTACACTCTCAATGTCAACAGAATAACCTGAATATGATTCAACTCATGTGTTTTTCCCACCATTCGAAAAATTTGTGGTTTGACCCAGGCCTGTAACTAGCATTTTTTTGGATTCTCTTTAAAACAGAACCTATAACATCAGGACTTATGTTTTTAGACTCGGCCCATATATAGAGCAATTCCAATGTAGAGATTGTTGGAATAGGTGGGTTCAGGTTGGAAAATACTCTAATACCAGCTTTTTCATCTGTTGCTACTACTAAATTTCGATTTGCTGCAATAGCTCCACATCTTGATTCTCCATCATCTAATGAAGCGGCTAAATTAACAAAAGCAGTTATTTCATCTTCTCCGGAGAGTGAAACTTCAACCAGAATCTTTTTTTGAATATGAGGCTCAATATCAATATCAATAAATTCGTTTTTAGATTGACCTTTTATTTTTAACGCTTCTTTTTCTCTGACATATTGATCCACAAAAAAAGGTAATGGTACTGATTCTATCACTTCTTTCATTACCGAACTTGCATATAAGTTTATTATGCAGCAAGCATCAAGTATTATACCCTCTTGGTCAAAATCAAAAGTCATCTGTAAATCTGTTTTTTATAAAACCGATAATGATTGCTCAAGCTCAAAGTCGTCGTCAATTTCAAATTGATTTTCTGAAACGAAATCTCTGGCTTCGATACGATTTTTCCTTAGGAATTTTGCCAATTGACCTTCCGTAATTAAGCTTTTTTCAAAAGCATAAAGTGCTAAATATTGATATCGTACAGGGAGCATATCATTTCTTTGTGGTAATTCCTCAATGTTCAGTTTTTTTTGTTCATCTTTAATTCGGAAATCATGGCCCTTCAATTTTTCCCAAGTTCCTAAATCAATAAGATTCATTTCCTCAAGACGTCGGGTCATAGCCTCCACTGAAACTCCATAATAGTGAGCAGTAATAAACAAATCGGCAACCGTAAATTTGTTCTTGGATTTTTTTATGTCATCATATTTTTTAATGATGCTATTTGCCGGCATTAGAAAATGCTTAGAAAAAGCTTCAGCAAATTGCTCATTATTATTTACACGAACATGCTTTTTATCAGAGTCGACAACAGGCCCCTTTCTATGCACTAAAAAATGTGCATAGCCATGACTCATAGACCAACGTCTTCTAACTTCAGGATGATGGGCATTTACAGCCATACATCCCCCTAAATAGTCATGATAATTATACATTTCAGAAAAATTAGCAGGCATTTTTATATAAAAGATTCTCAGGCCAACATCTTGCTCCAAGATATCCCTTAACATAGGTATAGGTCCGTCACCGATACCTAAGCGATTTCTCTCCCTGATGGCAATACTTTCTGCACTTTGTTCAATATTTGAACCAGTAATTTTGTATTCAACCGGATAATTTTGCCATGGCATTCCATAAACAAGCTCCTCTAATTCTAAATAGTCTCGACAAAGTTGTTCAAATTCATCTATGATAGAATTGATTTCATTGTTTTCTTTTTTTGAACGTTGGTAAGCTGCTCTGAACTGTACCTGAAAAGATTCAATCGGTTTTTTCACTCTTAAAAATTCATGAACATCTTTATTGAAAGCCTCAGACAATTTAATGAGCTCGTCAGGACGAACTTGACGCTCGCCTTTTTCAATAGCGGTTACAGTAGTTCTGGCAACATCTAAAATATCGGAAACATCTTCCTGGGTCATCCCTAACTTTTTCCGGGCATTTTTTAATTCTTCGCCCAACACAACAGGATCCATTTCTTCTAATATATTTTTCATAGCTAAATTTCCTCAGACACTTATAGGTTCTGGATAACTGTTTCGAATAGTTTTTTGAACTGATAGCCATTCATATGAATAATCTAAATACATATCAATAAGGCTCTTACGTATCTTACTTTCAGGTATTTTGTCTTTGTTAGACATTTCGGTTGCAGTTTTCTCAAGTACTGGATATTCATTAATTAATCTATACCACTTCTGATTTAAATTTTTGTCACCACTCAAAATTTTTTGGATTACCTGAACTTGATTAGTTATCGCATCAAAATGAAGGTGTATATCTTTTGATTTGGGTTTACCATGAGTCAAAACGTATTCAGTTTTGTCCACTACATTATTGGCTAAAAGTGCTTGTCTTCTAAGTAAACATGAACTACAATAACCGCACTGAGATTGTTCTTTTCGATGAACGCTATCGCAAGTTTGGGTTCTAAAAATTAGATCAGTCAAATTATCATCTATCAGCGACCTGCATATTTGAGTTTTGGTTTTAAACACAAAAGGATTAATTATCTCAAAATCCTCCTCAAGGAGAGAGGAAACATAATCAGTAGTACGAGATAAGGATATAGGATGAACCGAGCGGGTGTGATCTAATCCGATTTCAAATTTAAAATAGGGCAAATTTATTGCACCAATTCCGTTTTCGTATAAATGTAATTTTCTTTGATCCAGAGCAATCGCAATAGCTGAGCCTACAATCATAAAAGCAAATCCTCTTGACCGCATATAAGAGTGTTTTCTGTGGCTGGGAGAGTCTTCTAAATAAAAAGGTACTTGCCATAATGCAGTTTTAATAGAAGTTTTTTCTTTTAAATTCTTATGTACGTCTCTTTGCACACCAATAACTCGTTTACTAAAACCGGAGCCAGCCAAAACATATTTTAATTCAGGATTTACTTTGTAGCGAGAATACAAACCCGCAAGAGAATCTAATCCCCCACTCCACAAAGCAACTTCTACTTCACCATCAATCTCAAAGGAAAACATAGATTGTTTTTCTACGTTGCGCATTGAAGTACGTTGACTAAATTCAAAATGCCAATGATCTTCAGTGAACCATCCGAGTAAATTTTTAAGTTCTTCCATCGCTTCTTTTCCCGAAAGGAGGTTGGTCATTCTAACAGGAGATCTTATAATAATATCTGAAGGCCGGCCACTTAATTTACGATAAGAAATCCAGTCGGCTACAAACACTGCGGTTGCAATATCAATTAAATCTGCTGATAAGGGTGGGAATTTTTCTAAAACGCGGTATTTAAGAATTTTATCTTTTACTTCTACTTTAAACGTATTCCAATCTTTTCCACCGTTTAAGCTATATCTAACTATGGTAAAGCGTTCTTTAATTTCAGGAAATTCAAAGATGAAAGTTTTCATTATTTCATCCTATTTCTTCATCCAGATCTAATTTAGGCTTTTGCTTTAGAGGCTTTTTCCTGATTTCTTTTGCACTCTCTTTATTAACCATTTGATTTGCATAATACTTGCTGTAATCATACTTAGCTTTTTCGGCTGCATCTTCTTCAACTCTATCTACAAATCTCTCAGTAGAAAATTCTTTTCTAAATGGTTCCTTGAAGTCTGCTTCGTATTGTTTTTCTAAAAACTCCCGTGCTAAGTAATAACCCGGTTCTTTGATATTACTATTTTGTTTTAAACGAGTGACTAATTTTTCTGAGCATTCATTTATAATTCCTTTTATACGTTTTGGCCCTTTATCTTTTTGAATGATCTTTTCTATTTCTCTGTAAACCGAGGTCCAATGTATATTCTGTTTCTCAAGTGGGGTAGCTTGCACAATAGGGGTTAGCATTTTTTCGATCTTACTTGCTAGTCTACTAACATCCTTCCGATAATCGATTGCACATTTTTTCATACCTACATTCATTGCCTCAGGGAATTTTTCCTGATAAGCGTTTGAACGGTAGGCGTCAGCCAACCTTCGATAATACTTATTTATTTTGCTATGGATGTAATCTTTATCAGGCATATACTGACATGTCAGATTTAATTTAACCTAAAATAGGTTTAAATTATTTTAAAAGCAATTTAT
>JBBDLQ010000047.1:0-1204 GCA_040878765.1 Balneolaceae bacterium | reverse complement strand
TGGATCAAACTTGAGAATTTGAATAATACCTCTCAGATAGTTCAAACAGTCTCGGCAATTTCAATACCAAATCCATCACCTCATCACCTTATCACCATATCAAAAATTAAGGCTGCACTTTATTCACCGCCTCGAAAAATTTTGTGGCTTTCTCCAACCCCTCTTTTCCATTAATCTCATTATACCAGTATTGCTCGATGATGCCGGTATCATTTTGCATCAGCAATTGCATGGTTCCCTGCGATTTATGCTCGGCTATCACCCAATTGGCAATGATATTATAATTCAGCCGGTCGTTGGCCCCAAAGGTTTGGTTTCGGTCAAATTCAAACACTTTACCCTCCATCACTTTAGTATCGGGATGGCCTTCAAGCTGAGTAAAAGTAACGCCCTGAGACTCCTCGCCACGGCGAACAAAACCCTGCAATACAATAGGCTGTTCAGCTTTGGGAAGTTCCTTCATAGCAAGTAAAGCTAAAACAGCCGAAGCTTTATGGTGACCGTGGAATTCATCGAATGGCAACATCAGGAATAAAAAATCATAAGCACCATCTGCCATGATTTGTACAAGCCGCTCGTGTACCCAATCGTTATTCCATTTTTCCAGGGTTTCTTCCACATCTTCCGTGTAATAAAAATCGGGCTGATCAAAAAAGAAATATTTCCGGATTCCCACAATATTCCCACCGGCCATCAGTTCCTTTTTGCGGATACCCGGCAAATACTGCCTTCCCACTTCCTCTTTATCCAGCTCTTTGTTGTAGATATAATTTCCAAGTGTGGAATAGGTGTAGCCGCCCTCGCCGTTGGTCATCAGGGCAAGGTCAACCACGCCGTTTAACAAATGAGTAGTTTTAAAAACCGTGGCCGAAAAGAGAGCATCGTCATCGGGGTGAGCCGTCACCAGGAGAATTTTAGGCTGATAATTGAGGAGGGAATCCTGTGCGACAACAACCGCACTTGAAAGGAGAAACAAAGAAAGAATGAATAGTTTTTTCATAAGATCATATTATTTTGAAATATTAAAATCTTCGAAAAGGTAGGATTGATTTTGGAGAGAGGAAAGCCCGGGCCGACAAACAGTCTCTTTTCCTTTAACTGCTTGAATTGACTTTATTTCCAAAGATACTATATTGGTAAGAGTTTTTGGGATATTATACGAACACCTTAGGCGAACGCCCGTTCGGATAACATCCAAATAATC
>JBBDLQ010000046.1:0-1213 GCA_040878765.1 Balneolaceae bacterium | reverse complement strand
CATGACCAAGCCGGAGCTTGGTAACGAGTACCAGACCAATAAACAATGAAAAAATTCACTCAACAACTTACCGAACAAGCTATTGAGCTCCTTAAAGAGCTCATTTCTACCCAATCGTACAGCAAGGAGGAAGACAAAACAGCCCTGCTGCTTTCAAAAGTACTGCAGGAGTTTGGCTTCAACCCGCAGCGCAAAGGAAATAATATCTTGGCGTGGGCTGATAAAAAGGTTGAGAATAAGCCCACACTGATGTTGAATTCTCATCACGATACCGTACAGGCTTCTTCTAAATGGACCAAACCCCCATTCACCCCAACACTTGAGGATGGTAAACTGTATGGCCTGGGAAGTAACGATGCAGGCGGGCCACTGGTGAGTTTATTAGCTGCTTTTGTGTACCTGGCTGATAAAAATCAGCCTTATAATTTAGTATTTCTGGCATCGGCGGAAGAAGAAACTTCGGGTAAAAAAGGAGTTCCCATTGTGCTGCCGGAATTAGGTAAAATTGATCTGGCTGTTGTTGGCGAACCCACTTCCATGGACCTGGCCATGGCCGAACGCGGTTTGATTGTGCTGGATTGTGTGAGTCATGGAGAAAGCGGACACGCCGCACGAGCCGAGGGTGAAAATGCACTTTACAAAGCCATGAAGGATATTGAGTGGTTCCGTACTTTTCGCTTTGATAAAGTTTCGGAAGTGCTGGGCGAAATCAATATGACGGTGACTATGATCGAAGCTGGAAGTCAGCATAATGTGGTTCCGGATGAATGCCGGTTTGTAGTGGATGTGCGCCCCAACGAGTTTTATTCGAATGAGGAAGTGGTTGAGATCATCCGTAAGTACGTGGATTGTGAGGTTAAGCCAAGATCGCTGAATTTGAATGCTTCGGGAATTTCAATGGATCATTCCATCATTAATAAAGCACAGAAACTGGGTATAAAAACCTATGGTTCAAAAACGATGTCGGACCAGGTGCACATGCCTTTTAACAGCGTTAAAATTGGGCCGGGAGATACCCACCGTTCGCATACGGCCGATGAATTTATTTATTTGGATGAAATCCGGGATGGGATTAAAACCTATATTGAATTATTGGATGGTTTAGTGATTAGAAATTGAATGCAGATGACACGAATTTGGCAGATGATCTCTGATTTTGAATACACAATTTTGGTAACGACGCAGAGCATCGTTACCAGTAGTAAATATTTAT
>JBBDLQ010000045.1:5272-6353 GCA_040878765.1 Balneolaceae bacterium | reverse complement strand
AGATCGAGCGTTTTTGGAATGTTGATGATTCCGATATCCACAGCAGCCGGAAGTACACCGAGTGGGGAAAACTGGTTTTCAGGATTCCACTTCAGTTTATTCAGAGTCAGATTTTGCTCTATCGCTTTTTGCTGGCTCTTTCGGTCAATAACAACAAAGGGCTTCAGTTGATTTAGGGTACAGCTCAGAAAACCAAAACGATCGTTATATATGGCTATGGTTTTTGAACTAAGATCCAATTCCTCCAGCTTAGAAAGTACATATTCCTCACCAGCGCTCCATGCCCTCAAAGAGCGGTTGGTGGTTTCCGGGTAGCGGACAAAATTAAATTCGTGTTCTTTATATGTGAAATGCATGCGTTGGTTTTATTGTCCAATATTAGTAATGAAAAAAACATAAGCGAATGCTTGCGATGGGTGAGGGAAAAGCGGGGTTACAAAAATTCTAAAACAGGCTTGTTTGTTCTTTGTCCTCTTTTTGGGCCTGCTCAATTTTGGGTTCGTCGGATGGCGTAAACGTTTTAAGCATTTCCGGCATAAATCGTTTTTCATAAATACGACGGGCAATTCCATGAAGTGCTTTTTCTCCCCTAGGCGGAATTCGTAAAAAGCCGCTGTCATCTTCATCCAAAAAACCAAAAGAACGCATATCGTTAACAATTAAATAGGCTAGTTTTTCGGTTACACCGGCATTTTTTTCTACGTATTCACGATGTGGCGGCTCCTCCTCACTTACAAAAACCATCCCCAGAACATTCAATTCTACATCGGTGAGGGGATATCCTTCACTTCCTTTAGTAAGCAGATTATCCCAGGTTTTTTGAGAGTAGTATAAACCGAACCACCATTTACCTTCCCGGAGTAAGTGGCCGTTTACCGCACATGCAAAATGCTGCCCCGGACTGGCTTTTCTCGGTTCCCCCCTGGTACGAAACATATTTACCATGGTAGCTAAATCCAGTTCATGGATATTAGGCGGATACTTGAAGTAAAAATCGCTTCGCTTTTGCATGGATCTTTGACCTGTCTTTTTGTTATTGACAGAATTAAATATAAATCTACAAAAAAAAATTTAAAGCCAC
>JBBDLQ010000045.1:2040-5172 GCA_040878765.1 Balneolaceae bacterium | reverse complement strand
TTTCTCCTTTAGGCAAACTGATGTTCTTTTTACCATGCTTGATATACGGGCCGTACCGCCCCGTCATCACTTTTACAGGCTGGTCCGTATCGGGGTGTTTACCCAAGTCTTTTATCTCGTTACTGCCGCGTTTCGAATTGGTTTTCTGAGCCAGTAATTCAACCGCCCGGTCCAGTTCAATATCCAGTACATAATCTGATTTTGGAATAGATTTGAATTTCCCGTCATGAACAACAAAAGGTCCGTACCGACCCACACCGGCTTTCACAACTTTACCAGTTTCGGGGTGATCTCCGAGCGGACGAGGCAGCTCTAATAATTTCAGGGCCATGTCAAGATCAACATCCTCCGGTTTCATATCTTTTAACAAGGAAACCCGTTTAGGCTTTTTATTGTCGTCCGTTACTTCACCCCGCTGAACATAGGGCCCATATCTCCCCGAAAGTAAAAATATAGGCTCGCCGGAATCAGGATCTTGCCCAATAGGCTTATCCTCTTCTTCTGACATTTTGATCAGGCTTTCTAATTTCTCCAATGTGATGTCACTTGGGTCCATATCATTGGGCAGCGAGGTTGTAATTTCCTCCCCGTTTTTTTGCATCCGGGCATAGGGGCCAAATCGTCCTACTGCCACTTTGATTCCTTCAAGGCCTTCTAATGGCAGATCCAATAACTTCGCTTCCTGCGGATCAATTTTATCTTCCTGAGTATCCACTTTGGCTTTCAGGCCATTTTCACCATTATAATAATCCTCAAGATATTTTATGGGATCCTGCGTTCCGGCTGCCACGGCATCAAGCTTGTCTTCTAATTCTGAAGTAAATTCACTGTCCACCAATTCAGGAAAATGCTTTTCAAGTAATGATGAAACCGCGAAAGCCGTGAACGTTGGAATCAGTGTTTTGCCTTCATTTTTAGCATAACCCCGATCCTGAATAGTACTGATAATGGATGCATACGTACTTGGGCGACCAACTCCTCTTTTTTCCAGTTCTTTAACCAAAGTTGCCTCAGTAAAACGTGCCGGCGGTTTGGTTTCGTGACTCACAAAGTTCAAATCATCCAGTGCTGTTGCGTCCCCTTCATTCATTTTGGGAAGAAATATTTCCTGGTTTTCCAGCGCTGCTTCCGGGTCGTCACTGCCTTCAACATACGCCCTGAAATATCCTGGGAATAAAATCTTTTTACCGTTGGCCCGGAAATCAGCATCTGTACCATTATTGGTTGCCCGAATGGTAACATTGGTGAATTCCAGTTCGGCTTCGGCCATTTGCGTGGCAATGGTTCGCTTCCAGATTAAATCATATAATTTGAATTCCCGGTCACGCAGTCCTGCTTTATCCGGTTTCACAAATCTTGAACCTGCCGGACGAATGGCTTCATGAGCTTCCTGTGCCGACTTCCCTTTTTTGCTATAATTTCTGACTCGTTCAAATAAATACTCATCACCATATTCTTCGGTAACGGCATCGCGGGCGGCACCGATTGCCTGGCCTGAAAGCTGGGTTGAGTCGGTTCGCATATAGGTTATAAATCCTTTTTCGTACAATTTCTGAGCAACGCTCATGGTATCACGAGCTGAAAACCCAAACTTACGGTTGGCTTCCTGCTGAAGTGTTGAGGTGATAAAGGGAGGCGCCGGATTTCGCTTCTGAATTTTTACGTCCACATCAATAACCGACCACGAAGCTTCTTTTAGGTCGTCGACCAAAGCTTTTGCTTTTTCTTCATCCAATAAAACAACAGAATCCGGTGTTTTAAGCTTTCCGGTGTTTTCATTAAAATCTTTTCCTGTGGCCAGCCGCGTTTCATTCAGGTGTGTTAAATCGGCTTTAAATTGATCATTATCACCTTCTTTATGAAGTTGTGCCTGTAAATCATAATAAGTGGCACTTTTAAATTTCATGCGTTCGCGCTCGCGTTCCACTAAAAATTCCACCGCTACCGATTGCACCCTTCCGGCCGATAATCCCGGGGAAATCTTTTTCCATAACAATGGCGAAACCGTATAACCAGCCAAACGATCCAGAATTCGGCGGGTTTCCTGGGCAAAAACCAGGTTCATGTCAATATCCCGGGTATTCTCCAATGCATTTAAAACCGCCTCTTTCGTGATCTCCCGGAATACCATTCGTTTAACCGGTACTTTCGGCTTCAGTATTTCCATCAGGTGCCAGGAAATTGCTTCTCCTTCACGGTCTTCATCCGTAGCCAATATCAATTCATCGGCATCTTTTAGTAATTTTTTGAGCCTGGTAACTACTTTTTTCTTGGAAGATGGAATTACATATAAAGGATCAAACCGATCATCTACATTTATTCCCAGGTTCGACCAGCTTTCTTTTTTATACTTGGCGGGAATTTCTTTAGCAGAAGATGGCAGATCACGAATATGACCCATGGAAGAGTCCACAACATAGCCATCCGGCAAGTATTTCTTGATGGTTTTGGTTTTAGTAGGAGACTCAACAATAACGAGACTTTTCATGCAGTAAGGGTAATTATTTCAAATGTTCGACCAGCTCTTTTAACTCTCCAGCATGGCCTTTGGTATTAACTTTTTCCACAATTCCCAAAATAGTACCATCTGTATCAATAACAAAGGCCGAACGTGAGGGACCTGTAAAAGTCTTTCCATACATCTTTTTTTCGATGATGGAATCGGTAGCTTCAGCAAATTTATAATCCGGATCAGAAACCAGTGTAAAATCAATGTCTTGTTTTTCGGCATAGCGTTTATGTGAGCCGCAGGTATCTTTACTGATGGCCACAAGATTATATCCTTTTTGGGCAAACCATTCAGCTTCATCAGCCAGATCTTTGGTTTGCCGGTCACAGCCGCTGGTATTGTTCTTCATATACACAGAAACGATCGTGGGTTTATCCAGCAGGTCTTTAAAATTTAATTCTTTCTCTTCGCCATTTTGCACAGCTTTTACAGTGAAATTAAGATCAGCTTTTTCGCCTTGTTCAATCATGATGTATAGTCTTTTTTCGGTTTATTAATTGTCTTGGGGTTTAATAACTGAAAGTAAGAAGGGATTCGTTCGGATTCAGTGGTTTTTGTAACTGATTTATTGATGAGGGGTAGATGGCTCACAGGTTACGTTGATTTCGCACAGGGACACGGAT
>JBBDLQ010000045.1:0-1940 GCA_040878765.1 Balneolaceae bacterium | reverse complement strand
AGATTCAGCCTATTGTGAATTAGTATGGAACGCGGATGACACAGATTGAGCGGATGGGCTTGGATTTACATAAAAAATCAGCGTAATCCACTATTCCACTTAATCTGCGATTAAATAATGTTGGTTGCCCTCTTGAACCTATACAAACCATTTTATAAGCTTTACGAGCCGATGTACATTTTGACCTCATTCTCACCCTCTGGATTTACGAAGTGGTAGGTAACGGTCGGACAAATCTGTCCGACCTACGCTAGGTTTTCCGTAATAGAAATTTGGCTATAGCTGCTACTACCAGTGAATGATGTACCGTTCCATCAGCAACCAGATCTAAAAAATCATCTAAGGGCATGAGGTGTACGTTAATACGTTCATTTCCATCCAGTTCCTGATCCTGAATTTTTCGGCAGTTTTTCAGCACATACATATGCGTATAATTGGTAAGAAAAGCCGGATTAGAGCTTACTTTGCCCAGGTACTCCAGTTCATTTCCTTTATATCCCGTTTCCTCAAGTAACTCCCGGTGTGCAGTGTCTTCTGGATTTTCTCCCGGATCAACAACCCCGCCGGGCAGTTCCAATGTGGGGTTTTCAATCCCATAACGATATTGTTCAACCAGAACAATTTCATTTTCTGGAGTAAGCGGAATTACATTCATCCAATCCGGAGCTTTTACAATGGAAAAAACAGCAGATCGCTTCTCCGATACTAATTTCATCTCCCGCTTTAAAAGTTTGAATATATTCGTCGTATATTTGAGCTCTTCATTCGTGGTTTTCCACGGCTCAATCGTAAAAGTAAAATCAAGGCTGTTCATAAATGTCAGATACGCTCAAATTAGTTAAAGATCAATTTTCCTCGGAGGCAGAACTTAAAAAAGCTATCGCTAAAACGTGCGACCTAATGGAAGAAATTTACGAATCCGGTAAATATCCCAAATTGATTGTGGAGCGAACATGGAGTAAACATAATCCGGTTATTGACGGTGAACTTGCACAACCAAGAGCCTACCGATGGTATTTGAAACGGGAGATTGAGCGTCTTGTAAATAACGGGGCTACGGTTTTTGTAAAACCTTCCCGAGAAGTATTACCACTTAACAATCCGGAATTATTTGATAACCTGGACGAAAATGACTGGGACATCACCCAAAAGAAATTGTTCCTGTTCAGGGCTGAACGAATTGATATTTCCCTGGACCGGCTTCAGCATTACACGGGCACCAAACCTGAGGATTTCCAGCGTTATATACTTTTTACCAACTATGATATGCATGTTGAGGTTTTTCTGGAGATGTTTCCGGATTGTGAAAAACCGGTCAGTGATGGAGTTCAGATGCCGGCCTATCATCATAAAATGGAAAATAACTCAGGCCTGACTTTAGTAAATATCGGGGTTGGGCCTTCCAATGCTAAAACTATTACTGATCACGTAGGCGTTCTTCGTCCGGATGCCATGGTAATGGTTGGGCACTGCGGCGGATTGAGAAACCACCAGGATATTGGAGATTTTGTTCTGGCCAACGGGTATTATCGTGCCGACCGTGTATTGGATGATTTATTCCCTATCGGAATTCCCATTTCTCCCAATTATATCCTGAACAGATATATGAAGGAAGTACTTGATCAGCATGAGATCAATCACCGTATTGGAACTGTTTATACTACCGCAAACCGAAACTGGGAGTTTTCAAAAGCACGTACCGTTGAGGAAATTCACATGAGCAGAAGTGTAGCCATTGATATGGAATCATCTACGGTGGCAACCAACGGTTTTCGTTATCGTATTCCCCACGCAACCCTGCTTTGTGTAAGTGATAAACCCTTGCATGGAAAACCAAAGCTTTCTCAATACGCCCAGTCGTTTTACCAAAACTCAAAAGAGATGCATCTCAAAATTGTAATTGATGCCCTGCAAATGGTGAAAGATACCTATCCGGAAGG
>JBBDLQ010000044.1:36197-39813 GCA_040878765.1 Balneolaceae bacterium | reverse complement strand
TAAGACCCGCTAATGCGGAACAACTTATTTACTCCCCTTTATTTTCTATTACTGATACCTCATCCTATCATACACATACCTATAAAAATAACTATTGGGATTACTATCCCCTATCGATCGGATTTCATGAAGCAGCAACCGATACCCTTTTAGTAATTCCGGGGCCCGGACGCATTCATATTTATGATCATTTAAATCCACAACCCGGAAATTTATCGGCTGTTCAAAGTATTAGTAATCAGCAGCCCATACTGGGGGAACATTTTATCATTGCAACAAACCCTACCCTTCGGCTTCCATTTTCTAACCATCCTGAAATTCAGATTCAAATCAGTTCTAAACGTTTGGATGCACAAGGTAATATTCAGGATGAGTGGACGGTGACAGAAAGTGCTAATAATGCTTTTATAAGTTCACAAAACGGCGATTCACTTTTTTTAGATTTTACAACCAATGGATTCCTGATTGAAGATGGAACCCCCTTTTCAAATACTTCCCAATTTGATTTCAGGTCAGAGATTGAGAACGGTAAATGGGCCGGGATTTCAGGTTCAACGGTGAGTTTTATAGGTGAAAATATTCCTGAATACAACTCAACTTCCCAAAACAGGTTGTTTGCCGGAACCATTAAAACCGGTGGAAATCCACTTTACTATATTTTTGAAGATGATGCCTTCACCCTGGTGAATCCCTCATTGGAAAATCCTTTCGTCCCAATATTTGAAGAAGAAAAAGCCGAATGGCCGGCAATTGTGGATGGAATAAATATTTATCGGGTAAACAGAACCCAGAATCAGCTTGAAGGTTTTAATCAAAATGGTGCTTTGCTGAATCATATGCCAATTACCGCACCCGAGGGTGTACAATTTATCGGTACGCCACTTATTGCTGACATAACCGGAGATAATGTGCAGGATATTTTGGTGGTTGGGCAGGATGAGGTTTCAATCAATATTTTTGCCTACCAAACCAGCGGGCAGCCAGTTGAAGGTTTCCCGTTATATGTGGGGGAAGTTACTGATCAGCAAACTCAACCCATACATCCGGCTTTTTATGGAAATGTTTTATATGCTGTGAATCATGGACCTCAGGCAGACATAAAAGCCTGGGAATTTCATGAATTTACCACAGCGCAATGGCCGGCCCGATATGGTAAAAATCCATATAATAAAGTATCAGCAGATGTAACGATAAATAGTTCGGATGGAAGTAAGTTTTCAGTTTTAAATAACAACGAAACCTACAACTGGCCCAATCCTGCCAGTGATGAAACAAACATCCGTTTTGAACTCGCCGAACCGGGCGGTTCCGTTGAAATTCAGGTAATAACTATGAGCGGACGGGTTATTTTTGAAGAAACTGTAACCTCCCCCGGCGGCTTTCCGCAAGAAATTCTGGTAAATACCCAAAATTGGGGAAGCGGCGGTTACATAGCCCGTGTAAGGGCAACTGTTGAGGGTAAAACCGAGACCAAACTCATTAAAATCGGAGTGCTGCACTAATGAGAATATTGAAATTAATTTCTTTTTTATTTCTGACAGCTACCCTGTTACCTGCCCTTTCGTTTGCTCAGACCGATGTGCAATTCTATGATTATCCTCAAAATCACCTTGAGTGGTACACCATTGAAAGCGAGCATTTCCTGGTTCATTTCCAGGAAGGTAACAGCCGGACAGCCCAGGTAACATCCCGTATTGCTGAAGAAATTTATGACCCCATCACGCAGTTGTATGAATATGAGCCTGATGAAAAAGTGAGCATTGTGTTGAAAGACCGTGAAGATTACAGCAATGGTGCTGCCTATTTCTTTGATAACAAAATTGATATTTGGGTGCCCGCCCTCGACACTCCACTTCGCGGCACGCACAACTGGCTTCGAAATGTGATAACTCACGAATATGTGCATATCATTCAAATCCAAAAATCGATGAAGCGCAGCCGGAAGATCCCGGCTTTTTACCTGCAAATGCTGGCTTATGAAGATGTTCGCCGACCTGATGTGTTGTATGGCTTTCCAAATGGAATTGTAACCATGCCTTTTGCTACAGTTAATGTACCGGCATGGCTGGCTGAGGGAACGGCACAGTATCAAACAGCAGGCTTGCTCTATGAAACCTGGGACAGCCACCGCGACATGATTTTACGCACTCGTATTCTTAGTGATACTTATTTCTCTTTAGATGAAATGGCAACATTTTCATCAAAATCGAGCCTGGAGCGGGAAACGGTTTATAATCAGGGCTTCGCTTTTGTGATTTATTTGGCTAATCGTTTTGGGGATGATGTGCTTCGCAGAATTTCCGTGGCGCTGGGTGAAAAAGGAGTTTATAGCGTGGCAAAGGCTATAGAAATAGCTACGGATATTCCGGGAAATCAGGTTTATGAAGACTGGATTGCAGAACGCAAATCTTTTTACACTAATGCGGTTGCTGATATTAACCCAACAAAATCTGAAACCATTGAACCGGCCGGATTTTTTAACTTTTATCCAAAACTCTCCCCGGACCAAAACAGCCTTGCCTATCTTTCAAACAAGGGATTCGATTATTCATTACTATCGCTTTATTTAGTTGATTCCAATGGTGATTCAACAAAAATTGCAGTGGTCGATAATCGTGAATTTCATTCCCATCAAAATCATGCGCAGGCTGTTGAACCAAAAATTACATTTCTCGAAACTTCATTTTCATTTTCTCCTGATAGTAAAAAAATTGCCTACGCCATCAACAAAAAGAATAAATATGGCGAACATTACCGGGATATATTTCTTTATGATATTGAATCTGAAGAAAGTGAACGCCTGACCAATAGTGCCCGAATTGAGTCCCCAAATTGGAATAAAAAAGGAGATAAAATAGCTGCCGTAAAATATTCCAAAGGCACACAAAATCTTGTGATTCTTCACCCCGACCACCCGGATTCCGTCACCCAACTTACCAATTTTAAAAGTGGAGAAACCGTTTATACCCCGGAATGGAGTTCCGATGAATCACAAATCTATTTTGCCACAGCTGGTCTGACAAATCGGAATATTCATGTTTATGACATAGAATCCGGTGAAATAATCCCGTTTTTAGATGATCCTTATGTTGATTATCGCGATCCCAATATTAGTCCTGATGGCCAATATTTATATTACTCAGCTAATACTGAAGGTATTTTCAATATTTATCGCATGAATCTGGATGGCGGGGATCCGCAAAAATTAACCAGTGTATTGGGGGGAGCTTTCATGCCATTTATGGGAGCAGATGGTAACTTATATTTTTCTGAATACCAGGCTGACGGCTACAAAATTAAAAAGGCCGATGAAATCAGTTTGTTGTCTCAGCAGGAAATGGGATTATATGACCCGGAATTACCAGATGGCGGGGATTATCAATTTTCAAATCTAAAATACATTAACCAGCTAAACGATTTTGATGATTCCGATTTGACTTGGTTTGCGGAACAAGCACAAGCTATTGCCGACACCGGAAATTATTCCTATAAAATGAATACCATTGATGACGATGAAGAACGGACTTTTCGTAAGTATGTGGATACCTATTCCGGTTTTAGTTTTTTCCCTGTTTTGCGTTTCGATAATTACACCAAACCAAATGGAAATAACGGT
>JBBDLQ010000044.1:34627-36097 GCA_040878765.1 Balneolaceae bacterium | reverse complement strand
ATTGAAATCTATAATCTCAGGCGGAATGTAGCCGATGGTTTATCTATAGAAGAATTTCCCTGTACCTCCTGCCTGCCCGATACCACTACTACCAATATTGCTTACGATATTTGGGAAGCCGGATTATACTTCCGAAGTAAATTAAGCCGACGCAGTTTACTTGAACTCGGTGTTGCCTATAGTCCATACCGGGTTTCTACCGACAACTTTTATTCACGGGAATTAAAGCAGCAAGTCAGCGGATCATCCTCCCAATATTTCCGAGGCACCACCCTCTCCGCTTCATATACATTCAATTATTATACCTATTCAAACGATGCGGATATTGCCCCATTAGGAATGAAGGGCTACCTGAGATATCAATTTCAACCCTCGAAATTACTGGAAGAATACGAGATCAAGGATGGTGCTCTCAACCCAATTTTCAAAAACTCAAATAACCACTCAACTGAATTGCATCTCCGTTATGGGTTTAAAACCATTGGAGATCAGGCTTTTCAGGCAAGGGTACGCGGATTTCATTATTTCAATAATCCGGATGATTCCTTTTACTCGGATTATGTAGGCGGTTTTCTGGGAATGAGAAGTTATCCGTTCTTTGCATTAGGCGGAAGTACTACCGGTTTTGCCAGCTTATCCTGGTTCACTCCCATATTCCGGAATATTAACAAACAAGCCGGTCCCTATATACTTGATAAAGTATTTGCACGTTTTTTCTTCGAGACCGGGAACGGGTGGCGAAGTCCTTATGAAACCGGTAATAATTTGAAGTCGGGTGTTGGCGCAGAATTGCGCCTGGCTTTAAATGGTTATTATTTATTCCCACTTAAATTCTTTGTAAGTACAGCCTATGGCTTTAATGAATTTGAACTTACGCTGCCCGATGATTTTATAACCACTTCGCAGAGTAATAAAGTTACCTATGGACGCCAACTTCTATTTCATTTTGGAATAACCTTTGATTTTGAATTACTATGAAAAAACTTCCATTCATATTGATGCTGCTAATACCATTATACTCACAAGCCCAAAAGGTGGATAATTTTAGTAATGGAATATTTAAGCACATCGAAAAAAAAGAAGTATCAAAATCTTCTATTCATATTTCAGATTTTAAGTATCAGAATAATAATTATTCACAAAAATCATTTCTCAAAGCACCCAGAACTAAACCCGTTGTTGCTTTTGCTGCTTCTGCTTTAATACCAGGCTCCGGACAGGCTGTTAATGGCAAATGGGTGCGGGCTGGGGTATATTTTACTGCAGAAGTTATTGGCATAGTTTATCACCTCGACCGTAATGCTAAAGCTAAACGGCAGGAAGAAGCTTATGAAAGTTTTACTCACGAAAACTGGAGTGTTGTTGCCTATTCGCAATGGTTGGTACGATATTCTGATGCAAACTACCTCAACCAAAATGGTTTAGAGGATCTTCGAAACCAGGTTTTTGATGATAATGGAAATCCAATTA
>JBBDLQ010000044.1:24905-34527 GCA_040878765.1 Balneolaceae bacterium | reverse complement strand
GCCGGGAACATCCTGAAATTGTTGGTATTAAACCACGTAGTTTCCGCCTTCGATGCCCTGTTCACCGTTCAGCTTCAAAATAGCCGGATTGAGACAAATACAAACCTTATGAGGATGGAACAATTTTCAGTGACCTGGCACTTTTAACACATGGATAGTTCCTGTATTTTATGAACATGTTTAAGCAAATATTCACGAATAAATATTTATATATCGGGGCCGGCTCCCTAATTCTGTTTGGTGCTATATTCCTTTTTGCACTCGATAAATTAATTATGCCCGCTTATACAAATTTTAATGAAGGAATTACGGTTCCGGATGTTACAAGTATTTCTTTAGAGGAAGCCGAGACATTGCTTACAACCTATGGGCTTCGTTTTGAAGTGACCGACCGCCGGGCAAATTCAGCCTATCCGGCTGATTATGTAATCGATCAAAATCCCGCTGCTGCAAACATTGTAAAACCCGACCGAAAAATTTATCTAACCGTCAATACCGAAGTAAGACCACAAGTTGTCGTTCCTGGTGTAGTTGACCTATCTCTGCGCAATGCAGAAATTCAATTACAAAACTATGGACTTGAAGTAGGATCTAAAACCTATGAATCTTCCCGGTTTAAAAATGTTGTACTTCGTCAATCCATCCCGGAAGGCACAACAGTTGAAAAGGGAGCCATTGTTGACTTAGTTATCAGTGATGGATTGGGGGATGAAATAGTGGCAGTTCCGGAAATTATTGGACTGCGATTACCAGAAGCACAACTTAAATTACAGCAGGCAGGATTCAACGTCGAAGAAGTGCAGTTCCGGCCAACAAGAGATGTAACGCCAAACACTGTACTCGATTTCACACCTAAAGAAGAACGTTTACGTGAAGGTGAATCACTTACCCTGGTAGTTTCTGAACGGTTTGAAGCCATTGAACAAAGCGAGGGTGGAGCTGTGATTATAGACTCAACTGAGAATAACCCGGATTCGCTTCAAAATCCGCTGCCTCCTGAGCCCCCAAATAATGAACCTAATAATAACAACGAAAATTAAATGAATTTCGAACTTCCCATTCTTGCACCGTCCATATTAGCTGCAGACTACACAAAGCTTGGAGAAAATATAAAAGCTTGTTTAAATGGCGGGACATTATGGATTCATTGTGATATTATGGATGGCCATTTTGTGCCTAATATCAGTTTTGGGCCCGGAATGGTGAAAGCGGCTAAAGAATCGGCCCCCGAAGCCTTTATTGATGTTCATCTGATGATTGAAAATCCGGATGTGTATGTTGAAAAATTTGTTGAAGCCGGGGCAGATCTCATTTCTGTGCATTACGAAACCTGTCCCCATCTTCATCGCTCCATCCAAAACATAAAAAAATATGGTGTGATGGCTGGAGTTGTTATAAATCCCGCCACCTCGCTTAAAGTCATTGAACCAATTTTAGAAGATGTGGATTTGGTTTTGATAATGAGTGTAAATCCCGGTTATGGCGGACAAAGCTTCATCCAAAATAGCTATAACAGGCTGAAGCAATTAGCTAAAATTCGTAATGAACAGGAGCTAAGTTTTCTTATACAGGTTGATGGCGGTGTAAACCTGAAGAATATCACCAAAGTTGCTGAAGCCGGGGCAGATGTATTGGTTTCGGGCAATACCGTTTTTAGTGCTCAAAACATCACAGCCCGGGTAGAAGAGCTAATCGAAAAATTAAAATGAAAGCGGCCGGTACAATTTATTCCTTCCTCTCCATTTTAATGGATCAATTCAAACTCTCCGTTTAGCATATCTACTGTATTTGCAAGCGCCCGATAGTTGTGATAAGCTGTTTTCCAAATATGGCCTTTCATTCGGGTTTTTAGAACCGGTTGCATATCCAATCCCCCTTCATACCACCCTCCATGCTCATGATCGATGAGATATTTGTCGATATAAGCCCACTGTTTTTCAAACTTCCCAAAATAATTATGTTCGTCGTTCGGATATAATTCTGCCATCAGTAATAAAGCATTTAATCCCTCTGCCTGTGCCCACCAGTTTTTAGTATCACGAATAATGGTTAGTGTGTCCTCGCCGGCAAAATAGTAACCAGCATCATAAAAACCGCCCACTTCTTGATCAAATCCATTTTCTAAAGCATGGTCAACCATTTTCTTGGCTATTTCATAGGTTTTTTCATCATTTTCCAAGCCTAAAACATGCGAGGCTTCAATCATGAGAAAAGCAGTTTCCACATCATGCCCAAAGGAAACATGATCCAGGTAATAATGCAGGGAAATATCTTCTCTTGACGAATCCCGGAAAGAAACGGGTGTCCAGTCACGTTCCATGAAAAGTGTCAAATATCCCTTTTCATTTGTAATAGTGCCACGAATCAGGACCAACATTTCTTCAAGCCTTTCTCTTACTAAAGTATCCGGCCAAACCTGGTATAATTCAGTAAATGCTTCCAGTAAATGAATGGAACTATTCTGATCTTTATACCCTACATCTGAAGTTGATGGCATTTTATCGGTTCTTGAAATTGGGGTTCCGTTACAAGTCAAATGCTGAAAATATCCAAGGTATTCATCGTCATGACTATTTTCTTCCAGCCACAGAAATATCTCTTTTGCAAGCGCCAGGGCCTCTTCATTACCCGTGGCCTCATAATAAGCGGCCAACCCAAAGATGGCGAATGCATTTCCATAAGCTGTTTTTTCTACCAATTCCTGATCGATCACTGTTCCGTCACGCTCTGTCAGAGAATAAAATCCACCGCATTCCTCGTCCCACATCACTTCCTTCAAAAACCTGAATCCAGCTTCTGCCGAAGTTTTATAATAAGTTATTTCAGGATATTGCTGGTAAGCTTTGGCATTGGTCCATACATGGCGGGCTTGGGATACGATCATTTTCAATTGTTGCTCCCCTAATTCAAAGTCATATAAAATGTTGCTGTAAAATCCTCCGAATTCTTCATCTACAGCTTTGGGATACCACGGAGCAAGTAATTTGTTCTTTAGAGATTCTTCTATTTCATTGGCATAATTCATCCGCTTTTGCTGATCGGGGGAGGGCCCGCAGGAGCTCAATAAAATCAATCCCGAAATAAGAATAATAAGGTGATCAATTTTGGTCATAATCTGAATTTAATTTCCCGTTGGTTTTAATCTAATGAATTGAAGATAATGGTTTAAGTGTTCGTTTTATGAATTTTTCTCCTCATATTTAATTATGAATACTTAGGAAGCAGTCACATCATTTCTTCTGCTAAATTCTTACCTTTGGGATCTCTTTCATAAATAAATTACATAACCATAGAAGACAAAAATACCATTACCGAACAAGTCATAGAACTTAAAGGAGCTGACCCCATTGCATTATTTGGGCTCCATGATCGTAATATCATTGCTTTAGACAAAGCATTCCCAGAAACTAAGTTCAATACCCGTGGAGACCGTTTAAAAATCACCGGACCACAGGAAGAAGCCGAAACGGCCGAAAAAGTTATACAGGGTATGCTGGAATTGCTGGATCGAAAAAAGAAAGTTGATGAAGATGACGTAAAAACGCTCATTGTTTTGAAAAGCGGTGAAAGTAGTGCCCAAAAGCCCCAAATTCGTACACTTGAAGACACAGGTGACACAATCATCCATACTTACAACGGGGAGGCAATCACGGCCAAAAAACCCGGACAGAAGAGAATTGTAGCTTCCTCGGCCAAACACGATATTGTTTTTGCAATAGGCCCAGCCGGTACCGGAAAAACATATACATCCGTTGCCCTTGCGGTTCAGGCACTTAAAAACCGGCAAGTTCGCAAAATTATATTGGCCCGCCCCGCCGTTGAAGCTGGAGAAAACCTGGGATTTCTTCCCGGCGACCTGAAGGAGAAAATAGATCCCTATCTGCGGCCACTTTATGATGCATTGGAAGATATGATAGACCGGGATCGGCTTGAACTCAATCTTGCAAAAAATGTTATTGAAATCGCACCGCTTGCCTATATGCGCGGGCGAACGTTGAATAATGCATTTGTTATTTTAGATGAAGCTCAAAATGCAACTAATACGCAAATGAAGATGTTTTTAACGCGAATTGGTTTCAACAGCCGGGCAATAATAACCGGTGATATCACCCAAACCGATCTCCCACGGCGACAGCAATCAGGTCTTATTTCCATACAAAATATCCTGCAGGATATTGAGGGTATTGACTTCGTTTACCTGGGAGAAGAAGACGTGGTTCGCCATAAACTCGTTCGGGATATCATTAAAGCCTATGATAAATTTGAAGAAGATAAGAAGGGGAAATAGTTTTTTGATCTCCCGGTTCTTCAAAAGAGGAAAACTTGAAAACATCATCTAAAGATATTTTGCGCTGATTATATGAAAACCTATGCTTCAGCATTGTATGAGGGTACTTTTTCCGTTGGACTCGATCAAAAGTTCGTGCGAATCGGTCGTGATGATAAACCTGCAAAAGGAACTCTTAAATTATCGTTAAACCCGTTTTTAATCAGGACTACAGACCGGAATTATTTATTTGATTGTGGAATTGGAGAATTCGGTGAAGACACAGGACCGGATACTATTCGGGAAAACCTTGAAACCCACGGATTAACTGAGTATGATATCACTGATATATTTTTAAGTCATCTTCACTTTGATCATATTGGTGGTCTGGCGCATCGTGAAAATGGATATTGGGAATTAACATTTCCTGATGCTAAAGTTTGGGTTTCCCGGAAAGGCTGGAATAAGTTAAAAGCTAATGAAGATTCTTATGAAGAAGATCAATTTGACTTCATTTCTTTTATTGATGCCAGGGCCGATCTTAACTTTCTGCATGATGAACATCAACCTTATGCTGATATGACCGTGCGAAAAATTGGGGGGCATACCGAATTTCATCAATTATTACTTTTTAATGACGGCGAGCACAAATACATGCAAGCCGGCGATGTGATTGGAACAAAAGGTTCCGTTAACCGAAAATATGCCGCCAAATATGATTTTGAACCTAAGTTAAGCCAAAGAAACCGGGCAGAATTAACCGAGCTGGCTTATAAGAAAGGATACGTTATCTTAGCTTATCACGATTATCAACATCCTATTTTTAAATTAACCGACTACAAACATAAAACCGGATATCATACCGAAAATATTGAATCATATGTCCCTGCCTGATTACATCAACACTATTAAAGAATTTTTAACAAAACACGGCTATCCTCGGCAAATAGATGCGGCAGTAATTTTAGGTTCCGGCTTAGGTAGTTTCACAGATCATGTAAAAAATGCAAAGACTATTCCCTATTCCGATATTCCTTCATTTCCACAATCAACAGTTGAAGGCCATTCTGGTTCACTTATTTTCGGTGAAGTAGGTGAAAAAACGATACTGGCTTTTTCGGGCCGGTTTCATAATTACGAGGGACATACCTTTTCCAAAACGATACTCCCCGTTCAACTTTCAAGAGCTTTTGATGTAGATAAGTTGATCATTTCGAATGCCGCGGGTGGCATAAACCTCCGTTATCAGGTGGGGGACCTGATGATCATTGACAGTATAAATAAACTAAATGTGATGATCTCAGAACCGGCTTCAACAACCTGGCAATCATCCCTGAAAGAATATGCTATGGAAGTAAAAGAAATTGCCCGTAATCTCGGTATCGAAACACAAATGGGCACCTATCTTTATGCTAAGGGGCCAAATTATGAAAGTAAGGCTGAAATTCGTGCATTCAGGAAAATGGGTTGTGACGCCGTTGGAATGAGTACTGCCCCTGAACTCACTGAAGCAGCAAAATTAGGGGTGAAATGTGCAGCCGTTTCACTAATAACCAATGCCGCGGCCGGAGTATTAGACCAAAAATTAGATCACTCGGAAGTAAAGGAAGCAGCTGATCGGAAAAAGGACGTTTTTGCGAAGCTGGTTAAGGGGTTGATTAGGGAGTTCTAAAGAACACTTACTCCTACCCTCCGCTCCGACGCTGAGCGTGCGGAGCGAGACCACTGAACTCGATCGCATACGGCTCACCGCACAACCGCCCCTATAAAGGCAAATTATCGTGCTTCTTCTTGGGAACGGAATCCACTTTATTTTGAGAAACCTCTAAAGCTTTTATCAGTTTTTCGCGGGTTTCGGAAGGCAATATAACATCATCAATAAATCCCCGTGCAGCAGCAAGATAAGGATGGGCAAAATTTTCACTGTATTCGTCTTCCAGCTCTTTTTGCTTGTCTTCAGGATCATTTGCTTTAGCAATTTCTTTGCGGAAGATAATTTCAACCGCACCTTTTGGACCCATTACTGCAATTTCTGCCGTTGGCCAGGCCACATTATAATCGGCCCGGATGTGTTTGGAATTCATTACATCATAAGCACCGCCATATGCTTTTCGGGTAATAACCGTCATTTTAGGAACAGTAGCTTCACAAAAAGCATACAACAGCTTAGCCCCATGTTTGATAATACCACCCCACTCCTGATCGGTACCGGGTAAAAACCCCGGAACATCTTCAAATACTACTAATGGAATATTGAAAGCATCACAAAAACGAACAAAGCGGGCACCTTTCAGCGATGCATCTATATCCAAAACACCAGCCAGGGCAAGCGGCTGATTAGCGACAACACCCACGCTTCTTCCACCCAAACGGGCAAAACCAACTACAATGTTGTCCGCATATCCTTTATGTACTTCAAAAAAGGAATCTTTATCCATTATGCCATCTATCACATCGTGGATATCGTAGGGTTTATTTGGTTTAAGTGGAACCAGGTCGTTCAAGGCATTTGCTTTAGCTGAATCAGGCTCCTTTGATTCAATAACCGGTACTTTCTCCTCACAATTCTGAGGTACATACTTCATCAATTCACGAATGTCGTTTAAACAAACGGCATCATTAGTACTCGAAAAATGAGATACCCCTGATTTAGTACTGTGTGTTGATGCTCCTCCAAGTTCTTCCGAAGTTACTTCTTCATGGGTAACAGTTTTAACAACATTTGGCCCAGTTACAAACATATAGCTTGTGTTTTCTACCATAAAAATGAAATCAGTCAGAGCCGGGCTATACACCGCACCACCCGCGCAAGGACCCATAACTGCTGAAATCTGCGGAACCACTCCCGATGCCATACTATTTCTCCAGAAAACTTCTGCATATCCTCCCAGTGATGAAACTCCTTCCTGTATCCGGGCTCCGCCGGAATCATTCAGACCAATAATTGGCACTCCGTTTTTGAGTGCCAGATCCATGATCTTACAAATCTTTTCGGCATGCGTTTCGGATAATGACCCGCCAAAAACTGTAAAATCCTGGCTGAATATATATGTTGGCCTGCCATGGATTTTACCCAGACCAGTCACAACCCCGTCACCCAAAAACTGTTGTTTATCCAGGCCAAATGCGGTACTTCGGTGAGTAACAAATTTATCAATTTCCTCGAACGAACCTTTGTCAACTAACAAGTCGATGCGTTCCCTGGCTGTTAATTTTCCCTTATGGTGCTGTTTTTCGATTCGGGCTTCACCGCCGCCTTTAAGTGCTTCTTGTCGTAGTTTTTCAAGTCGTTCTACTTTTGGATTGGATGCCATAAATTTAGTTGGTCAGTATTAGGATTTATATTCATCAAAATAAGCCTGCAGCCGATCGGTGAAATCGACGGCAATTTCCGAAAACATATCTACTTTATTAGATGAAAATACATTCTTTTCAATATACTTTGCAGCCTTTTCCCAGTTCTCTAAACTCTGGATCTTGCCAAGCACTTTTACATATTTCTTTTCACTTCCTTTGAAAATCTCTTTCACAAATAACTCTTCATTTTCGGTAAGGAATACATCCAGGTCAACCTCTTTATCATCATCTTCGCCGGGTTCATTAGCTTGCTCAACCTCCTCCTCATCCTCTACCACCAAATCGTCTTCAAGTGATTCATCTTTCATTAATATATCATCTTCTTCAGCATCTTTTTTCCCCATCAATACATCCATTTGATCCGGACGTAAAAATTGCTGCCACATGGCATTGTTTCCTACCCCGTCATCCTCGTCAATGAGATTTTCGTCGGGTTCATCAGCAATAAATGATGACAAAATATCCTCTTCCTCATCATCTTCAGGTTTTTCTGCCGGGTTCTTTTTCTTAGGTGATTTGCTGGCTTTTTTTTCTTTTTCTTTCGGTTTCTTTTTTTTCTCAGGTTCTTTTTCTACTGCCTCTTCCTCCTCCTCTTCTTCATCCTTAGTGAGGTTTTGGAATGAATGGGCGGCTTGGTCTAACACAGTTACTAAATTTTGCCTGAATTTCTTGATTTCATCAGTTTGTTCACCCTTTTTCAGAGATTCTGAGATCTTATCAGCATCGGGAACTTCCTCAAATTCTTCAAATAACGATTTATCTTTTTGTTCTGATTTAAACAGGGCGTTGAATGATTCCTCATCCGTCATCTGTTGATCATCTTTATTATAGTCCCCAAAAAAACTATCCAGCAAACGTTGTTCTTTTTCGTCAATCACCTCAACTACTTCTTCATCAGGATGATCAAATCGGTTTTTCTGAGCTATAAGTTCTTCCCGGAATTGATCTCTGAATTTCTCCTGTAGTTTCACATCCAACAGATCTGGATAGGATAGAATTTCGACAAAACGTTCTTTAGTAATATCCTCTTCCAGCTCATTAAATGCTTTTGCTGTCAGGTATAATCCCTTATCTTCAAAGAAAAGCTGTATTAATTTGGCATCAATTTCTCCGCTGAAAAGTGTAAATAAAAGTTCTAAAACCTGTGCCCATTCTTTAGCCGTGTAATGAGCCACCAGGTTTGCATCCAAATTATGGATTAAAAGCTTACACCGTTTTTTATCCAAGGTTTTGAGTTTACGTTTTTGCATATAGAGCGGAATAGCCCGGCCAAAGTGTTTATAAATTGTAAGCTTATCAGTCCGCCGTATTAATTCCTTGTAATCCAGCTCCTCCTCCCCTTTATAAATGTACTCAGCCATGTGCTGACGGGGTTCCAAATATACTTTCACAATATCTGTAACCACCCGGTTAGTAACTGCATAAAACTTGTCTTTAGGAATGCGTGAATTTGCGAATATGGCCTGCTGGAAATCCTGCCATGCATCCTGTACCAGCTGCTGGTCAGTTTGAGCCCACTCGGTATCATGAAGCTCAAATTCATTTTTTAATTTTTCATTTACTTCAATTCTGATACGTTCAACAATAAAATTAGGAAAGCCGGCTGTAAGCAGGTCCTTTAGGGTGTAATAGGGCTTGTCTGATTTAACAGCCCCTATCAGGATATCAATAATTTCTTCTACTGACTGATGCATAGTTCTATTAAGTATTTAACTGAAAATAAAGCCTGCCGGCACGCAATACAATTAAGGATTTAGTAATTATTAATTTGTTTCATTTTTGATGATATGAAAGCTATTCTTATTTATCATAATCTTTCTACCTTTGAGGCATGATTTCATTACAGGCTCAAAATCTTACAAAAAAATTTAACCAGCATACTATTTTTAAGGATCTCTCCTTTATTCATAATAAAGGAATTTTGGGTATTGCCGGAGCTAATGGCAGTGGTAAATCCACCTTGATGCAATGCCTTGCTCACCTAATACGCCTAAATTC
>JBBDLQ010000044.1:0-24805 GCA_040878765.1 Balneolaceae bacterium | reverse complement strand
CACTAATTCCCGTAACTTTCGTCCAGAAAAAAACTCAACTTGAAAAAATTATACGGCTTTATTTAAATATGATATCAGAAAACGATCAAAAACTGGCAGCTCTAATCCTGGAACACAGTACCGAAGTTCAAAAAGGACAAAATGTGATGGTACAGCTTATCGGGTTAAATGGCATTAATCTGCTTCGGGCATTGATTGAGCAAATCCGGGAAAAAGACGCTCATCCGTTCATCAAAATTGAAGATGCCGAAACACAGCGGATATTGATTGAAAGTGGAAATGAGGAGTTTTGGAAAAATCAGGCTAATGTGGATCAGCTCCCGCTTATGAAGCAAATGGATGCTTTTATTGGAATTCGGGCATCGGAAAATATTTATGAGAATTCACAAGCCAGTAAAGAGGCAAATAAAGCTTATTCGGAACACTTTCTGCATCCAGTTCATTTTGAGGAGCGCGTTAATAATACCAATTGGTGTATCATGCGGTATCCATCTCCGGCTTTTGCCATGAACGCAAAAATGCCAACCCGGGTATTTACTGATTTTTATTATAATGCCTGCCTGATTGATTATGCTCAACTTGAGCAAGCAATGAAACCGCTGGAAAAGCGACTTCGTGCAACCGATGAAATTCATTTAAAAGGGGAAGGAACAAACATTAAATTCTCTGTAAAAGGTCAGAACTGGGTACCCTGTTTTGGGAAACGGAATATTCCTGACGGCGAATTATTTACCTCCCCGGTCATTGATTCCATTAATGGCGTGATTACATACGCTCCCTCTGTGTATCAGGGTAAACCTTTCGAATTTGTAAAGCTGGAAGTTAAAGATGGCGTTGTAGTAGATTTTGATTCCTCAAACAACGAAGCCCTTAAAGACATTTTAGATACCGACGAAGGAGCGCGCCGCTTTGGGGAATTCAGTTTCGGGTTAAATCCCGTTATTGAAAGCCCTATGTATGATATTTTGTTTGATGAAAAGATCTATGGATCCAATCACCTTACTCTTGGAAAAGATTACGAGATAGCCCCAAATGGCAACTCGAGCAACATCCATTGGGATCTGGTTTGCATAGGCGCAAATGTTTACCTGGATGGAGAATTAATTCGGGAAGGCCGTACATTCGTTACGGATGACTTAAAAGGTTTGAACCCAGATGTGTTGCTTTAACAATTTACCTTCACTAAAATTTCAGTAATAAGAAATAAGATATTTTTAATAAGCTGATTGCTTATAAGTTCTTATTTTAGGTAAAGAAAAAGTCCGGAGCATTATGCAAGATTCAGCGTGGAAATATGGGGTTATATTAGGTGTTACTATCCTGATTCTTAAGGGAGTGGAGTATTACTTTTCAATAAGTTTCCTGCCAAATGAGGTTTATATATCAATTGTTGTGATCCTTGTGATTGCATTTGGTGTTCTATTATGGAAAAAACTGACTAACCCTTCCATAAAATTCGCTCCTGAAAAAAAGTCAAAAGTTTTTCGCAGAAATGAAGATCGTATCAAATCACTGGAAATTAATGACAGGGAATTAAATGTTCTGGAACTAATGAGTGAAGGACGCTCCAACCAGGAAATTGCCACTAAGCTTAACATATCAATTAATTCAGTAAATGCTTCCGTTTCAAAACTGTTTAAGAAGTTAGAAGTGAACAGAAGAAGCAAAGCTATTAGTAAGGCTCGTAAGTTAAAATTAATCAAATAGTAATTTTAAACAAGTTTTTGAATAATTTTTTTCTGTTTCCCGGATAATTTAATTAAAAAAAATCCACCGGCCTGAATTAACAAACCGGTGGATTCTGAATTAGTAGATTATTTTCAGTCTAAACTGAAACTGTTAACCGACTTTAGGGCCGGCTTTGATGATTTCATCGCTGCTGCCTTCTTCGTACTTTTTGAAGTTATCAGCAAACAGTTTTCCAAGTTTTTGGGCTTGTTTGTCATAATCTTCTGGTTTCTCCCAGGTTTTGCGTGGAAGCAGAATACTGGATTCTACATTCGGGCATTGGGTTGGGATCTCGAAGCCAAATACTTTATCTGTTTCAGTTGCTACACCATCAAGTTCTCCGGCATGGATTGCATTAATGATTCTACGTGTGCTCTTAAGATCCATGCGGCTTCCTACTCCGTAAGGACCACCGGTAATCCCGGTATTCACCAACCATGCGTTAGAACCGTGCTCTCTCATTTTCTCAGCAAGAAGTTCAGCATATTTTGCTGGTGGCCAAACGAGGAACGCTGCACCAAAACATGCTGAGAATGTAGCTTCCGGCTCGGTTACTCCAACTTCAGTACCTGCAACTTTTGCTGTATATCCACTGATGAAGTGATACATAGCTTGTTCCGGGGTAAGTTTACTTACCGGTGGCAACACACCAAATGCATCATACGTCAGGAAAATGATGTTTTTTGGATGGCCCGATTCGCATGGAATTTTTGCATTTGAAATATACTCGATGGGATAAGATGCACGGGTATTTTGAGTAAGTGAGACATCTTTATAATCAACTTCACGGGTATTTTCATCATATCCAACATTTTCAAGTACCGTTCCAAATTTAATAGCATTGAAAATTTCTGGCTCATTTTCTTCAGAAAGATTGATGGTTTTAGCATAACATCCGCCTTCAATATTGAAGACACCGTTATCACTCCAGCAGTGCTCATCATCGCCTATTAGTTTGCGGCTGTCATCAGCTGAGAGAGTCGTTTTACCTGTACCGGATAGTCCGAAGAACAGGGCTACATCATCCTCATCCTCACCTTCATTAGCTGAGCAGTGCATGGAAAGTACGTTTTTCTTAGGCATCAGGTAATTCATTACCGTAAAGACCCCTTTCTTCATTTCACCAGCGTACTCAGTACCTAATATTACCATTTGGCCGGTATCGAAGTTAACATCCACACTGGCATCGGAAGTCATTCCTTCCGTGAAACGGTTTGCCGGAAATTTACCGGAGTTATACACTACAAAATCGGGATCACCGAAATTATCCAATTCTTCCTGAGTTGGACGAATTAACATATTATGCATGAATAATCCATGATAAGGTCTTTCCGCTATAATGCGAACTTTAAGTCGGTATTGTGGGTCCCAGCCTGCGAACCCGTCAATTACATATAAACGCTCGCATGTATTCAGATAGTCAGTCGCTCTTTGATGATTAATTTGAAATGTTTTTTCATCTAAACCAATGTTGATATTTCCCCACCATACGTCATCCTTCACACCAGCTGTTTCTACTACGCGTTTATCAGCAGGGCTTCTACCCATTCTTTTTCCGGAACGTGTAATAAGTGCCCCGTTATTAGCAATAGCAGATCCACCATCATATTTGATAGCTTCTTCGTAAAAAGTAGCCGGAGATGGATTGCGGAATATTTTTTTAACTTTTATGCCTTGTTTTGAAAGGTCAAATTCTCGTGCAGCCATAATCTTGATATTTAATATTTGTTTTAGTTCTTAATGAACACTTTAAATAACGGCTTTATAAATGAACGTTTTGTGAATAAAGAAGTGTAAATGTGGAAAACATTCTCAAATATTGAAATTTAACAATTTGGTAATTTTGGGTTGATTACGTGTTTCAATTACTCTCCAAAGTAATATTCTGAGAACATGATTCATTGACTTGCCTATAAAATTTAAATGGTTAATTTCCCCAAAAATTAAACAGAATCTGAATCATGGATAAACGTGTAACTGGTATAGGCGGATTATTTTTTAAAAGTGAAGATCCCCAACACTCTAAAGAATGGTACAAGAAGCATCTTGGAATTGAAAGCGGTAAATACGGGGGCACTTTTGAATGGCGCCATGCAGAGCATCCTGATAAAAAAGGTTTTACTGCCTGGAGTGTGTTCGACCATAATACGGAATACACCAACCCCAGCTCGAAAGATTTTATGATCAACTACAGGGTAGAAAACCTGGAAGAGCTACTGAAAACGCTGAAAGAAGAAGGCGTTGAAATTATCGGCGAGATGGAAGTCTTTGAATATGGGAAATTTGGCTGGATCATGGATCCCAACGGCATCAAAATTGAACTTTGGGAGCCGAATGATGAGGAGTATGATAAGATTAAGGGCGAGACTAATTTGAGTTCTTAAGTGGAACCAGAGGTTCCGGTATGCATTCCGAACGAGACGTTCGTAACGAGTAAAAGGGATCCCTTCGGGGAATTCATAATTTTGAATTTCTAATTTCTAATCACCTTCCGCCCAGGCTTCAGCATCCTCAACCACTTCTGCAAAATCTATATACTCTCCGTTTTTAGCCATAGTTGCTTCGTAGTGAACCGGGCCTTCCTCATCTCGGCTAATTAGTAATGAAGCGAGTTTATTGGTGATATGTTGTTGAATCACCCTTTTCAGTGGCCGTGCACCATATATGGGATCATAACCTCGAATAGCCAGCCAGTCTTTTACATTATCCGGCACATCCAGTTTGACCTGATTTTTGCCGAGCATTTCGTGCACTCTTCGCAGCTGAATATCCACAATCGACCGAATATGTTCTTTGCCAAGCGGATGAAATACGATGGTATCATCCACACGGTTCAGGAACTCGGGACGAATGGTTTGCTTGAGCTGATCAAATAGTTTGTTTTGCAGCTCCGTATATTTTTCGTCCGTCATTTCTCCGCCCGATTTCTCAATTTCATTGGAAATCAGGTGTGAACCGATATTGGATGTCATTATAATAATAGTGTTTTTGAAATCCACCGTTGTACCTTTGTTATCGGTCAAACGGCCTTCATCCAGCACTTGCAGCAGAATATTGAATACATCCGGATGGGCTTTTTCAATTTCATCCAGTAAAATCACAGAATACGGATGACGCCGGGCAGCTTCTGTCAATTGACCGCCTTCATCATATCCCACATATCCCGGAGGCGCCCCAACCAGTCGGCTCACACTATGTTTCTCCATATACTCACTCATATCGATGCGAATCATGGCTTGTTCATCATTAAAAAGGAAATCAGCCAGTGAACGTGCCAGCTCGGTTTTACCTACACCGGTTGAACCCAGGAAGAAAAACGAGCCAATAGGTTTTTGCTCATCCTGTAAACCGGCTCTTGACCTTCGAACAGCATCTGATACAGCTTCTATTGCTTTATCCTGCCCAATTACTCGTTTGTGGAGTTCTTCTTCCAGATGCATGAGTTTCTTACGCTCACTTTGCAACATCTTGCGAACGGGAATTCCGGTCCACCGTGCTACAATATCAGCTATATCTTCGGCATCCACCTCTTCTTTAAGCAAGGATTGATTTTCCTGCATTTCATCCAGTTTATCTTGCGCTTCTTTAAGATCTGTTTCAAGCTGTGCAATGGTTCCATACCGGAGTTCGGCAACTTTCTCGTAATTACCCTGACGTTCCGCTTTATCGGCCTCATTTCGGGAAGTATCGATAGCCTGTTTAAGCTCCCGCACTTTTTGGATGGTTTCCCGCTCCTGTTCCCACTGTACGCGCATAGATTTTCGTTCCTCTTCCAAATCAGCCAGTTCTTTCTCAATTCCTTTAATTTTAGACTGATCTTTCTCTCTTTTCAGGGCTTCCCTTTCAATTTCCAGCTGACGGATTTGCCGTTCCAGGGCATCCAGTTCTTCGGGCAGGGAATCTATTTGCAACCTCAATCTCGAAGCCGCTTCATCAATCAGGTCAATAGCTTTATCGGGGAGAAAGCGATCTCCTATATACCGGTGTGAAAGCTCGGCCGCAGCAACTACCGCAGCATCTGTAATACGAACACCATGATGCACTTCATATCGCTCCTGTAATCCACGCAATATTGAAACTGTATCTTCAATAGAAGGCTCATTCACCAACACGGTTTGCAAGCGGCGTTCAAGGGCTTTGTCTTTTTCGATGTATTTGCGGTACTCATCCAGTGTGGTAGCACCAATGGCATGGAGTTCTCCACGAGCCAGGGCTGGTTTGAGAATATTAGCAGCATCCATGGCCCCTTCGGACGCGCCGGCTCCTACCAGTGTGTGAATTTCATCAATAAACAGAATGATCTCTCCGTCAGATTCCGATACATCCTTAACCACGGCTTTGAGACGTTCTTCAAATTCACCCCTGAATTTTGTTCCAGCTACCAAGGCACCCATATCCAAAGCCACAATACGTTTAGATTTAAGACCCTCGGGAACATCACCCCGAATAATTCGCAGTGCCATGCCTTCTGCAATGGCAGTTTTACCTACGCCCGGTTCACCAATTAAAACAGGATTGTTCTTGGTACGCCGGGTCAGGATTTGCATCACGCGCCGGATTTCCTGATCCCGGCCAATAACCGGATCGAGTTTATTTTTTTCAGCCAGTTCATTCAGATCACGGGCATACTTTTTAAGTGCGCCGTAGCGGCTTTCGGCATTAGGGTCATCCACTGTTTGGTTTCCACGAACATCTTTGAGCACTTTTAGAATATTTTCCTTCGTCACATTTTGGTCTTTAAGCAGACTTGAGACTTCCCCTTTGATACTCACCATACCCATCAAAACGTGTTCGGAGCTGATGTATTCATCACCGAGTTTATTTCCTTCTTTCTGGGCTACATCAAATAATTCCTTGCTGGCATTCGACAAATATTGCCCGGAAACCGAAGCGCCCTGCACTTTTGGCAATCGGTCTAAAATGGAATCCACCACTTTTGCAATGGCAACGGGATTTGCTCCGAGTTTTCCTAACAAGGTATTTACAATACTCTCCTGATCACTCAAAAAAGCTTTTAAAATATGAGCGGGCTCCACGGCCTGATTGTTTGCGCCCTGGGCTAACTCAAGTGCCTTTTGTACTGCTTCCTGAGCTTTTAGTGTAAATTTATTCAGATTCATAATAATCTCCTTTTTTTCATTCTACACTTACTTAGACCAAAACCGTGCCTGTTTTAGATATTTGTCGCATTTACATGTTATACTTTATGAACCTGACTATTATAATGTTACCGGCGACTTCACAATGTCAAAATGTTCTATAGTGAATTCAATAAATCATATTATTTTCATTAACGCTGCAAAATCATGACAAAACTTATCTCTACTATCCTGCTCGTCACCTTCATTTCAATTCCCATTTATGCACAAGAAAGCATTGGTTTTTCGGACAGTACCGATTTTCAGTATATCATCGATTACCAGCTGCCCGATTGGGGGTATAGTAATTTTTATATCTCTACTGGTAGATTTCAATCTAATAACGATTACCGTAATACCAATCAGAATCGCTATTTCACAAATCCTGTAGCTACCGTATCCTATGATGAAAAACGAGAATCTCACAATACCACAATATCAATCTCGCCTTCATACCAATATTACCGTCAGTCTGAAAAGCAGATACTTTCGCTTAACACTAATCTTTATTTCAGCAGTGGATTTAGATCAAATTCCACAAAACTGGAAGGTTCTACAACTAATGATGCCTATGATCTTCAGGAACGTGACAGTGATTCAAAGTTACGGGGGGCATCAGCAAGTTATATTATTGATTTAAATACAAAATATTATGTTCGGGATGATGTTTTCCTTTCCGTTGCATTGGATGGAGATATCAACTTCACTCGACAGGATTCTGAAACAATTTTTCACTTGGAACCTGAACGAGACCGGGATGAAGAAGAATTTTCCCGAAACATTTTATTCTACCCAAGACTGGGAATTGGATTAGGAAGGGTTCGAAATGTTGCCCCACAAATTCGGGCCATTCGGTTGAAAGAACGATATCAGCAGATTTCGGATCAAAGCTTTACCAATGATGAAATTATTGAGTCTGCCGAGCAGTTTACCCGAATTCAGCAATACAAAAGCACTCGAGACCGGCATCAAAAATATTTTTGGGGTGATATGAATGAGCTGTTGTCCGGAAAGCTGGATGAAGTTGCCGCCTACGATTTATTTTATCTCAATGATGTATTGAATGAAAATTTAGGGCAGCGTTATGAGGGATTTGATATCAGAATAAACGGGATCTACAGATACACTAATTCGTTACGAAGAGACGAAACTACCCTGGATGGAGACACTCAACTTAACAGGAATATTTCAATTAATCGGTTAACCGGCACAAGTTCACGATTACGATTGTATAAAAACCTGTCCCTGAACCATCAATTGAGTTTTATTGCTGAATATGAATTGGTTTTTCCTCTCGAGAAATCTCACAATATTAAATACGATACGGATATTTTTGCGGATTTTTCCTGGCTGTGGACTATTACCGATCGGTATTTACTTACTACAAGTCTCAGAAACTACTATTCCAAACCGGTTTATAAAGACCGAATAACAGACAGCGATCAATTTACAAATGATACGTATCTAACAGGCTCCTTCAGTTATTTCATCGAAAATAAGTTGTCTCTCACCGGAAGCTTATCTGCTAAATTAGGATTTTATGAACAACAAAGAACTGATGCGACCTATGATACGAATCAAATCAGATGGAGCGCCGCAGTTAATGTGCGCTATTACTTTGCCCGTAACCTATTTTAATAACAAAAAAATTCCGCAAATAAAAAAACCCTGAACTGTATCAGAGTTCAGGGTTTGGGTTTTTCGGGGTACAAATTCTATTTTCAAAGATACGAAATTTTATAAAAAGGTTCCCTGTAATTTTTAGTAAAAAACGTACTATTTGTTAGGCTCTATTGATCAACAACATAAGAATAAACCCCGGTCCGTATCAGGGACCAAGGTTTGGGTTTTCGGGGTACAAAAAAATCTTTTGTTCTTATTTATAGTTCGAAGGCGATATATTGTTTCAAATTATTTCGAATAACTGTTAATAAAATTATATTCGTTTCCTGATTTTCAAGAACTTCATAAAAATCATTGGTAGAATTAACTTTTTTCTTTTTCACTTCAACAATAACATCGCCCCTTCTGAGACCTCTTTCATAGGCATTGCTACCTTCTTTTACGTTAATAACAACAACGCCATCAATTTCGTTTTCGAGATTTAACTGATTTCTTATATCTGAATTCAGGTCTCTGACATTAAATCCAAGGCGCTCCTCAAGGTCTTTTTTATTTTGGGGTGCAATTATTGCTGCTGCCTCTTGTTCACGTTTTCCTAACGTAACATCAATACTTATATTCTCATCATTTCGAATAATTCCCAAAGTAATTTTATCACCCGGTTTAAGCGAGGCAATACTGGTTCTGAAACTATCCCAACCGCGTATTTCCTGATCATCTAAAGAAATTATTACATCTTGTTCCTGTAATCCTGCTTTATCGGCCGGACCATCTTCTTCAACCTGACCAACAATAACTCCACGAACATCATCGATTCCGAGGGCGCGTGCCATGGTTTGATCTACTTCAGCAGCCATATAAATGCCTAAATATCCGCGCGATACTTCACCATCTTCAATCAGATCATCCATAATCCGTTTGGCAAGGTTTACTGGAATAGCAAAACCAATTCCATCATTGCCGCCCGATCGTGACGCTATAGCTGAGTTGATACCCACTAATTTTCCACTTACATCAATCAGCGCGCCACCTGAATTACCGGGATTAATGGCGGCATCTGTCTGAATGAAGTTTTCATAACCCAGATCCCTGCCTTGCCGTATCAGGCCAATATTTCGTCCTTTAGCTGATACAATACCAAATGACACAGTATGGGCTAAATTTTCACTGAGTGGACTTCCAATAGCCAACACAAGAGAACCGACATTTAAATTGTCACTATTTCCGATTTCAACTGCTGGGAGATTTTTAGCTTCAATTTGCAGAACTGCGATGTCTGTTTGGGGGTCCGTTCCAACTAATTCAGCAACTAATTCATCCCCGTTAAACATTCGAACCCGGATTTCATCGGAATTATCAATAACATGATTATTGGTAATTATATAACCATCCTCGGAAACAATAACGCCCGATCCAAGTCCACGCTGTACATGTTCCCGGGTTTCTCCTTCTCCCCTCGGATTCCCGAAAAACTGGGAGAAAGGATTTATCATTCTAACTTCCTGCGTTCTCTTTGTAGTGATGGTTACTACCGAAGGATTCGTTTTCTCGGCAATATCAACTATGGCATCATTAAAATCTTTGAGTGTTGTTACAGAACGATCCGCTGCAGATTCAACCTTATTTGTAGTATTTTCACTTTTTTCAGGGAGATTGGCTGTTTCATATTCAGTGGCTAAATTGAGGCCTAATAAAACAATAATCGCTGCGGCCACTCCAAAAATATTTCTTACTGTGGTGTTCATTTTTACATCAGATTTGATTGTTGTTATTCGTTTGCGGTATTACAACGCATCAATTTTTTAAAATTGTATGCCACAATAAACCTTTACAAGTAATTGATAAAAAAAACCGAAGTCGTTTTCATGCGACTTCGGTTCCCTTAACTTTTTGATCGATTTATGATATTTCGATCTGTTTTTTAACTTTTTCTTCACTTTTGGCAATGGTGATATTTAACAAGCCATTGTCATACTTTGCTACTATGCTTTCTCCATCTATGGTATCGGGTAATTGGAAAGAACGAGTAAATGAACCAAATCTTGATTCAACACGATGGAAGTTTTTACCATTTTCTTCGTTCTCGAATTTTCGTTCACCGCTAATTGTTAAACGGCCATTATCCAGATCTACCTGGATATCTTCTTTTTTCATTCCGGGAAGTGCTACTGATACTTCAAATTCATTGTCGGTTTCCGAAATATCTACACTTGGTTTGAATGAATCGGTGCGTGTATTCAGTGAATCGTTAAAGAAGTCATCCAGAATATCACTAAATCTTTTTGATTGAAGATTTGTGTCGGGTCGGGTATAATTGATGAGTGTCATAATGAACCTCGCATTTTAGATTTTGTTGTTGCAATTATTCACCTTTTAAAATGCAAGGGATATGCCAATACCACGATAAGCAGGAAGTACTGACAGACGGTCAAACAGATTCTGTTGAAATTTCAGCATGTATTTTAACCCTGGAAAGGATGACAGCTATAAACGGAAGGACTGGCAGATTACTGACAAATTTGACAGTTATGAAAATCAAAATTATCAGTTAAAAACTAAAAATCAGACTCAAATCAATTTTTAATCTTTTCCCAACGGGATCCCTACGGGGAATTTTGAATTTCTACTGATAGCTCTTCTTCCACTCTCGGGCAACCATAAATGCCATTTCAAGGCTTTGTTCGTAATTGAGTCGGGGATCGCAGAAAGTCTCGTAATTTCTATCAAGTTCACCTTCATGAAGTCCTTTTGCACCACCCACACATTCCGTGACATTATCACCGGTAAGTTCCAGGTGTACACTTCCTAAATAACTTCCTTCGGAACGGTGAATGGAAAAAGCGGACTGTAATTCACTTATAATATCATCAAAGTTTCGGGTTTTAACACCGCCATTTGTGCTGAAGGTATTGCCGTGCATAGGGTCGGAACTCCATATCACAGGAAACCCTTCCTGACGAACAGCACGAATTAATCCCGGTAATTCTTTTTCTATTACATCTTTACCAAAACGTGTGATGAGTACAATTTTACCCGCTTCATGATTAGGATTCAGCGTTTCTATGAGCTTAAGGGTTTCATCAATTTCAAAAGGCGGTCCTATTTTTATGCCAACAGGATTGTTGATGCCTCTTAAATACTCCACGTGAGCTCCGTCCAAATCCCGGGTCCGGTTTCCAACCCAAACCATGTGGGAACTTAAATTGAAATAACCGGTCTTTCGCGGTACAGGCCTGGTTTGGGCTGAATCGTAATGCAGGTTCAAGGCCTCATGTGAGGTATAAAAATCTACTTTTTGAAGAGTTGAAAAGGTATCAGGTGCAATTGATTCTACAAATCGTACAGCTTTGGTAATTGATTTTACCATATCCTCGTATTCTTTATAGTATTCGTTATTGCGCATAAAGTCGAGTTCCCATTGCTCCGGATGGTGGAGATCGGCAAAGCCTTCATCAGCAAGCGCCCGCAAAAAATTCAATGTAAGTCCTGCTTTATGATACCCTTCAATGAGCCGCCTGGGATCGGGCACTCTTGCTTTTGAATCAGACTGGAATCCGTTAATCAGATCTCCGCGATAGTTGTGAATTTCTTCCCCATCAACAGTTTCAAAATCTTTAGAACGAGGTTTGGCATATTGCCCAGCTATTCTGCCAACACGCAGAACGGGAACTCCCATTTCATGAATGAGAATAAAACTCATTTGCAGGAGAACTTTCACCATATTTACAATTTTGGGAGCTTTTGTGGCTCCAAAACTTTCCGCACAATCTCCGCCTTGCAGTAGAAAAGATTTACCTGCGGCTACATCGGCTAATTTAGATTTCAAAGCCTCAATTTCCCAGGAAGTTACTAATGGAGGAAGAGATTTCAGTTCCTCAAAACTTTGTTCAAGTTTACCCTTATCTGGGTATTCCGGTATTTGTTTAACTGGTTTATCTTTCCAGGAAGTCGGGCTCCAGTTTTTTTGCGCTACTTGTTGCATGTTGAGATATAAATTTTGTGAGTGAGTTACTAAACTATCGGTTTTTTATCGTTAATGCTGAAAATTCTTATACATTGTAACGACATATGAAATATATTAAGAGCGAATTTTAAAAATGTAAGCTATGTTAGAAACAAAACCTCGAATTTTAGTCGTAGACGACCATCCTGCTTTAGTAACACTTCTTCGCCATAAATTAATTCAAAAGGGATATGATGTTTTTACAGCTCAAAATGGACAAGATGCTCTTGAATTAGTAAGAAAAGAGTACCCGGATGTAATATTGAGCGATGTTGATATGCCCCTTATGGATGGTTTTGAACTTTGCGAAACTATTAAAAAAGATTCAAAGCTTAATAAAATTCCGATCATACTTGTTACCTCCATGGTTACTACCGACTATATTATGAAGGGTATAGAAGCCGGTGCCGATAATTATCTCACCAAACCTTATGATGACGAAACGCTTTATTCTAAAATTGAGGAGCTTCTTTCAAATCCACCAGTTCCTTTTAAAGATGATAATACGGTGGAAGTTACCATTGAAGGAAAAGAGTACAATGTACAGGCCGATTATTCCCGGCTGGTAAACCTGTTAATTTCTACTTACAAAAATACACTTGCTCAAAATCATCAGTTAAGTAAGATGCAAAGCAGTTTAAATGTTGCAAACAAGGAATTGCGGCTCACTAAAAAAGAACATGAAGAACTTATTCAAAATATATTTCCGGAAAAGGTAGCTGAAAATTTATTAGCCTATGGTACTGTAAATCCTGAACGTTATGAGGATGCAACTGTTATGTTCACAGATTTTGCTGGTTTCACAAAAATTGTACCCAATCTAAATCCCGAAGAACTTATTGACAGCCTCTCATTTTATTTTGACCGGTTTGATGATTATTCCATGCAGCACAACCTCATAAAAATCAAAACTATCGGAGACAGTTATATGGCCGCTGGCGGCCTTCCGGAACGAAACGCTTCACACCCTATTGATGCTATATTAGCTGCTTTAAAAATCACGAATTTCGTGAGCAACTTTGGTGAAAAAAAACAAACTGAAATCCCTTACCTGCCCATTCGCATAGGTATCCACACCGGTAAAGCTGTAGTTGGTGTGATCGGGAAAACTCGCTTTGCCTATGATATTTGGGGAGAAACTGTGAATATTGCATCCCGACTGGAAGAACATGCACCGGAAAATTCAATCAATATCTCCGAAACTACCTATCAGCGAATTAAGGATTTCTTTGAATGTGAATCCCGGGGAGGCATTGAAACTAAGTATATAGGTAAAATACCAATGTACATTGTGCACCGTATAAAGCCAGACCTCTCGGAAGATAATGAAGGCCTTTTTCCAAATAGGCTATTTATCAGAGAATATAACAGCATGATCAGAAAAGATAATGGCCCAGAATAACCCTGAAATCTTGTCTGCCTCTTTTTAAACTTAAGCAACTTCTCCTTGTTTTTTACACTGATCTGCCGTGAGTTGCAATACTGGGCAAAAGAAACATAAAAAGGAATGAAGCTTTTCCCCCTCCTGTTTTGTATTTTTCAAAGTTCTGAAATCCTAAAATCAAAGAGACATTGCAGCACAATATTGTAGTACGCGGCGCCCGCGAACACAACCTCAAAAATATTGATATCGACATTCCCCGCGACCAATTGGTTGTTATCACTGGTCTTTCGGGTTCAGGTAAATCATCGCTGGCTTTTGACACTATCTATGCCGAAGGTCAGCGACGGTTCCTGGAATCGCTCTCCGCTTATGCCCGGCAGTTTTTGGGGATGATGGAACGCCCCGCAGTTGATTTCATCGACGGGCTTTCCCCTGTCATCTCCATAGACCAAAAAACCACAAACCGAAATCCGCGCTCGACAGTTGGCACGGTTACCGAGATCTATGACTTTCTGCGGTTACTTTATGCACGCATCGGTGTTCCCTATTCTTATAAGACCGGCAACAAAATGGAAAAACAATCCGCTGATCAGGTTGTTGCTGCAGTCATGGATATGCCCGAAGGCACCAGGGCTTATTGCCTGGCTCCTGTAGTCCGCGGAAGAAAAGGCCATTACCGTGAGTTATTTGAACAAACTATAAAACAAGGATTTGTAAGTGCCCGGATCGACGGAGAGTTCCATGATCTTGAAAAGGACATGAAGCTGGACCGTTATAAAACACACAATATTGAAGTAGTCGTAGACCGGTTTGTTATCTCCCCGAAAAGTGAAAAACGTATTGCTGAAAGTATTCGTCTTGCTCTGGAAATGGCCGATGGAAACGTGATTTTAGCCGTCAAAGATGGTGAGGAAATTAGTGACAAACTCTTTTCACAGAAACTCTTCGATCCTGAAAGCGGATTAGCTTATGAAGATCCCGCTCCTAACCTGTTTTCATTCAATTCTCCGTACGGTAATTGTACAAATTGCGAAGGACTTGGATATACTTTTGATGTAAGCTGGGAATTACTCGTACCCAATAAAGCACAAAGTATAGAAGATGGCGGGATCCGGTTTTTAGGTCCGCCCCGGGATATTTTCATTTTTAAGCAACTTAAAGCCGTACTCAATTCATTTGACCTGGATTTTGAAACCCCGCTGAAAAAATTTCCTGATGAGTTATTGAATATTATCATGCATGGCAGCGGAGATAAAAAATACTCGGTCAGTTATGATTTCAAGGACAATTCCGTAACCTATAAACATAAGTTTGAAGGACTCCGGAATACCATAATTGATCAATATCACAATAGTAAATCTAATAAACAGCGCGATAAAGCTAAGGCCTTCATGGATAAGGTGACCTGCCCCAAATGTGAAGGCGGCCGGCTGAGTAAAGAAGCACTATCATACAAAATTGACGGTTATAATATTCATGATCTTGTCCAAAAAGATATTCAGGAACTGCGCGATACCCTTTATGGCATAAGTTTGAATGAACGCCAGCAAATTATCGGAAGTCAGGTGCTTAAGGAAATTCGCGACCGGCTCGACTTCCTGCTAAATGTAGGATTAAACTACCTTAGCCTGGATCGGGAGGCACAAAGTTTGAGCGGTGGTGAGGCACAGCGAATTCGGCTTGCAACACAAATCGGGACACAACTTGTAGGGGTACTGTATATTTTAGACGAGCCCAGCATCGGGCTGCACCAAAGGGATAACATCAAGCTTATAGAATCCCTAAAAACCCTCCGCGATTTAGGAAATAGTGTTATTGTTGTAGAACACGATCGGGAAACCATTGAACATGCGGATTTTGTGGCAGATCTGGGACCCGGGGCCGGTGTAAATGGCGGCTATATAGTGACTTCTGGCAAACCAGATGAACTTGATCCCGATTCCAGTACTGCTAAATTTTTGCGGGATGAAGAGGTGATCTCCATCCCTGAAAAAAGAAGAAATGGCCATAAAAAATCTGTAAAGGTTATAAATGCCCGCGGCCATAATCTTAAAAATGTGGATCTCGAAGTGCCATTGGGCAAATTTATTTGCGTTACCGGTGTTAGCGGAAGCGGGAAAAGCTCTCTCATCAACCATACCCTGGTGCCTATACTTTCTAATTATTTTTATAAATCCAAAACCGTTCCCCTTCCATATGATGATATAAACGACATCGATAATGTGGATAAAATCATTTCCATAGATCAAAGTCCGATTGGCCGGACTCCACGCTCAAACCCCGGTACCTATACCAAAGTCTTTGATCATATCCGCAGGTTATTTGCAGAACTTCCCGAATCAAAAATCAGAGGTTACGATCAGGGCCGGTTTTCCTTTAATGTGAAAGGCGGGAGGTGTGAATCCTGCAATGGTGATGGGGTCCGTAAGATCGAAATGAACTTCCTGCCGGATGTGTATGTAACTTGCGAAACCTGTAATGGCAAACGATATAACCGCGAAACCCTGGAGATCTACTACAAAGGGAAAAATATTTCCGAAGTCTTGAAGATGCCCATTAGTGAAGCCACTGAATTTTTCGAAGCCCAACCCGCCATCAACCGGATTTTAGGCACCTTAACTGATGTGGGGCTGGGATATTTAACATTGGGGCAATCCAGTACCACCCTTTCCGGTGGCGAGGCACAGCGAATAAAACTAGCCCGGGAACTCTCTAAAGTAGGAACCGGAGATACCCTATATGTAATGGATGAGCCTACTACCGGCCTTCACTTTCAGGATGTGCGTATGTTGGTGGATGTAATTCAGCGACTGGTTGATAAGGGCAATACTGTAATAGTGATTGAACATAACCTGGATCTTATAAAAGCTGCCGACTGGATTATTGATCTTGGTCCCGAAGGAGGAGCAGGTGGTGGAGAAATTATAGCATCAGGTACGCCCGAAGAAGTTGCTGAAGTTGATAAATCCTACACTGGTATGTATCTAAAACAGGAGTTTGAACGGCTTCAGGTTACCACTTAAAACCTTGCTCCATCAATGTGGTGATATGGCATTTCGAGTTGTATCCCATAACTTTCAATCTTTAGAATTTTTTCATCTGTTTTTATTATTAGCTGACCAAAACTATATTCACCTAACTTATTTGGGGAATTTCAGCTATGGGGATTTACAAAAAAATAGGGTACATATTAACCATTTCTCTTTTTTTGATCTGGACACCGGTACTTGGTCAGTCTGAGAATGAGTTACTTATTCAACGAATTGATTCTATCAATGCTCTCTACGTTCAACAAATTACGAACAACACCACTCAGACTAAAACACTTTTATTACAAACAGACGTACTGGCCGATTCCATAGGCTATCAAGAAGGCAGGGCAAAAATATTGGCCAAACTTGCCCTTGTTTCTGGCTATCTGGGTGATTGGGATGAAAGCGTTACCTACCGGTTGGAATCCATTAATTTATTCGAAGAGCTTGGAATGCTTTTACAGGCCGGTTATGGGTTTGCTGAACTTGGCTATGGTACCCGCAGACGGAGTTATGAAAGGGCTGAATATTTTATGAGAAGGGGAATACAAATACTTCAGGATTTCCCGCAATCTGTAGAACTGTCCGATGCTTACAATAATTATGGTGTTGTAAAACTGGATCAGCAGCAAATAGACAGTGCCATTTACTTCATGGAAAAATCACTTGCCATAAAAATAGCTAATAAAGACACGCTGGGAATTTCTTATTCGTACGGAAATCTCGGAACAGCATATCACGGTGCCCAACAATATGAACGTGCCATCCAGTACTTGCAGCAGGCCTTTGATATAAAAAAAGGCATTCCAGACTCAATAGGTATGGGCATAGACCTCACAAATCTAGGCAGTGCTTTTGATGAAAAAGGAGATTATGAAGCGGCATTGCGGCATTACAAAGCATCCCTGAATATGGCACTTCAGATAAAATATCCACACCTCGCTGAACATAATTTTAGTACTATTTCGAATTTATATGAAATACAGGGGAGGTATGACTCAGCTTTACACTATCAAAAGAAGTTTTCGGAGTTTAAAGATGAAAGATTAAACGAAACCACTCAGCATAAATTAAATGAACTCGAAGTTCAGTTTGAAAGCGAGCAAAAAGAAAAGGAACTGGCTTTAAAACAGGCAGAGCTCAGCCAGGAAAAACTTAAAGTGCGGCAGCGCAACTGGATTTTAAGTGCCCTGGGTGCATTATTTATGACAGGTTTATTTATCAGTGGGCTAATATTCCGTCAGCAAAACATAAAAAGTGAAAACCTGAAACGGGAAAATAAGCTCAAAATTCAGCTTGCAAATGCGGAAGTGGAAAATAAAATCCACCAGGAAAGGGAAAGGATTTCCCGGGACCTTCACGATAATGTTGGCTCACAAATATCAAGCCTCATAACCGGAATTGAGATCAGTAACATACATCTTAAAAAAAATCAGCCGGAAGAGGCTATTGATATACTAAATAATCTTGACACAGATGCCAGATGGGCTATGACTGAACTTCGGGAAACTATTTGGTTATTAGACAAAGATGAGATTCCAATCAATGCCTTTCTGGATCATTTAAAAAACTACCTGAGACGTCAAAAGCGTTATATAGGTGACATTATAACTTCCATTCAGGCAGATGTTAATGATTCACTTATTCTCAATCCAACTCAATCACTAAACCTTATGCGAATTATTCAGGAGGCACTGAATAATACAAATAAGTACGCACGTGCTTCAGAATTTGAAATACAACTCTGCCAATCTGAGCATGCTCTTCTCCTGACAATACAAGATAATGGGATTGGAATGAATTTAGAAAAACAACAAAATATTGGCAATGGATTGACGAATATGAAGCAACGTTGTGATGAAATTAAGGCAGAATTCAAGATTTCAAGTTCAGCAGATAATGGAACTTTCATTCAAATTATCCTGCCAAATATACCCTGACTTAGGTATATAACATCAACTCTATAATGCTTTTATTTTACAATGAATATTAGAATTGGAATAGTTGAAGACCAGATTAAGATTATGGATCGCCTTAAGGCGCGACTTTCCTTTTATGATGACTTTATTATTATAATGGAAGCTCAGAGTTGTAAAGAATGTCTGAAAAAACTGAATGATTTACCATCGCAATCACTACCCCAGGTTATTTTGATGGATATTGAATTGCCGGGGAAATCGGGTATTGAAGCTACCCAGGCAATAAAAGCTACTTATCCTGACATCGAAATACTCATACAAACAGTATTTGAAAATGAAGAAAAAATATTTCAATCGATACATGCCGGAGCCTCAGGATATTTATTAAAAGACGACCCCATTCAAAAATATGTTGACTCAATTTATGAGCTTATAAACGGAGGGGCTGCCCTTTCCCCTTCAATAGCTACAAAAGTGATAACTTTTATTAAGAATGAAAATGAATCAAAAGAGGAAAAAGTTCGTGAGTCGGCAAAAGAATTTTCTCTTACAGAACGGGAATTGGAGATTTTACATGGAATTATTGACGATTTGACCATTGAACATATCGGCGAAAAATATTTCATCAGCCCACATACAGTGCGTGTCCATATAAAGAATATCTATAAGAAATTACATGTTCACTCACGAGCTGCAGCAGTACGGTTTGCAATAACTAATGGTTTGTACTCTTAGCTAAATATTCTGTTTACTCATTATTATCGCTGCACTTTTTAGACTGTTGGATTCTCTTAAATTGTAATTCATTATTGGTGAATACTTCTTTATATTTTACATCTTGATGAAATTTTTCAGAACACATATCACTCAATCAATAAACGTAGGGTTCCTGCTTGCGGGCCTGGTTTTCTATTTCATGAAACCGGTAAGTGAAAGTACTACTCACGATGCCTTTGCAGCTTGGTTACAGTCTAATCTGAAATCGGAAAGTAATGCCTTTGTAGCTCAGCAAATTAAGAGTCTGCACCATCAGGATGATAAATTAGAATCCATTATTCGTCAGGCCTCTGCATTGGTGAAAGCACATGCTGATGATTTTGAGTTGCCTTTTAACTCTGAATCACAAAACGAAAATGAAGTTTTTCAGGTACTTTTAAAGGAATGGAATGCCTTTCAGAATGCAACATCCGGAATGGGTAAAGCCGTTCTGATTAAACAAGCAAATCCGCATTCCATATTGCCTGTTGATGGCATGAATTTTAGTGGAAAGTCAGTTACTCAAATTCATACCCCAATGCTTAATGATTCAGATCAAAATATTGATCCGATTTCAGCTCCTTTTTTTAATTATTATCTCTCTCCTCTTTCTGGCGGAATCGCAATTGGTGCTCCCTGATTACGATTACCTGACAAAATTCATTTTCATTAAATAGATTGATTGACATTCATTGGGTGATGATAGATTATTATCCCAATTGAATTTTCAACCCACTATTCTGAATCAAACATTTTCAAACTTATAAATCACAAATACAATGCAAGGAAACGGACTTAAAATTGGTTTTATCGTGGCTTTTTTAGGCCTTACGCTATACTACCTGCTTCCGACTATACAATGGTCACTTGAACAAAATTACATTGAAGACTTGAGCCCATCAGAAGCAGCTCAGTATGAAGAAGAAAACCGGGAAAAATTAGAAAACCTGCGAGAAAACATACTTTCTCTGGGTCTTGACCTCCAGGGTGGTATGCACGTAACGCTGGAAGTTGGTGTTCCGCAGTTAGTACTGGAACTGGCAGATGAAAATGCCGATGAACTGCTCACCAGTGTAATTCAGGTCGCTCATGAACGCTCAATTGGTTCAGGTGCTGATTTTATCGATGAAATGGTTTCAGAATTTGAAGCACGTGATCCTGATGCCCGCCTCAGCCGCTATTATAGAAATGACGCTATGAACATCACCCGCCGGTCTTCCAATGATGAAATTCGCACTTTTCTTAAAACTCAGCGAGAGTCAGCTCTGAATCGTGCTATTGAAATCATTCGTTCCCGGGTTGACCGATATGGGGTTACCGAACCTTCTATTCTTAAGCAGGGAAACAGCCGTGTCGTTGTTGAACTCCCCGGTGTGGAAGACAAAGAACGTGTGCGAAACCTATTAAAAGGAACCGCGCGACTTGAATTTCGCTTGGCTGCAGATTCTCAGGAACTAAGTAATTTTGTAGATCAGCTATATGATTACTATTCCACCTACCAGGATGATGAATCCGATACAGTAAGTACTCAAACCAACCCGCTTGAAGAAGTACTTATCCCCGGGCAAAACCCTTACTTAGTTGGTTATGCAACCCCAGACGATACGGCACGGGTTATGGATTTACTTAATAATGAGGATGTTCAACGTATGTTCCCGCGTAATACTACTGTGATGTGGAGTGCCAATCCGCTTCCCGGACAAGGCGGACAAGATCTTTATCAGCTCATTGGAGTGCGAACCCAGGTAGAGCTAACCGGTGACGTAATTGAAGCCGCCAGCGTACAGTTCGATCCCGCTACCAATGTCCCCGAAGTTTCTATGAGCATGAACAGTGAAGGTGCCCGTAAATGGGGACGTATTACCGGAGCAAATATTGGTAAACCCATTGCCATTGTTTTGGATGGGTTTGTGTTTTCCTATCCTAATGTTCAGAATAAAATTTCAAATGGCCGCTCCTCCATAACCGGATTAGATGGTGTGGAAGAAGCAGAGGATTTGGTAAATATATTACTTTCTGGTGCGCTGCCGGCTCCGCTCGAGATCCTTGAAGAACGAACTGTTGGTGCAACACTCGGAGCAGAATCTATACGCGCCGGTTTAAATTCTATTCTATTTGGATTGGGTATAGTGGCCATATTTATGATTATTTACTACAGAACAGGCGGTGCAATTGCCGACCTTGCACTTGTCCTAAATATCATTTTTATACTTGGGATTTTAGCCGCATTTAAAGCAACTCTAACGCTTCCCGGTATTGCAGGCATTGTTTTAACCATCGGTATGGCAGTAGATGCGAATGTGCTGATATTTGACCGGATACGGGAAGAACAGCGAACCGGAAAAACGCTTAAAGCCTCTATTGAAGCAGGATATTCAAATGCCATGAGTGCTATTATTGATGCCAACGTAACTACATTTTTTGTCGCCGTCATACTTTTCAGCTTTGGCGTTGGCCCTATTAAGGGCTTTGCGGTTACACTGATGGCTGGTATCGTAGCATCCCTGTTCAGTGCTATTGTAATTACTCGTGTAATTGTTGATTACCTGACACAAGCCAAACAAAGTGCTGTTAGCTTCGGCTAATCCAACCAAAAAATTTATAACGATTAAAGGAATATTATTATGAGATGGTTTGAAACTCCAAACTTCAATTTTACAAAAAGCCGAAAAACAGCCTATATATTTTCTGCTATTTTGTTTTTAGCCTCCCTTGGGGCAATTTTAACCAAGGGATTACAATACGGAATCGACTTCCGTGGCGGTAAAGAATTCGTACTTGAATTTCAGGAAGATGTTAATGTGGTTGACATGCGTTCAAGTTTAACTGAACCGCTGGGTGCCGCACCTGAAATCAAACTTTTTGGCTCGGGTAGTGAAATACTTATCCGTACCGATAATGAAAGTGAGATAAATGTGGTACAAAGTATTATTGTATCAACCGTAAAGGATCTGTATCCAGATAATCCGGCAAACGTAATCAAAACGGATGTGGTGGGTCCGCGTTTTGCTGAAGACCTAAAATGGGGAGCTTTGCAGGCAATTATTTATGCCATTGTAATTATCTTCATTTACATCATGATAAGGTTTCGGAACTGGACGTACTCGGCCGGGGCGGTAGCCGCTTTGGTTCATGATGTGATAATTGTTTTGGGCATTTTTACCATTTTAGCGGATTTGGTACCCTTTAGCCTTCAAATTGATCAGGCCATTATTGCGGCATTTTTAACCATTGTTGGTTATTCCCTTAACGATACGGTGGTTGTTTTTGACCGCATCAGGGAAAACTCAAACGTGCACAAAGGCATGGATTACACCCCAATGGTGAACAAAAGTTTGAATGACACCTTAAGCCGTACCGTTATTACTTCTATTACCACCTTGTTTGTGGTGAGTGTGCTGTTTATTTTCGGCGGTGAGGTGTTAAAAGGCTTTTCTTTTGCCCTCTTAATCGGTATCGTATTGGGAACTTATAGTTCATTATTTATTGCCAGTGCGTTGGTGGTTGAACTGGAAGTTCGAACCAAAAAATCTTAATGTTAAACAACAGGATAATCTATGAGCTTTAATACATCAGAACGCTACAACAGCGTAGTTATCGAATTCAAGGGAAACGTAATGGGTGGCCCTGATGCCGTTAGCCTGAATGAAAAACTGCATGAACTCATCGACAATGATAAAACCAATGTTGTGGTTGATCTTGGAAAAGTGAAATTCATGAACTCATCAGGCCTTGGTATGTTAATCGGGGCACTTACTACTATGCGTAAAGCTGGTGGAGATCTCCGTATTGCCAACGCAACCGATAAGATTGAAAGCCTGTTAATCGTAACTAAGTTAATTACGGTATTCAAACACTTTAAATCAGTGGAAGAAGCCGCAGAATCATTCGAAGAGTGATTTACTGAAACTAAAATTGAATACAAGGGGTGTTCGGCACCCCTTTTTTATTGATCTGATTATGAGTACAAGAGTTGTTATTGGTGCACAATGGGGTGACGAGGGCAAAGGAAAAATTGTAGATCTGCTCAGTGATAAAGCTGACTATGTAGTTCGCTTTCAGGGCGGTGCAAATGCCGGTCATACCCTCAAATTTGATGATACAAAAGTAGTTCTTCACTTAATCCCTTCAGGGATTTTTAACGGGGATGCACACTGCGTAATTGGCAATGGAGTAGTCATTGACCCCATTGCGCTGGTAGAAGAAATAAAAGGCGTGCAAAAGATGGGATTTAACCTGGAAGGCCGATTTTTTATCAGCCAAACTGCACATGTGATTTTACCCTACCATAAACTTTTGGATCAGCTTAAGGAAAAACGTCGCGGCGGCGATGCCATTGGCACAACCGGCCGTGGAATTGGGCCAGCTTATGTAAGTAAAGTTTCTCGTGTGGGCATTCGTATGGTTGATTTACTGGATCGTGAAATTTTGCGCGAAAAAATAGATCAAAATCTCAAAGACATTAACTTTGCCCTCGAAAACCTATATAAGGAGCCTACCCTTAATACCGATGAATTGATGGACGAAGTTGAAAGCGCCATCAATACTCTCAAGCCTTACATTTGCAACACCACCAACCTGATGCACGAAGGCATTAAAAATAAGAAATCTATATTACTGGAAGGCGCACAGGGTACCATGCTCGATGTAGATCATGGAACCTATCCTTATGTAACTTCCTCTTCCCCTTCATCAGGCGGAGCTTGTATTGGCTCTGGAATTCCGCCCACAGCACTGGATAAAATAATGGGTATTACCAAAGCCTATTGCACCCGTGTTGGAAACGGGCCATTCCCGACTGAATTACTTGATGAAACCGGGGAAAAGCTCCGGAAAAAAGGACAGGAATTTGGAGCCACCACCGGCCGGCCCCGCAGATGCGGTTGGATTGACCTGGTTGCTCTTAAATATGTAGTGCAGCTTAATGGAATGAATGAGCTAGCACTCACCAAGATGGATGTTATGGATGGGTTTGAGGAAATTAATGTCTGCACCAGCTACAAACTAAATGGCAAAGAAACGGATATATTTCCACTGCGTCTTGATGAAATTCAGGAAGTGGAACCGGTTTATACTTCCCTTCCCGGCTGGACAAATTCTATCGAAGGAATCACAGACTGGGGAGATTTACCAGCCACCGCTCAGTCCTATATTCGCTTTATTGAAGAATATCTTGGAGTGAAATTTACCATAATCTCCACCGGACCAAAGAGAAGCGAGAC
>JBBDLQ010000043.1:0-6389 GCA_040878765.1 Balneolaceae bacterium | reverse complement strand
CGTCGGTTCTCCCAAAGGGATGCCAGGGCAAAATCCGATCTTCGGCTCATCAAAAAAAACCCGCACATAATTTTATGTGCGGGTTTTTTGCTTGAAAGAAGTCGCTTTATTTATTCTTTTTCAGCTCGTCGATCTCTTTTTGCAGTTGTTCGATCAATTCCTGCTGTTCCTGCATTCCTTTGATGAGCACCGGAATCAGTTCGGTATAATTCATGGTTTTGTATTCCATGGTTTTGGTGATCTCAGATTCGGCGGTTACATCCGGGCCTGCAGTTGTACTCATTGCTTCTTTATAGGAATGAGTGTTGTTAGAAATCAGCGATGGAAGCACTTCCTCTACCTCCTGAGCAATCAATCCATAATGCAATCCGGTGGAAAGCTTCAACCCATGATATTCGCCGTTGCCGCGGAAGTTGTAGGTGGCTGGGTTGAGTTTCATAATGGTATTCAACCCATTTTGCAATGGCTGGATGTTTTCCTTGAGGTTGCGGTCGGAAGTTTGCTCCGAAGTACCCGTATAAGTAATATTCCCATTTACATGAAGATTACCGTTATTGACATTAACATCACCGTCCAGTCCATTTGCACTGATACTCAATTGCGAACCGCCAGTACTATTGAAGTGAATATTTCCAAATTCATCTGTTCCATCATGTGATACCTCCATCCAGATCAGGTTGTCGTCTGGAGTATTTCCACGAAATGACATATATGGCCGCCCGGCTCCTAATGTGGCATCTTCCCAATGTTTGGCACCTATTTCAACATTTCCCACCCCCTCATTTGCCGATAATGAAAAATGGCCCCATTCCTGAGCACCATCATAATTAACCGACAAACTCGCATGACTATGGTACCAGCCATCATTATTTGGTTTGTTACCAAATAACTGAATCTGTGGCAGATTCGTATTCTCCCATTGCTGGCTACCCATTTGAATGTTCGGGCTGTCATTACCCCACAAATTTAAATATCCAGACCAACCTGTTGGATCATTCCCACCTGGGTCATTTGTAGCTCCGGCATCCACAAAAGTACGGTCAGCAACGGGACCTCTCAGGAACAAGTGTCCCCAGGTATCTCCCGACCCATTATCGGATACTTCCAATGCGGCACGCAAATTATCTGTTTCTGCAGCTGTTTCACCATATAAATGGATCATACCTTGCTTATTATCTGTTCCATGTGGATTAATAGCTGCAACAACTTCCTCATTTTCATTTTGAACTAATAATTGTTGAGTTGTTCCCCCACCATTTATAGAGCCATTAACAGTTAAATCACCATTAACTACGGTATTTCCATCAAAATAACCTGCATAGTTTTCAACTCCATCCCAGGCAGCTCCATAAACTCCATAGTTAATACCGGGGCCCCAAGCGCGACCCGATGCTCCACGGTTTTCAACGGTTTCTCCGGTACCGGCATGTGATAATCCATTAATTCCATAGTTATGTTTTCCGGCCTCTCCATAAGCTTCTGCCTCCAAACCTGAATTATTCCAGGCGTTACCTGATGCTCCCCCACGCAGGCCAAAGTTGATAGAGCCTTCACCGTAACCCTCGCCTTCATCTCCATTACCAGAACCAAATGCAACTCCATTCAAACCATAATTGTATTTGGCTTTTGAACCAGCTTGTCCATATACACCATATCTATTACCACCGGAAGCATCGGGACTATATGCTGAACCTAAAACTCCGATATGGGTACCTGTCCCCAAACCATCAGCCCGGCCATTTACTGCGTATTGTGATTCCGCATTCGATTCATCTTCCAAGATTCTACCAATTATAGGTCTATTTCTTCCTGTTGTACTTCCATTTACTTCCAATGCATAAACAAATTGTTCAGGAGCAATGTCACCATTCATATTAATGATGAATGCTGTATCCTGGGAAGCATCTAATGTATATTCGGTGATTGGTTCCTCACCCACAGATATTCCATCCACTACATTTTGTGATAGCAATGCATAGGGTACCGAAAGTAAGCGGGTGGTTCCAAGCTCTTCGTACTCTTCTCCGCCGGCTGGGTCAATTTCAAGTTTCACGTAATAATTATCAGATGACCAGTCGATGGCACCAAAATTATCTTCCGAAGTTCCTTCCCCTATAACTAATTGAAAAGAACCAACTGCACTTGTGGTTGGTTTTTGGGTCTCTGTATATACTGCTGTTCCCGTTTCTGTACCTTGAAGTACACTCACACGAACACCCAACTCAGTATTTGAAATCAAGTTTCCGTCGGCGTCTCTGGCCACAGCCTGGAAGTTAAATCCCTGCGGAACCTGTGCCATAACTTCGGCTGTAAACAATACAGCCAACATAGTAAATATTAGTTTTGATAGTATCTTATTCATCATTTTGTCCTCATATAATTATTTAATCAAAAGCATTTTTTTTGTTGATATAACATTTCCGGCCGCTGTCAAACGGTAGAAGTACATTCCGCTTGCCATATACGATGCATCAAAACGCAGGGTATGTGTTCCGGCCGCTTTTTGGCCTTCTGCAAGTACCGCTACTTTCGAACCAATGGAGTTAAAAACTTCCAGTCTTACTTCAGCTGTTTTTGGCAAATCAAAAGTAATATTCGTTGAAGGGTTAAATGGATTGGGATAGTTTTGATTCAACCGAAAAACCGTCGGAAGATCATTTTGCAGGATTTCATTGGATGTGGAAAGCAGATCGCTTCCATTTCCAAATCCTCCGGTAATATTGATGGTAGCGCCGGTGAAAGTTCCGGCGATAACCTCACCAGCCGAAAAACTGAGAGACATATTTGAATTTTCAAGCGTACCACCACTGAATGAAATCACACTTTGGGCTTGTGCCGGTAATGCCAAAAAGGCAAAACTTGTAACAAGCAGAGATATTACTAATCGCATAACTTCTGTTTTTAAGGTGAGCCCGTATGGTGTTTAAAGCCAACACGCAGCATAGTTGCCCGATAGTAATCAAAAAAAGTGAACTATCCACCGCATAATTGGGCGGTTTTAAAGAAAATTTTAGCCTTAATTAGTGTGAAAAAATGATATTAACGCCACATTAAACTATATTCACACAAAATTTAGGTAATCAGCTTATAGGGTTTTAACATGTTTGGAATCACACACTTTGCAGGTGTGTTAATTTCCGTTGGCTTGTATTGGAATGAATTCTTCACCTTTCCATTGCAAATAATGGAAGTGTTATATCTGCATGTCTTTTTTGAAATGTTGCCGGGATATCTGTTGGGAATAACAGATTGGCTCAGCAGAGAAACTCTCTTGATGCTTTTTGGCTTTACTTTATTTGCTCTTGCCATATCTGTTTTTCTGCTATTCACTCAGAAAAGTCATCAAAAATTTATCAATCAATCCATTTTTGATGGTGCTGCGTCTGTCTCACATAAAAATGAAGATATCCATCGTTTCATAAGCGTTGTATCTCACGACCTGCGTACGCCTCTAAATTCCATTGCAGCCATTGCTGACATTTTAGCTTTTGATGCCGAAAACCTCCCTGCTAATGAGGTAAAGGAATATGCCGGAAATATTTATGACCTGTCAATGCGTATCAATCATTTGGTAAATAATATGGTGGATGCCAATAACCTGGAATTGGGTGAGGTTAAATTAGAATTGAAATCCATTTCATTAGAAAAAATACTCACCGATATTTATGCATCCATTCAAATTTTGGGAGAGAAAAAGTCCATAAAGACTTCCCTTGAAATACAGGATAACCTGCCTAAAGTAATTGCCGATGAAAATGCATTAAACAGGATCATTGAGAACCTCATTAACAACGCGTACAAATTTTCTGAAAGTGAATCTGAGGTTAGAATACGGGCAGAGAAACTATCGAAGGTTAATAAAGTAAGGATATCCATTGAGGATGAAGGCCCCGGTTTTACCGAAGATGACAGAAAAAACATCTACAATAAATTCTCAAAACTTTCTGCAAATCCAACCGGTAATGAAAAATCTACCGGACTTGGACTATATATTGTTTACACGCTCTTAAAACGCATGAATGGTGACATTGATCTGGAATCTAAGCCGGGTGAGGGCTCTGTTTTTTCTGTGATTTTAAATGCAGCCTCATAGCATTTCATCTTTTTGCAGGATATATTTTAGCCATCATTTAAAAAATCATCTACATGCACTTATTAAAAGTTACAATGCTTTTCGTGGTTTCTGCGATATTACTCTCGGCTTGCGGAGTCAGCAAAAGAGGTGCCGACTTTTCGAAATCAGAAAACGCAAAGGCTCTCGAAAATGGAATGGCAAGCTGGTACGGTCCTAATTTTCATGGTAAGCTTACCGCAAATGGTGAAACTTATGATATGAATGGAGTTTCAGCAGCACATCGTACCCTGCCTTTTGGAACTATCCTATTGGTGGAAAACTTGGATAATGGCAAAACAGTTCAGGTTCGGATTAATGATCGCGGACCCTATGCCAAAGACCGCATTATTGATCTTTCTAAAGCGGCTGCTGAACAAGTTGATATGATAGGGCCGGGAACTGCCCGTGTCCGGTTGTATTTATTGGAAGGTGACCTGGAAAATTCACGGATTACCGACATAAAAGTTCCTACCTACACCGTACAATTGGGTTCCTATCAGGAGCGCGGACAGGCTGAAACTCAAAGTTCAAAAATTGATGGCAGCCGCATTGAAAAAATTGATGTGAATAAACAAACCTTTTTTCGGGTTTACTTCGGAACTTTTACCAATCCGGATGATGCACAGGAAGAAATGCAGCGTTTAAACCGACTCGGCTATGCCGGTTTTGTTAAACAAATTGAAAATTAATTTGATCTTCGGGATTGATTAACTGAGTTTTTCCGTTTAAAGCGAAACACTTAATTAATTGATCCATGAAAAAGAATATCATAATAATTGGCAGCGGTTTTGGGGGTTTAGGCGCCGCTTCACGCCTTCTTTCTGCCGGCCACGATGTCACCATCCTCGAAAAACGCGATAAGCTTGGCGGACGTGCTTACGTCTATGAAATGAATGGCTTTAAATTTGATGGCGGGCCAACGGTAATCACTGCTCCATTTATGTTTAATGATATTTTTGAAGCTGCCGGCAAGAAAAAGGATGATTATTTTGAGCTTGTACCCTGCGATCCATTTTATAGAATTTTTGATCATAAAGGGATTGGATTCGATTATAACAGCGACCATGATTTTATCCTCTCTGAAATTGAAAAACGAAATCCCGCAGATGTTAAAGGTTATGAAGAATTTATCAAGACCACGAAACCCATTTTTGAAAAAGGATTTGTTGAATTAGCTGATAAGCCCTTCCTGAAATTCACTGATATGCTAAAAGTGGCTCCCGACCTGATCAAGCTGCAATCCCACAAATCGGTTTATAAATATGTTTCACAGTTTATAAAGGATGATTTTTTGCGTCAGGCTTTTTCATTTCATCCATTATTGGTTGGCGGGAATCCCTTCGACACCACATCTATTTATTCCATGATTCACTACCTGGAGCGTGAATGGGGGGTGCATTACGCTATGGGCGGAACCGGGACCATTGTGAATGGCCTGGCCAAACTTATTAAAGAACAGGGAGGAAAAATTCACACCGAGACGGAAGTGGAAGAAATTCTGATAGAAAATGGTAAAGCCAATGGAGTTCGACTAAAAAACGGGGAGGTATTATTTGCGGATGAAATTGTATCCAATGCCGACGTGGCCTTTACCTACAAAAATCTCATCAACCCCAAACATCGGAAAAAATACACCGACCGGAAGATCGAACGAACTAAATACAGTATGTCGCTTTTTGTAATCTATTTTGGAACCAAAAAACGCTATAACGATACGAACCTGGCTCATCATAATATCATTTTGGGCGAGCGATATAAGGGCCTGCTTTCTGATATATTTCATCACAAAAAACTATCGGATGACTTTTCACTTTACCTCCACATGCCAACCAAAACCGATCCTTCTATGGCCCCCGAGGGACATGAAGCATTCTATGTGCTTTCGCCGGTCCCGCATTTGGATAGTGAAACGGACTGGAATGAAATGGCCCCAAAATACCGTGATTCCATCATGAATTTTCTGGAAGAAAATTACCTTCCCGATCTTCAGGAAAATATTGTAGCTGAACATTATATTGATCCCCTGCATTTTCAGAATGAGCTTAATAGTTTCAAAGGTTCAGCTTTTTCGGTGGAACCGATTTTAACGCAATCGGCCTGGTTCCGTCCTCATAATAAAAGTGAAGATGTTGATAATCTCTATTTTGTGGGAGCCGGAACTCATCCCGGAGCTGGTTTGCCGGGTGTGTTGTCATCATCAAAAATTGCCGGGGATTTGATTGGGAAGGCTTGAGGAATTGAGTCTTTTTATTAATCGGGCAAGAACTTTGGCAAC
>JBBDLQ010000042.1:0-6404 GCA_040878765.1 Balneolaceae bacterium | reverse complement strand
TCAATTTGTTATCCTGTTATATGCCCGTTTTCATTCACGACATAGCGACTTCGGTTCCCCGATTCTCCAGCGATCAGCAACATATTCGCGAGGTAATGAAAAAGCATGTCGGAACCGATCGTAAATCACAGGCTATAATTCACCGCATTTATTCACAATCGGGCATAGAAAAACGGCATTCTGTGATCGAAGATTTCATGCCAAATAAAGCGGGAACGCTGTTTTTTAACGGGCAGGCTATGAATGAACCGGGTACTGCTGTACGGAATAAGGTTTATGAGCAAGAATCCAAAAAGCTGTTTGTAGATGTTGGGAGGAAATTACTTGCCGATAATCCTCATATTTCCTCCGATGAAATCACGCATGTCATAACCGTTTCCTGTACCGGCTTTTTTGCGCCCGGCCCCGATTATGAAATTGTGAAAGCCTTGAATCTGAAACCATCAACACAGCGTTTTCATGTGGGCTTTATGGGATGTTATGCCGCTTTTCCTGCCCTTAAAATGGCTCAGTCTTTTTGTATTTCTGATCCTGAGGCGGTGGTGTTATTGGTGAGTGCAGAACTTTGCACCTTACATTTCCAGTTTAAAAACGATGTCGATAATTTGCTGTCCGGATCCGTTTTTGCCGATGGAGCGGCCGGAATGATTATCTCTTCAAAATCACCCCAAAAACAAAGTTTTGAAATTAAGCAATTTGCTTCCGCCCTTGCCCCAAATGGCGAAAAGGATATGGCCTGGACCATCGGAGATTCAGGTTTCGATATGGTTCTTTCAACCTATGTTCCGGATATCATCCGGGATAACCTTGAACCGGTAATACAACCACTTTATGATCAATATCAGCTTTCAGGAAATAATATTGATTTCTGGGCACTTCATCCCGGTGGACGAGCAATCCTGGACAAAATTGAAGATTCCCTGAATTTACTGCCTGCCCAAATTTCAGCTTCACGTGAAGTGCTGGCGGAATTTGGAAATATGAGCAGTGCCACCGTTTTATTTGTGCTGAAAAAGCTGCTGGATTCTGAATTAAAAGCGGGGCAAAATATCCTGACGATGGCTTTCGGCCCCGGACTTACTATAGAAAGCGGACTGCTATCCGTTCATCACCCCGAAAATAACCGATAGTTATGCCCTGGTACTTTTCTCAGCGACAGCCGCATTTGGTGGAAAAAATGGACCGGATCGATTGTGATCCGCATTTACTGGCAAACACCTACCGGCAATTTTCAACAATCAACCGGCTGCTTTCGCAATGGAAACGTGTTTATGAAAAGGAGCTTCTTCCGCATATGCAGGGAAATAAATCGTACTCGCTGCTCGACATCGGCTTTGGCGGCGGCGACCTACCTCTGAAATTAGCCCATTGGGCCAAAAGAGATGGAATTACACTAAATATTACTGCCATTGATACCGACCAACGGGCTTTCGATTTTGTTCAATCCCAGTATGGCGATGAACCTGTTACCTGGAAATGTATTTCATCAACCGAACTCGTTTCCCAGAATCAGCATTTTGATTTTGTGATTTCCAATCATCTGCTCCATCATCTTTCCAATGAGCAGATCATCGCTTTTTTGGAAGAATCAAAACAATTAGCCACACGGAAAATTCTTTTCGGTGATATTGAACGCAGTGATTTGGGCTTTATACTTTTTAATATTTTTGCCCGGATGATCTTCCGAAATTCTTTTATTGTTGAAGACGGTCTAATTTCCATAAAACGAAGTTTTACGTTTACCGAACTTCAGGATCTTTTACCTGCCGGCTGGACGGTAAAACGCATGTTCCCATTTCGGCTCATATTGACCTATGGCAAAAGCTAAACACATATCTGTGGTAATTATTGGAGGAGGCCCGGTGGGTTTATTCCTTGCCATCTGCCTTATCAAAAAAGGAATTGATTGCCGGGTGCTGGAAAAACGAAAAGAACCCGTTCCCGATTCCCGTTCTTTGGGAATTCATCCCGTTTCGCTGGAATTATTTGATAAGGTTGGGATTTCGGAGTCATTCCTGAAGCAAGGGATGAAAATCCGGAAAGGAATAGCTTTGACTGAAAACAAAAAGCTTGGGGAAATTACTTTTGAACATTGCCCTAAACCTCACAATTATGTGTTGATGTGTCCCCAATTCACCACAGAAAAAAATTTGCGGGATGAACTTCAAAAGTTGGATAAAAACGCACTGATAACGGAAGCAGAATTCAAGTCTTTTTCTGAAAATGAAAAAGTAATTGAAACAGTTTTTTCAACCCGAGAAAATCAACATCAACAAATAACCAGTAACTATCTTATTGGGTGCGATGGGAAAAACAGTTTGGTTCGCCAGCTGGCATCCATTCACTTTTCCGGCAAGCGGTACGATGACACCTACATCATGGGAGATTTTGAAGATACTACAGATTTCGGGCCGGATGCGGCCGTTTTCCTCCCAAAAGATGGCCTCATTGAAAGTTTTCCTCTTCCCAACGGTATGCGCCGGTGGGTGGTAAAAACAGATACCTACATCACCTATCCAGATGAAGAGATATTGGCGAAATTGGTTCAACAGAGAATTAGATATAATCTTTTTGGGGTGAAGAGTACCATGCTCAGCGGTTTTGGAGTACAGCATTTTATGGCTGAAACCTTTGCCAAAGGCCGGATTTTACTGGCAGGTGATGCGGCTCATGTGGTAAGTCCGATTGGAGGGCAAGGTATGAACCTGGGTTGGATGGATTGCCGTGAATTGACCGAAGTATTTTCCATGCTTATGGAGCGTAAAGGCGTGTTGAAATACGACCCTTCTGCTTTGAAATCATATTCAGACAGGCAACAAAAAATTGCCCGGAAAGTTGCGCGACGGGCTGAAATCAATATGGCTTTGGGACGTAAAACTAACCTGCGTTTTTTGAGAAATATATTTTTAAAAGGAATGCTGAATACACCAATTCAAAAAAAAGTGGCAGAAATATTTACAATGAGAGGTTTGGGAAACTGGTGGATTTAAGCCTGAAATGAAACGATACAGGTTGAGCCAATTTCAGGATTTTGCTTCCAGGAAATTTCGGCACCAAGTTTATTGGCCAATGATCTGGAAATGAAATGTGCGTCTGGTTTATCCTGTTTGTTTTTAGTTGATTCCATAATACCAAGACCATTATCAGCCACAATAATCACAATTTTATCAGTAGGTGTTTTCTTCAGGCTTATAATGATTTCGCCAATTGACCTCTCTACAAAAGCATGTTTGTAAGCATTCATTAAGAGCTCATTAAGAACCAGTCCACACAGCATCCCCCTGATCACATCAAGGTAAATATCTTCAAAATGCATACTAATCTGAATATCTTTATCAGGCCATTGAAATACATTTTCAACATTTCTGGTTACAGAAGCCAGGTATTCCGACAGATCCAATTCCCCTGTTTTATTCTGCTCATATAATAATGAATGAGCTTCAGCTACTGATTTTATTCTTGCTTCCGCAGAGATGAGAGCTCCCCGGGCAATAGGATCTTCAATTTTCACCAGGTCAAATTCAATCAGACCTGATATCATAGACAGGTTATTTTTTAAACGATGATGAATTTCAGAAAGCTGTAGATCCCGTTCTTCCAGCTTACGCTCAAGTTCATCATATTTTTGGGATCTTTCAATTGCAGAGGCTACGTGTTGTGCAAGTGATTCAAATACCGGCACATCCTTACCTTCAAAATGATTTCCATCTTTTTTATTTATAGCCTGAAGCACACCAAATGCTTCCCCTTCCGAATTTTGCAGTGGCACACAAATAATATTACGAGTCGTAAATCCTGCGGAAAGATCCTTCCAGAAAATATCGCTTTCCACCACATCATTAGAAATGAATGGTTGATTATAGGAAACCACCCAGCCGCCAATTCCCTTGGTTTTGGGAATCGTCATTCCTAAAATTTCATCTTTTACAGGGCCTGTGGGTATGCTAACATTTAAATCACCGGTAGACTCATCGAGCAGCATAAGTGAACTCGCTTCTGAGTTCATTACAATTTTTGCGGCTTCCATGCATTTTCTCAGTACCTCTTTAAGCTGCATGGTTCTATTAATACCCTCAACTGCATGCATTACAAGAGCTTCAGGCCCGGCAGATTTAATTTTTTCTGAATTTATATTTTTTTCTTTTTCTTTGATTGCTATTCCCGAAAATTGAAAATGTAGAGCTCAATATATAAAAAATATCCTTTCTCTTTTAGAGAATTAGATTTTACTGAAACATATGTGCAAAAAAAAGCACGGTTATAACAACCGTGCTTTTGATTAATTAAGGTAAATATTACGCTTTACTTTTTTTCAGATAGTCGCGTAATACTGTGTGAAGAATTCCGCCATTTCGATAGTAATCTACTTCTACCGGAGTATCGATTCTGCAATCAGTGGTGAATTCAATTTCATCACCATTGGTTTTTGTAACTTCTACCTTGATTTCCTGACGAGCTTTTACATTATCGTCTACATGAATATCAAAGGATTCAGAACCATCTAATCCTAAAGAGTCAGCACTTTCCCCCTCTTTAAACTGAAGCGGAAGCACCCCCATTTGGATCAGGTTTGAACGGTGAATTCGCTCATATGATGTAGCAATTACTGCTTTCACTCCAAGCAATGCCGTACCTTTGGCGGCCCAGTCGCGGGATGAACCGGTTCCGTATTGTTTACCAGCCAAAGCAACAAGCGGTGTGTTCGATTCTTTGTATTTCAGGGATGCATCATATATAGTAGTGATTTCATCTTCCGGGAAATACTTGGTAAATCCGCCTTCCGTTCCGGGTGCCAGTTGGTTTTTGAACCGGACATTGGCAAAGGTGCCTCGTGTCATAACCCGGTCGTTACCACGGCGTGAACCGTACGAGTTGAAATCTTCTTTCTTCACGCCATGCTCTTTCAGATAAACACCAGCAGGAGCATCTTCCTTGATATTACCGGCCGGGGAAATGTGATCGGTTGTAATAGAATCTCCCACTTTCACCAGCACTCTTGCTCCTTTAATCGGTTTGATCGGCTCAGGTTCTTCACTCATATCCATGAAAAAAGGTGGTTCCTGAATATAGGTTGAATCATCGCTCCAGTTAAACAGGTCTCCGCCTGATACCGGAATTTCTTCCCAGGTCGGGGATTCAAAAATATCACCGTACATCTTATCGAAAAGCTCGGGGCGTATTGCCGCATCAAGGTGCTCTGCAATTTCTGCCGTTGTTGGCCAAATGTCTTTCAGATACACATCATTGCCTTCCTTGTCTTTACCTAATGGCTCGGTTGCAAGATCAATATCTACGCTTCCAGCCAGTGCATAAGCTACAACCAATGGCGGTGAAGCCAGGTAATTAGCTTTCACATACGGATGAATACGCCCTTCAAAGTTTCGGTTTCCTGAAAGTACGCCAGCGGCAATAAGATCACCTTCTTTTATAGCTCTTTCAACGGGCGCAGGTAAAGGACCTGAGTTTCCAATACAAGTAGTACATCCGTAACCCACAAGGTTAAATCCAAGCTTGTCCATGTATTCGGTCAGGCCGGCTTCTTTCAGATATTCGGTTACTACACGTGAGCCGGGTGCCAGCGAGGTTTTCACATATGCCGGAACTTTGAGTCCTTTTTCGTAGGCTTTTTTGGCTACTATTCCAGCTCCCAGCATTACGCTTGGGTTGGAAGTATTAGTACAGGAAGTGATGGCGGCAATTACCACATCACCGTGTTTCATTTCTATTTCCTGACCGTTTTTGTAGATCCCTTTATTGGCCAGCTTTTCCTGTGCAAGATTAAAGCCCATTGTTGGATCATCACTGGTTAGTGAATTCTCAAATGCTTTCTTCATATTACCCAGCGCAATACGATCGTGCGGAAGTTTTGGTCCCGCCAGGGAGGTTTCTACCGTGCTTAAATCTAATTCAAGGGTTGATGAAAATTCGGGATCGGGAGTATCATCGGTTCTGAACAAGCCCTGTGCTTTGGTGTAATTTTCAACCAGCTGCACCAGTTCTTCCGAACGGCCGGTTCTTCTCATATACCGTAGTGCTTCCTTATCAATTGGGAAAAAGCCCATGGTAGCTCCATATTCAGGAGCCATATTTGCAATAGTTGCGCGGTCAGGCAAACTCATGTTGCTGAGCCCATCGCCATAAAATTCTACAAATTTACCAACCACGCCATGCTTACGAAGCATTTGTGTTACCGTCAATGTTAAATCTGTTGCTGTAACTCCTTCACGAAGTTTCCCGGTCAATTTCATTCCGGCTACTTCAGGTACCAGCATTGAAATTGGCTGACCAAGCATGGCTGCTTCCGCTTCAATGCCGCCAACACCCCAGCCAAGAATTCCGAGGCCGTTGATCATGGTAGTGTGTGAATCGGTTCCTACCAAAGTATCGGGATAAGCTGTTGTGGA
>JBBDLQ010000041.1:5124-6450 GCA_040878765.1 Balneolaceae bacterium | reverse complement strand
CACCCTTTCTTACAATCTCTTTAAAGCATACCTTTGAAGCTCATTCAAAATCGGTTTTTAACATTCAATTATGAAGGCAGATAATACATTCGAATACAAAAGCGCTAACCACAAAGAATTTTTAAAGAAGTTTAGAAAATCTGATGAGTTTGCACACTCACTTATTGTATTGGCCGGCTCTTATAATACAAACCGAAAGGCTGCCCTGGATGAACTTAAACGTGAAATTATTGGCGAAGCAGTTGAAATCGATTTAGCCGATATCATCACCCCTTACGAGGAAGAAAGCTACAGAAACCTGGATGAAATTATTGATGCTATTGATGATGATGTTCCGTTGGTTATTTTCAGAAATGCAGAGCAACTGAATGGAGTATATACCGCTTTCACCTACTCCATTGTTAAATATGCCTCGCCACAGGAAAAATATTTTCTTGCTAAAGTGAAAGAAATTAATGCACCCGTGGTATTAGAATTTAAAGATCTTGATCAGCTTGATCGTATGGTTGTACGAAAAGCTGATGCTGTCATTCTTTTTAAAGCCCCCTCATCTTTTATCGACAAATTAGTCTGGAAAGTCCAGAATGTTCACGTTCATGGTTCCCGGTTCCTTTCTCCACGGCCACACTAAAAAATGCCTGAGAACGACCAGCTAATCACTCCCACAAATTCTTTATGGGTTGATATTAAGGCCTCCCTGGCTGGAACCGAACTCGACTTCACTACCTGCAATATAGGCCGTGCTATACTGATTCTCTCTATCCCTATGGTGCTTGAGATGATGATGGAATCCATTTTTGCCGTTGTGGATATATTCTTTGTATCTAAACTTGGCGCAGATGCAGTTGCAACGGTTGGCATTACGGAGTCGGTGCTTACACTTGTTTACGCCATAGCCATCGGGTTTAGCATGGCCACTACGGCCATCATAGCACGTAGAATCGGCGAGAAAAAGAAAGATGACGCTGCTTCATCTGCGGTTCAGGCTATCATCGTTTGCCTGATCATTTCTCTCCCCATTGCCATAATCGGAATTTTCTTCTCCAAAGAAATTCTGCAGCTCATGGGAGCCGGTTCCAACATCGTCGATAACCTGTCATCTTATACCACCATTATGCTGGGCGGTAATATTGTCGTTATGTTTTTATTTGTAATTAACTCGATTTTTCGTGGAGCCGGGGATGCAGCCATTTCCATGCGGGTGCTATGGCTGGCAAATGGAATAAATATTGTGTTAGATCCACTCCTAATTTTTGGATACGGTCCTTTTCCTGAACTCGGAATTACCGGTGCAGCAGTGGCAACTACAATTGGCCGGGGAATTGG
>JBBDLQ010000041.1:0-5024 GCA_040878765.1 Balneolaceae bacterium | reverse complement strand
CTCATAAACCTCGTCTGTTTCTGGATAGTAGAAATTCCATTAGCTTATTTCCTGGCAATATCACTGGAATGGAACGAAGTTGGTGTATTTTACTCTATAGTAATAGCCGAATCACTATTGGGTGTAATAGGCTTTATATTATTCAAACGTGGAAATTGGAAAAAAACCAAAGTATAGCATGAAAGTTACCGTAAAAATGGAAACCGCCGGACGCCGGGGAAAACAAGTTTCTGTAATTCGTGGCATCACACACAATCCCCAGGTCATTGAAAAGCTTGAAAAGAAACTAAAAACACAATTAGGCACCGGGGGCACCATCAAAGGGAAAACTATTGAAATCCAGGGGGATCATGTTGAAAGAATCAAAAAAATCCTCGCCAAAGAAGGATATGAAGTGAGTTGAGGCGTAAGGTTCAAGGTGCAAGGCTCAAGATTTATTTCTTTAATAAAGTTTGGAGCATTTTTTGGACTTCTTCATTGAATCCGAATACAGTTTTCAAGTGTTCGGATTTTATAAGCTTATTTTGTTCCAATAAAAGAAGCTGGGTTTCGAGTTCAAAACTGGAACCAAGGGAAAGCCGTAGAAATCGCTTAAAATCTTTCCGGCTTTTTCTGCTGCTTCCTTCTGCAATATTTGAAGGAATGGAAATTGATGATCTAATTATCTGATCTCTATACGTGAATCGCTCTTCATGAGGTAGTTTTGAAACTACATTAGTTGTTTCAGACGCTAATTCCATACTTCGTTGCCAAACGATCAGGTTTTTAAAGTTTTTCATTTTTCTGTTTTTAAGTTAGGATTATTTACGCATAGTAAGAGCGATAAAAACCCAACTCCTTACAAAAAAGATAAAAATCAGTCTAAAAAATCATTTAAATGCTAATACACTTGCGCCTAAAACCTTGCACCTTGAACCTATAATTTAACCTTACTCTCCTGTCTCGGATCCAAATCATAAAGCGAAGAAGCCGTTGCCTGAATGGTTTTATACCACTCGTTGCCGAACTTATCATTGATGGTGTAGAAATCGGCAAAATCAGGTTTACGAATGGTCATTTTCCATTCCTGGGTTTTTGATTTGAACGTCGGATCTACATGAAGCAGTTCGTGATACAGCATCATCTCTTTAGTTTCATTATCCAGCATGTCCCAAAGCTCTCCGGAGATCTCGATCAGGTAATCGTTACCGGAATAATGTTTCACCTCTCTGCTGGCCTTCATACACTTGGCAGCACGCTGTTTAGAAAGATTAGGATACACCAGGAAATACCCGATCTCAGCCGGACCGAATTCCATCTTGTGTTTCTCTATAACCTTTTTTGCGATGGCCTCCACTTCCGGAGATTCCATAAGTTGTTTGGTAGTATGTACGGTAGGTTCAGCATCTAAAAAATCGTTCTCTGGCATGAATAGATTATATCTTTAAATTTTGAAATCATTGAATTTTTCTGGCCTCAAACATACAAATATTACCACCACTTTTTCACACCAAAAGATTAAAATTGACGGATTTATTTCTGCTCCGCCTCACAATAAAAAATCTTCCGTCCGCCGGTTTTCATAACCTGAATATCACTTCCACATTTATAACACGGCTCACCCGCTCTTCTAAAAACATAATGACGGTATTGTTTTCGGGAAGCTCCCTCCTCTTTTAAAGCCCGAACCAGATCGTCAGGCGTTGTGAGTCCGCCCGTTTGGTAAGACCTTCTTGCCAATTCCAATGAAAAACGGGCTAAATCCTGAATTTGATTTTCATTGCAATCCTTAGGACGAAATTCCGGATCAACTCCCGCACAAAACATAATTTCACTCCGAAGGTAATTCCCAATACCGCTCAAAAAGCCGGGATCCAGTAAAAGCGTGGCTAACTTTCGGTTTTGATATTTTTCACTTTGGAACCGTTTTAGAATTTCTTCATAGGTCGTGTCAGGATGAACCACATCAGGTCCCAGTTTTTTGATATAGGGATGCTGCTCAATTTCATGATCCTCAATAAGTTCAATTTCTGAAGCAGAATAGAGAAAAGCCGATTTATCTTTGGTGTGAAGGGCAACCCGAAGTTTTCTATTGGTTTCCGGTTCTTCTCCCTGGTCCCGAATCATCCATTTACCGTAAAGCTGATTGTGCGAATATAAATTCAGGTTGTTTTCGAATGAAGTGACAATGGCTTTACCTCTTGGTGTAACCGATTTTACTTTTAAACCTGTCAGGCTCTTTTCAAATTCCTTTAATTCCTCAAAGGCAAAGAACAATTTCACCAATTCTTTTCCGGCAATTGCAGAACTGATTTCATCAGCGGCTCTCCAAATTTCTGGTCCTTCAGGCATATTTTACTATGGTAATTGGTTATTTGTTGATAGGTTATATTTGAGTTACTCTATAGTCATTATTTCTGATTATACTGGCCTTAGAAAAAAGAGCGTTTAGAAGATGGCGAAATGAAGCGTTAAGAAAGAAATCATACCGCATGGCACTTCGATTTTAGCAAAGCCGGAGATGGAGCATTGATTTCTTTTAGCGAAATGTAGTCAGCTTTAGCTCTTTTTTCGCAGCCTTGATCTTTTGCTTACTTTTGTATCAAGACAAAAGTAAGGGAAGTACTTAGTGTTACAGTTGTTCATTATTAGGTTTAATTTGAGTCTGTCACCTCCTCAATAGGGGTGCCTTATGTATGGGTAAAATTAGTAACTAACAATGATAACAAACACTTTTGAACCAAGAATGTAGAATATTCCGTTCTAATTCTGTAATCAATACAAATCACCAGCAAAATACGTTCGATGAAACCCACTATCACTTTAATTTCCGGCTTTTTCGGACTGCTTTTTTTTGAAGGTTTTGCCCGGTTGATCATCACATTCTATCACCGCATTGATTTTCATTTTTACGGAATTTCCCATTTACCATCCGATGTTTGGATCTACGTGATTTTTGCATCCGTCATCATAAGTACCTGGCTGGTGACCATGTTAATTTTAACCGTTATCAATAAAAATAGCCTGGTTTATTCCGCAATATTTGGCGGAATAATTTTATCCTGGCGAGGAATTGAAATCGCAAATTCATACCATTCTGAACCATTTTGGTATTTTGGGATCGTGATATTTCTTCATATGCTGGGTATATTTCTTGCCTATCAATTATTTAACAACCAACATGAAATTACCGCTAATTCTTAGCCTTCTATTTATTTTTGGAATGAGTTGTTCTGAAAATAATCAGCAACAAATTTACGAGATCAACTCTCCGGCAAGTGATAACAGCTCACTTTCCCATTTATTCACCGATAACACCGGAACCGTATTTATGAGCTGGGTAGAAGAAAAAGAGAATATAGCCCAACTTAAATATGCAACACTAAAAGATGATGCCTGGTCTGCCCCCGAAACCATCGCTCAAGATTCCACCTGGTTTCTTAACTGGGCCGACTACCCTTCCATTATCGCTCAAAATGGAAATCCCGTTGCCGCTCACTGGTTAAATAAAACTCCGGGAGGAACCTATTCCTATGAAGTAAATATTTCGGCTTTTGATGAAAACTGGAGTCCAGAAATCACTCCACATAATGACGGCACTCCATCCGAACACGGCTTCGTAAGCATGACACCCGCCTCAGATTCCTCCTTCATAGCCATCTGGCTGGACGGTCGGAATACAGCCGGAATGGATCATCATGAATATGCTGATCTAAGCAAAGCCATGACCTTGCGGGGAGCTATCCTGAATCAGGATGCAAAAATCCTGGAAACTTTTCTTATTGATGAAAACGTGTGTGATTGTTGCAACACTTCTATTACAAAAACGGAAAAAGGGTTTATAGCAACATACCGGGACAGAACGGCCGGGGAAGTCCGTGATATTTATGTGACATCATTCTCAGATGGAAAATGGAGCCAACCAAAACCGGTTTATGCAGATAACTGGGAAATTGCCGCCTGCCCCGTCAACGGCCCCGCAATTGATGCACATGGCAACACTGTAGCCGTTGCCTGGTTTACAGGAGCAGAAGGCAAGCCACACGTACAATTAGCCATTTCCGATGATTACGGCCAAAACTTCAACTCCCCCATTTCCCTTGATACGGAAAATCCAATTGGCCGGGTAGATTTAAACATGACAAAAGATAAAATTTGGGTAAGCTGGTTGTCTCCTGCAAATGATGGGGCTCAGCTAAATATTCGCAGCTATTCACATGAAGGAGAAAAACGTTCATCTGCCTCCATTCAAAACCTTTCAAAAAGCCGAAACAGTGGATTTCCCCAAATTTCTGTACTGGGAGATGGATTAATTGTTGCTTATACCGATGTGTCCGGGAAAAAACCTACAGTTAAAACCTTGGTGTTAAATTGATAAGAGAGAATTGCACACTGATAACACAGATAGAATGGTAGGTTATTGATTTAAGAACAATAGTCTCCTAAAAAATGGGAACCAAATCCGTTCAAGACTAAGAAGATCCTTCCTCAATCATTCTGCTACGCTACATTCACTCGTCAGGATTGTAGATGTTATCTAATTTGTTGACAATTTTGCACACAAGCAGACCCTGAAAGGGTCTTACGTAAATAACCCGGGGTAAATCCACGAGAGTGGATGCAACCCCGGGTATATGAACCAAAAACCGGAAAACCCAAGGCAGAGTGTTCAGAAATGTCTACATAGCCAGCCGCAGGGTTGGGCTGGAAGTCTTAAAAGGGATGGTTGCCTAAGCTTCGCCAACTGAAATTGTCTTATACACCCACCGGGCGAAGCTTTTTCATTTCTATTATTCTATCCCCGGACTGCTTCCATGCTAACGCATTACATTGTCCGGGGCTATTTACGTATGGCCCCTTCAGGGCCGAGCAGGAAAAAAATTCTTACATATTTTTTCAACGAATTATCTAACATCTACAAGGATGACAATTTCAAAGACCTTATCTCCGCCCAAGGCGTGCCTATGGCAGAATTCACGTTATTTAGCAAGTTTGAGAAACGTTTAGGACGCTATTGTTTTTAAAACAAAAATTTGAATCGATTG
>JBBDLQ010000040.1:0-6472 GCA_040878765.1 Balneolaceae bacterium | reverse complement strand
ATGACTGTGATCATCAAAATCATCATTCGGAATACTTCGAATTCAATATTGAATGTTCGATATTCAATATTCGGCCTATGGCCGTAACCTGCCCATCATCCTCGGAAAAGGAACGGTTTCCCTGACATGAGATAATCCACATAACCAGGCAACGGTTCGCTCCAGGCCAAGTCCGTAGCCAGAGTGCGGAACCGTTCCGTAGCGGCGCAGATCCAGGTACCATTCAAATACTTCTTTGTCGAGGCCTTCTTCTTTAATGCGTTCTTCCATCAATGCCAGGTCGTCCTCACGCTGACTTCCTCCAACAATTTCACCATAACCTTCGGGAGCTAAAATATCCATTCCAAGGGCCAATTTGTCAGTTTCATCCCGCTTCATGTAGAAAGCTTTTATCTCCGCAGGCCAGTGGGTTACTATAAGAGGAACTTCAAACTGCATCATCAACACGGTTTCGTCACTTCCGCCAAAATCATTGCCCCATTCAAAATTACTGGCCGATTCTTTCCAGCCCGGAATATTCCTCAGGTCTTCTTCAATCTGATCGATTCGGGCTGAAATTTCTTTAATGCGCTGATCGATTTGAGCTTTCCGCCATTTTTTGGCTGATCCATGTTCTTTCTCAATATCATTTCGTTCTTTGTCCAGATCCACCCTCTCCTGTCGCCGCGATTCAGCCATCTCATCCAGCATATTGGCCGTTTTATCACTTTTCAGGATGTCCACGGCCTCGGTGTAGGTCATTCTCCCAAACGATTCACTTACTGTTTTCTCAAGCGAAGATGTATCACGTTCCAAAATTTCAAGCTCTGCTTTGCGATTTTCTAACACGGCAGAAACGATCGCTTTGATCATATCTTCAGCCAGATCCATATTCATTTCCAGATCATAATAGGCCATTTCCGGTTCAATCATCCAGAATTCGGTAAGGTGCCGACGGGTTTTGGATTTTTCGGCCCGGAAGGTTGGTCCGAAAGTATAAATCAAACCATGTGCCATAGCCATTGCCTCTCCGTATAACTGACCGGTTTGGGCGAGATAGGCTTTCTCTTCAAAATAATCGGTTTCGAATAGCGTGGTACTTCCTTCTGCTGCATTTCCGGTGAAAATCGGGGAATCCATCTGCACGAAATCTCTGCCCTGGAAAAAAGTGTGGATGGCAAAAATAATTTCATTCCGAACCCGCATGGCCGCCCACTGCCGCTGACTTCGAAGCCATAAATGCCGGTTGTTCATCAGAAATTCCACCCCGTGCTCTTTGGGAGTTATGGGATAGTTTTCGGCAACCTGAATGACTTTTACACCGGAAACATGAATTTCGTGTCCGCCAATACTTCTGTCATCGGCTTTAACCGTTCCGGTCACTTCCAGTGAACTTTCTTGCTTCAGTGAAGTGGCCGCTTCCCAGGCATCCTCTGAGACATCATCTTTTGCAACTACGCATTGGGTAAGCCCGGTTCCGTCCCTCATTTCTACAAATACCAGGCTGCCGCTGCTTCTGAAATTGTACACCCAGCCTTTTAGGGTTACTTCATTATCAACATGGTCAGAGAGATTTTTGATGTAGGTCATTGGATTGGCGATTGACGATTTTATATTTATGATTTTTGAAACAGGTACAAGTTTTTAGGCACAAGGTACAAGTGATACTTGAGCCTTGCCTCTTGTACCTTGAACCTAATTTTCCGGTAAAAGCGTTGCTTCCATAAAGTGATCCTCATTGAAGAAGTCCTGGACGAACGATTGAATATCTTCAGAAGTAACGGAATCGATATTTTCTACCAGTTCATCCAAAGTTACGAAACGTCCGAAATATAATTCACTTTTTGCGAGGCGTGTCATTCGGTTGCTCGTGCTTTCCTGGGAGAGTAACAGTTTCCCTTTAAGCTGAGATTTGGCTTCTTCCAGCTCTTTATCCGGAACCGGTTCAGCCTGCATAATTTTAAGTTCTTTAATGATCAATTCCCGAACGTGATCTACGTATTCTTTGTCGGTTCCAACATAAACACCCCATAAGCCGGCATCAGTATAAGACTGATTAAAGGTTTGAATGGAATAGCAGTAGCCGTATTTCTCGCGAACATTTTGGTGAAGTCTTGAACTCATTCCGCCCCCGAGAATAGTATTGACCAGCAGCAGCAGATATTTATCATCGTCATCAAAGCTCAACCCTCTCCGTCCATATATGTAGTGGGTTTGTTCAATTGCTTTAGTGAGGGTCAAACTTTCTTTTTTGAATGGTGTGAGCGGCTGTTCTTTTTCATCGTGATTTTTAGCCTCCAGCTTTTCGAAATATTCGCTTACTACTTCTACTACCCGTTCATGGTCAACGTTTCCGGCTACCGAAACCAACAGGTTTGCAGGATAATAACGATCGCTCATGTAATCATATAAATCCTGACGGCTAAAATCAGTTACCGTTGCTTCGGTTCCTATAACCGGTCGTCCCAATTCGTGATCCTCAAAGATTTTACTGTTGAACTGTTCAAATAGAAAATCATCCGGTGAATCGCGGTACATTTTCATTTCCTCGATCACTACTTTCTTTTCTTTTTCCACTTCTTCTTCCGGGAAAGATGGATGAAGTACCATATCAGAAAGCACATCGAGGGCGCGGTCGAGCTGTGTATTTACACAACGGGAATAATAACACGTGTATTCGGATGAGGTAAAAGCATTCAGATATCCGCCAACGGCTTCCATGCTGAGGGCAATGTCGTAAGAGCTCCGCGAATCGGTTCCTTTAAATAGCATGTGCTCCAAAAAGTGAGTGATGCCAGCCTGTTTTTCCGTTTCATGCCTGCTCCCTGTTTTAACCCAAATTCCAACCGAAATACTTTTCACACTTTCAATGCGCTCGGTTACAATTCTAAGTCCGTTAGAAAGTGTGCTTTTAGTGACAAAATCAATTTCGTTGATGTTTTGCATGCTAATATTATTCTAAATTTTAAAACTATTTCGTATTTATTCCAGGTTCTATAGCCTGATCAACTTTGTAAAAGTTGAAGGTTTGCCTGCATACGGTTTTTGGGTTGATTTAAACTTTTCCAAAGTTAACAATGCCTCGATTCCAACTTTATCACCCTTATCAACTTTGTAAAACTTGATATAGGATTATCCAAAAAAATAGCGCTCCTTCAAACTTGAAAGAGCGCCAAATATAAGCAGGTTTTTATGTAAAGACTTATTCTTCTTCGTCTTTACTTAACAGAGCTTTTCTGGACAGGCGAAGTTTATTGCCCGGCTCAACTTTGAGCAGCTTAACTTCTATCATATCACCTACGCTCATGAATTGATTTACATCTTTAACATGTTCGTGTGCAACTTCAGAAATATGGAGCAAGCCGTCTCTGCCCGGTGCAATTTCTACAAAAGCTCCGAAGTCTTTTATCGACTTCACTTCGCCTTTATAAGTTGCCCCTTCTTCAAGCTGACCGGTAATTGCTTTAATTCTATTCTGAGCATCTTCGGCTTTTTCCAGGCTATCAGCAGAAATAGTAATTTTACCATTTCCTTTTTCATCCTCTTCGATCCAGATTTCCGTATCTGTTTCTTTTTGAAGAGTCTGAATTACTTTACCGCCAGGACCAATAACCGCACCAATCATATCACCATCAATCGTCATGTTGATAAATTGCGGAGCAAACTCGGATAGCGTTTCGCTTGGAGTTGAAATGGTTTCAGCCATTTTACCAAGAATATGTAAACGTCCGGTGTGTGCTTGTTTTAGTGCTTCTTCCATTACTTCGAAAGAAATGCCTTTAACTTTCATATCCATCTGGCAGGCAGTGATACCATCAGCGGTACCTGCTGTTTTAAAGTCCATGTCTCCCATGAAATCTTCTTCGCCTCGAATATCAGAAAGCACAACGGAGTTGTTTTCTCCAACTATCATTCCCATTGCAATACCTGCAACCGGCTTTTTGAGGGGAACACCGGCACTCATAAGCGCCATTGAACCACCACATACAGAAGCCATAGAAGAGGAACCGTTAGATTCGGTAATGTCCGAAATAATTCGAATTACATATCCGAAATCATCAAAGTCTGGCATCATCATACGAAGTGCACGTTCTGCAAGGTGACCGTGGCCAATTTCTCGCCGGCCGGGGCCGCGCATAAATCCAGCTTCACCTACCGAATATGGAGGGAAGTTGTAATGCAGATAGAATTTTTTGTCTTCTTCATCGAAAAGTGTGTCAACACCCTGGGCATCTTTCTTGGTACCTAAGGTTACCGATACGAGTGCCTGAGTTTCGCCACGAGTGAAGATTGCTGATCCGTGTGTTCGGGCAAGATATCCTACCTGAGTCCAGATATCGCGAACATCTTCCGGAGAACGGCCGTCAATACGACGTTTTTTCTCAAGGATCATATTGCGAAGTTCTTCTTTCTCAATATCACCAAGAATATCTTTGATGGTACCAACTTCTTCTTCGTATTCTTCTTCAAGTTCAGTTACAACGCTGTCTTTAGCTTCTTTAAGCTTGGCCATGTATTCTTCTTTTCCAAGGCCGATGTTTACAACTTCTTTGATCTTATCGGTAGCCAGATCACGAACTTTATTTTCGATCTCTTCAGGATAACCTTCAGGGACAAATTCACGCTTAGGCTTGCCGTATTCTTCTCTCAGTTCTTCCTGAAATTCACACAAAGTGATTATAGAAGCATGAGCTGCTTTAATAGCGCCCAGCATATCTTCTTCTGAGATCTCTCCCATTTCCCCTTCCATCATCAACACAGAATCGGCGGTACCGCCAACGATCATGTCGATGTCACTTTCTTTGAGTTCTGTAAGTGTTGGGTTGATTACATATTCGCCATTCACACGTCCAACTCTAACTTCAGCCATCGGGCCTTCAAATGGTGCATCAGAAATGTGCAAGGCTGCCGAAGAACCAAATGCACCTAACACATCGCCGTCATTTTCTCCGTCTGAGGAAAGCACGCTTGAGATAATCTGGGTTTCACATAAATATCCTTTAGGAAATAAAGGACGTAAACTACGGTCAATCAATCGACTTGAGAGCACTTCTTTTTCTGAAGGCCGTCCTTCCCGTTTCATAAAACCACCGGGGAATCGTCCGCCGGCTGAAAAACTTTCTCTGTGATCTACAACCAGCGGGAAAAATCCCTGTCCCGGTTTAGGCTCTTTAGCACTTACGGCGGTACATAATACCTGGGTATCACCCATACGAACCACTACAGCGCCATCGGCTTGTTTTGCAATTCGTCCTGTTTCTACTGACAGCACCTTACCCGGTGCAAATTCTACACTTCTTATTTCTTCTTTCATTGTCTTTTTTGCTTTATTGATTTACGAATCCTGCCAACAACAGATAAGAAATAACGGCAGCAGGATAAATTGAAAAAGGCTCCACGATGGAGCCTTTTGGATAACATATAAACTTACTTACGAATACCGAGTTCTTTGATAAGTTCTCTGTACTTCTCGATATCGTTTTTCATGAGGTAGTTTAACAACCGGCGTCTTTTACCAACCATTTTCAGCAGGCCACGGCGTGATGCGTGATCCAGCTTATTGTCTTGTAAATGTTCTGTGAGGTCATTAATTCTTTTGGTAAGAAGGGCAACCTGGCCTTCGGTGGAACCCGTATCGGTTTCACTTTTTCCAAACTTTTTAAAGATTTCTTTTTTGTCTTCTGCGGTTATGCTCATTGCAATGGTTTAATTAGTACTTATATAAATCGATTTATAGTCTTCAAAGATAGGGGTTTTTAGGGAAAGCAACAATGGTGGGATTTACGATTTTTGATGGATGATTTATGAGTTTGTTGCTTTCTTTTTAGAGAATGTAGCTACTATGGCATTTTAAATTAAACGATCAAATAAATACCAAAGATGAGTTTATTTCTTTAAGTTCTGGAAAAGGGACTTTTAACCCAATGAATTGATCTCCAATGATTACTAAAAATGAAATATTAGCAACTCTTAAAGAAATTCTTCCTGAGCTCCAGAATGAGTTTTCTGTTAAGGAGATTGGTTTATTTGGTTCATTTTCTAAGAAAAGTTCCGGGCCGGATAGTGATATAGATATTCTCGTAGAATTAGAAAAACCCATTGGCTGGAAATTCTTCTCATTGGAAATTTACCTGGAAAAAAAGTTTGGCCGAAAAATTGACCTTGTAACAAAAAATGCCCTTAAGGAACAGCTAAAAGATCAAATTCTTAAAGAAGTTCAATACGTATAGTTTTTGGGAAAAGAAAACCGATCATACAGAATGTATTTAGAGGACATGCTTTTGGGGATAAGCAGAGTTATTGAATATACAAACGGGCTTACTTTTGAAGAATTTAAAGAGGACTATAAAACGGTAGATGCCGTAATTCGAAATTTTGAAATTATAGGCGAGGCTTCAAAAAACATCCCTTCTGATCTGAAAGAAAAATATCCTGAAATTCCCTGGGAAGAAATGTATTTGATGAGGAACAAAGTTTCCCATGAATATTTTGG
>JBBDLQ010000039.1:0-6478 GCA_040878765.1 Balneolaceae bacterium | reverse complement strand
ATACACTTCATACAGGTGCCGTTTCTCACCATGGTCATGCTGCCGCATTCGGGGCAGGCTTCGCCGGTGTAGCCCATTTGCTTAGCTTTATCGTACTCGCTTTCATAGCTGTCCGATTTAATCACTTTATGGTGCGCTTCTGCGGCAGTTTGAGTAGTATCCACTGCTGCTGTGGCAGGTTCAGGCTCCGGATCTGGTTCTGACGCCCTTGCCATAGTATTTGCCGAATGATCAAATTCGGCACTATCTACATCCGGGTTTGCATCGGCAGTGGGACGTAAATTCCGGGATTCAATCTGATCTGCCGGTACATGTGCAAGGTCTTCCCTGCCGAGATAAGTCACAGCCAGCTCACGGAAAATGTAATCGATAACCGAGGTACTCATTTTCACGTGTGGATTTCCATTAACCATTCCGCTTGGTTCGAATTTTGTAAATACAAATGCGTCCACAAATTCTTCCAGCGGAACGCCGTGCTGCAGTCCAAGTGAAATGGAAATTGCGAAGCAGTTCAGTAAGCTTCGGAAAGCGGCACCTTCGCGATGCATATCAATGAAGATCTCACCAATTTGTCCGTTTTCGTATTCACCGGTTCGCAGATAAACGCTTTGTCCGCCAATTTTAACTTTTTGGGTATAACCCTCGCGCCGGAATGGCAACCGCTGACGGCGAGCTACATATTTGTGAATAATACGCTCGGCAACTTCAAGTACTTTATCTTGTGCTATTGCAGTTTCCGCGTCAGCCGGAGCTTCATCTTCCTCATCAATTTCTTCCAGTACATCCGCCATTGAGTTCAGCGGCTGACTCAGTTTTGAACCGTCACGATACAATGCATTTGCTTTCAGCATCATTTCCCAGGAATCCATGTAAGCATTTTTCATGTCTTCGATGGTGGCCTCGTTAGGCAGGTTGATGGTTTTGGAAATAGCTCCGGAAAGGAACGGCTGAGCTGCGGCCATCATTCTGATATGACCTTTGGCTGAAATGAACCGGGTTCCAATTCTTCCGCAACGATTGGCACAATCAAATACAGCGTAATCTTCCTCTTTCAAATGAGGAGCTCCTTCTACCGTCATCGTTCCGCACACATAATCGTTGGCTTCCTGAATCTGCTCTTTACCGAATCCAAGGAAACGCAGCATATCGAAATTCATGTCTTTTAATTGCTCCTCAGAAATCTCCAGGATTTCCTTACAGAAATCTTCACCAAGCGTCCATTGATTGAAGGCAAACTTGATGTCAAAACTTCCGGGAAGAGCCTCATTTATTGCTTTCAATTTAGCATCGGTAAAGCCTTTCTCTTTAAGACTTTCCTCATTAATATAAGGGCAGCCTTCCAGCGTTCCGGCTCCTTTTGCATAATTGATAATATCTTCAGACTCCTTAGCAGAATATCCAAGATTTTCCAATGCTTTTGGCACGGCTTGATTGATGATCTTGAAATAACCGCCGCCGGCCAGTTTCTTGAATTTCACCAGGGCAAAATCAGGTTCAATTCCGGTAGTATCACAATCCATCACCAAACCGATTGTTCCTGTTGGGGCAAGTACGGTAACCTGTGCGTTCCGGTATCCGTGTTTCTCACCAAGTTTCACGGCTTTATCTGATGCTTTCCTTGCAGCTTTCACCAGGTAATCAGGACAAAGTGATGCATCAATTCCCATCGGCTTCACAGTAAGTCCTTCATATTCTTCCGGATCAGCATTATAGGCTGCACGTTTGTGATTGCGCAACACTTTAAGCATGTGTTCTTTATTGCGCTCATATCCTTCAAAAGTACCAAGCTCTTTGGCTATTTCCGCAGAAGTGGCATACGAGGTCATATGCATGGTGGCTGTAACGGCGCCCGCAACAGCAGCACCTTCTTCGCTGTCATAAGGCAGGCCTTGAACCATTAATGCTGCACCAATATTGGCATAACCTAATCCGAGGGTGCGGAATACATAAGATAATTCTGCAATTTCCTTGGATGGGAACTGCGCCATCAGCACGGAAATCTCCAATACTACCGTCCAAATTCGGGAAGCATATTCCAGCGACTCCATATCAAACTCTTTAAACTCGCCATCCCCTTTGAAATATTTCATAAGGTTTAGGGACGCAAGATTACAAGCGGTATTATCCAGAAACATGTATTCTGAACAAGGATTACTTGCTTTGATGGGGCCATCTTCGGGGCAGGTATGCCATTCGTTGATGGTATCGTGATATTGGGTTCCGGGATCGGCACACGACCAAGCTGCATACGCAATATCATCCCAAAGTTCACGGGCTTTCAGGCTTTTCATGGGTTTGGGATCGCGGCCTTCTTCTTCCGCATCTTCCAGTTCAACCCGGCCATACAGATGCCAATCTTTGTCTTCCTTCACTGCTCTCATAAATGAGTTTGGCACCCGAACGGAGTTGTTTGAATTCTGCCCGCTTACGGTTGAGTAGGCTTCTGAATTCCAGTCCGTATCGTAGGTATCAAATTCCAGATCGGTGAATCCTTGTGCGGCAAGCTGAATTACGCGCTCAATATAATTAAGCGGAACATTTTCTCGTTTAGCCTTACGGATCGCATCCGCCAGTTCTTTGTTTTTAAGTGGATCACGGCTCATGGCTCCGTTAAAAGTACGGCCTTCAATTTCAACCGGTGTATGGCAAAGCTTGATAATATTTTTGAGATGCTTTTGCAGGGATTTTGACCCGGCAACTAAAGCTGCCACTTTCTGTTCTTCCCGAACTTTCCAGTTGATGTACTCTTCAATATCGGGGTGATCCAGATCGAGGGTAACCATTTTGGCTGCCCGACGGGTAGTTCCGCCTGATTTAATAGCACCAGCTGCCTTATCACCAATTTTCAGGAAGCTCATTAATCCGGAGCTTTTTCCGCCGCCGCTCAATGGCTCATTGGATCCGCGAATTTGAGAGAAATTACTTCCGGTTCCTGATCCATATTTAAAAAGGCGTGCTTCACGAACCCACAGATCCATGATGCCCCCCTCATTTACCAAATCATCATCTACACTTTGGATGAAGCAGGCATGCGGCTGAGGATGTGTATAAGCATCTTCAGATTTTTTCAGTTCTCCTGTTTTACCATCTACATAATAATGTCCTTGCGAGGGGCCGTTAATTCCATACGCCCAATGAAGCCCTGTGTTAAACCACTGCGGACTGTTCGGTGCGGCCATTTGATTTGCCAGCATATAGCACAGCTCATCATAAAATACTTTCGCATCTTCTTCGGTGTTAAAGTAGTCGTGCTTCCACCCCCAATAAGTCCAGCAACCTGCCAGGCGCTGAAAAACCTGACGGCTGTCAATTTCATGTGTGTACCAATCTGACTCATCTAATTCCTTCAGTGCTTTCTCATCTACTTCAGAACGCTGCAGCCATTTAGGAACTCCTTTCTCTGATACTTTTTTCAGTTTTGCAGGTACCCCGGCTTTCCGGAAATATTTTTGAGCAATTACATCTGTTGCAACCTGACTCCAGCTTTCCGGTACCACCACATTTTCCATGTGGAATACCTGTGAACCATCCGGATTTTTTATTTCAGATGTTCGTGTTTCAAATTCAATGTCATCAAACGGTGTTTTCCAATCAGCATTGGTATAGAAGCGTGTAAATTTCATGGGCGTACTTCATTTGTATTGTAATTAATTTTATCGTCTTCGTAGATGAAGAATATTATACCCTTCCCGGTTTGTTATCTCCTAAAGAAGTACGAAATAATATAGACGAGTGAAGGTGATTCAGCAAGAAAAAATTCAATTACTTTTCCACAAAAAAGGATACTTATCCACATTGTAAAATCCTAAATCGAAATACTTGCTGAATCCGCTTCTTATAATTTATTTTTTGATGTACTTAAAAGTAATAATTTTTATTATACTATTTTAATGGTCTTCATATTTATCACTTTAAAACATCTGAATGAGCCTTTAAGCACTTAATGATTGATATCAAAGCAAAAAAAGTTATCCACACCGGGAAAGATCCTTATTTTTAATTTATATTCAATTTTATATTTATTAAATATATTTTAAAATACATTAATTAAATTTGTATATGAACACTTTATTTTAGATTATTGCATTTGACAGTAATTCATGTTAAGCCCAGCTTCATTCAATCATTATGGGAATTAATATGAAAATTTTATCCCGCCTTTAAAGTGAATCCCCGGTGTATTAAAACCATACACTTCGGTGTACTCAGCATTCAAAATATTATTGATGGATGTAAATACTTGAAGTCTTTCCGGCAGGATTTCATAATGTGCATTAAGATTTATCAACACATATTTGTCCAGGGTAACCGACTCATTAGCAAAGTTGTCCGTATTGAAATAAAGGTCTTCACGTTCACCAACAAATTGTGCATATAGGTTCATGCTAAACACATCAGTTATTTGTTGATATACATTACCTCCAAAATTATGAGCTGGCCGGCGAATCAAATTATCAGTTTCTTCTCCATCTTGTATAATTGCTCCATCCAGGTAATTGTAAAACAATTCAAGCTTTGTTAATTCCAGGGAGTAACTCGTACTTACCTCAATCCCTTGATCATTTTGCTCATTTATATTGATATATCCTGAATTGGCATCATAGGAAATCAAGTCCTCAATATTGCGCCGGAAATAGTTGATGCCGGAAGTTAATCTGGAATCAGCTGACCTCCATTCAATACCCACATCAAAAGTTTGACTTTTTTGCGGCTTCAAGTCGGTATTTGCTCCGAATGGCCCAAATAATTCATTTAAGGTTGGTGCTTTGAATCCCGTACTTAATGAAGCAAGTAACTTAACCTGATCGCTGAAATTATACACCGGGGCAATGTTATAATTCCAGTTGGTACCGTATTCTGAATGACTGTTCAGACGAAGCCCAACTTCTCCATTCAAACCAAATCCGGATTTAAGGTAAGCGGTGACGTACGGACTAATAATTTGGGTGCCCTCGCTGATATCTTCCAGCTCAAAATTCAGTTGCTGGAAATTCATTCCTGCTAAAAACCGCATGTTTTCATATCGGTTGTACGTGCCATAAAAATCTGAGTTGAATAAAGATGCTTTCGGATTAAATACCCCAAAATCATCGGTGAATTTTCGCTCTGTTTGTGTAAAAGTCGCCGCTTCTTTTAATTCAAAATCCCCGGACTTATACTTTAACCGGGCTCCGGTATTCAGTAAATGAGCTTTGTATCTATTTTCGCCATCCGAAAAAGCTCCTGCGTCGTAATCACCATCATAATCGGTGTAGTTTAAAAATGGAGTGATGGTAAACCCGGAAACCGGCTTAACAGATACCTGTGAGTTTAGCGATAATCGTTCGTATCCATCGTTTTTGAAATCAGCATTATCAGCGGGTTCTGCTTCAGAAATTCCTTCTGTGAAGTCACGCGATAGATTTACTGAGTAATCTAACATCCCTGTTTTCCCATTTGCTCCCAATGATAAATTATTGGTGTTGAATGATCCATAAGATGCACTTCCGTTTAACTTAAAAGGAGCTCCCGTGGTTTTTTTAGTAATGATATTGATCACCCCGGCAATAGCATCCGAGCCATAAAGCGTACTCATACTTCCCTTCACTATTTCGATGCGTTCTACGTTATCAAGTGGTATGAGCCGGAGATCAAAAGCTCCGCCTTCTCCGGAAGGATCCGTCACCGGAAATCCATCTATTAAGATGAGGGTATATTGGGTTGATGCTCCCCGAAGATACACTGATTTATCTTTCCCCGGACTTGAATAAGCCCCGTTAATCACCACCCCATTCTGTTGGTTCAATAATTCTGAAATTGATGCTCCCGGAAAACGCTCAATTTCCTGACGTTCGATGATAGTTACGGGTTTTGTTGTTTCCCGTTCGGTAGTGGGAATTTTGGAAGCAGTTACTACAAATTCACCGAGATCAAGAGTATCGGCTACTTGTGATAATCCCCATTGTGGAACCGCCATTAGCAGAAAAAAAACTATGGTATATAGATATTTCATGGATATTTATTTTTGAAGTTTTGAATTTATTTAGGCGGGTAAATAAACTTCTCAGTCTCCAATTGATGGGATATTCCTCTGGTATAGAACCAAATTTGAGGGAGAAAATCCAGAAAACAGATACAGAGCTAAAAAGCATGTTGTTATATACGGCACATCTTTTTACCCGAAAGAGGTGCTAGGGTTAAATGATGGCAGGTCTCCTGGCTTCTCCGTTGGCAGCGCCTTCCCGTTCAATAAAGAACAGTGGCAAAGGTGAGGCTGCACATAATCCGCCAACCGGCGGATTCGGATTACAGTTGCGGGAACAGCTCTCGTATCTCACGAGATTCCCTTTTAACTCTGGGCATTTATAATCTGCCCGAGACCATCATTAATTCGTATTGAAAGTAATTAGATTTCTGAGCTTAACAAAATTAAAAGGAGCTCTTCAAATAAATCTATTGCTAAGCAATGCCGAGGTTTTGCTTCATTCTAAAAGCTTCA
>JBBDLQ010000038.1:0-1236 GCA_040878765.1 Balneolaceae bacterium | reverse complement strand
TGAAAAGAGACATTGATGCAGGGACTAAAACTGGTAATTATGCCATTATGTATGCAGGTGATGGAAACGGGGATGGTGTATTTGAACACTCACAAATATCTACTAACCCTACCGATCCCGATGATAACACGGAAAGTGAATTTGATGCATATGTAAACGGCAGACCAACTATTACTATTTCCGAAGTAGGAGTGGTTACCGTATTCTTTTCTACTGATAGCAATAGTGATAATGGTTATGATAATCAATTGGCAAAGGCGGAGTTGAACGGAGGCTCATGGGATTTATCTATTCAGTTTAATGCTGATGATTTTGTAGAAGGTACATTTGACATAGATGAAGACTTTGTTGCCCCAACACATGAAGGAAATACTCGATATTTGGCCACGATCGATATCAGTGATTACCGTCCCCAGTTTTTCCGTGATGAAAGCGGTTCATGGTCAAAAACTGTTTTAGAGGAGTATTCAGGGATATTCAATAATAGCGATATTCGTTTAGAAACGGATAATGAAGGTGATACCTATTTAATGTGGATGCATGAAACGGATGATGATGATCGCTTTGTTTATACAAAATTAGATGGTGATTCTTACTCCGATCCGGTAAGTGTGATTCTTGAACAAAATCCAGCCGGCAATCTCTTTGGATATGCTATTGACAAGACTACCAAAGAAGTTCATTATTTTTACAACCGATCATTTAACTCCAATTCCTATCTCATAACCATGGATGAAAATGGAAATTCCTTTGAAACTGAAATTCCGGATTTGGGTGTGGTGTATGGAAAACGATCCTTGCATGCTAACAATGGATTTATCTCATTAGTAACAGGAAGTGAATCCGATCAAAAAATATACATAACTACCGGCTATCCGAATGAAGAAGGCACTTCTGCTGAACAAGAGGCGGCTAAACCAAATCAGTTTTCACTAAATCAAAACTACCCGAATCCCTTTAATCCATCTACAGTGATCAGTTATCAAATACCTAAAAGCAGTGATGTAACTCTAAAAGTATTTGATATGCTGGGGCGCGAAGTGGCTGAACTCGTGAATGGACGCAAGGCAGCCGGTAATTATGAGACTTCCTTCGATGCATCTAATCTGACTTCCGGCATGTATATCTACCGCATCAAAGCCGGAGACTTTATGGAAACCCGGAAAATGATGCTGATTAAGTAGGAACCAAAACTATAAAATCATGTAGGGCGGACAGCTTGTCCGCCCTTTTTTT
>JBBDLQ010000037.1:33186-40849 GCA_040878765.1 Balneolaceae bacterium | reverse complement strand
TAATGGTACGGATATCACAATCTTAAATCCAATACGGTTTTAATTTGATTTAATTGTGAATGGATATTGCATGTACCCAATCAGCCCTTTATATTCTTCGCGTTATGAAAATCGTAAACGCTCAAATTAATTCCTGGTGGTGGCCTGTTATTGAATATAACAGTGGGCACGCTATGTGATTGAGTGATTGACAAAAGAATTTAAAAGAAACCCACTGTTCCAACGAATGGTGGGTTTTTTTGTTTATGAAATTGGTTATTGGTGAATTGGGAAATCGTTATTCGGTTCAACAATTAACTAATAACCAATAACGAATAACGAATAACGAAATGAACAAAGAACAATTTTTAAATCTTAGCAAAGAGTTCGCAGCCATCCCGGTGTACCGGCGGTTGCTGGCGGATGTACTCACGCCCGTCTCGCTTTTTATGAATATTAGGGAAGGAGCAGAATTCCCGTTTTTACTGGAGTCGGTGGAAGGAGGAGAGCATCTGGCCCGGTATTCTTTCATTGGCAGAAATCCTTATCAAAAACTAATATTTGACGGGGAACAAACATTCCTGGAAATTGGAAATGGGAAACAAAAGGTTCAAAAATCTTATTTCGAAAAACTCAAGGAACTCACTACTGCCTATTCTGAACCGACCCTCCCTGAACTTCCCAGATTAAAAGGCGGAGCTGTTGGATTTTCGGCCTATGATACCTTCCGTCAGGTTGAAAATTTACCCAATGTACCGGAAGATGACCTGAATCTTCCCGAAGCCATTTGGGCGTTCTATGATGAAATTTTTGCCTTCGATCATGTAAAGCATCAGGTGGTTTTGATTAAAACGGTTTTTGTGGAAGAAGAAGCGGATTTAAATGAAGCATACTCGAATGCTCAGAAATGCCTGGATGAAATGGAAACCGCGGCACTCAGCTCCAACTACCAAAATCGGCCATTTCATATTGATACGGAATCACTAAAAAGCAATATGGAGCAGGAATATTTTGAGGAGATCGTGAAAAAAGGTAAAGAGTACATTTATGAAGGCGACATTTTCCAGGTGGTTCTTTCCCAGCGATTTGAAGCCGATATGAATGGTGATCCTTTTATGCTGTATCGGGCGCTGCGCATGGTAAATCCGTCTCCTTATTTGTTCTATCTGGATTTTGAGGATTTTCAATTAGTTGGTTCTTCGCCGGAGGTGTTAGTGAGGGTTCAGGAAGGAGTGACGAGGGTATTGCCGATTGCTGGAACACGGCCACGGGGCAAGACGCATGAGGAAGATTTAGCTCTGGAAGAAGACCTTAAAAACGATCCAAAGGAAGTGGCCGAACACATTATGTTAGTGGATTTGGGGAGGAATGATTTATCCCGCGTATGTAAACCGGGAACCGTGAAAATGGAACGTAATCAGGTTATCGAGCGCTATTCTCACGTGATGCATATTGTGAGTGATGTGGTAGGTCAGCTGCAGGATGACCAAACTTCGGTTGATGCTTTGATGCAGTGCTTCCCGGCCGGAACGGTTAGCGGTGCTCCAAAAATCCGTGCCATGGAAATTATTGATGAACTCGAAACCATCAAACGCGGAATTTATGCCGGAGCCGTTGGCTATTTTGATTTTTCAGGCAATATGGATACCTGTATTGCCATCCGAACAATGGTTGTAACCGGAAACAAAGCGTATATTCAGGCGGGAGCAGGAATTGTTGCCGACAGTGATCCCACAAAGGAATTCGAAGAAACCAAAAACAAAGCGGGTGCTCTTATTCAAGCGCTCAGCGTGGCTTTAGACATACAATGACTTTTAACCACGGAGGGCTCAGAGTTTCACGGAGAAAAATAGTAGAACCTTCGAGCGTCTTTAAGACCTCGAAGCGTTCGGTTAAAAGCCTTTTAAGCCAAAATCAGCGACGATTGCAGGACCTATCGGACGCTGCGAGGTTGCTTACAATAGATTTTATAACAAGAACAGACGCGATAAATCAAATTAATGAGTAAGAAAAAAACAATTTTATCAGGAATTCAGCCTTCGGGCAAACTTCATATAGGTAATTATTTTGGAGCTATACGTCAGCACATTGCTATGCAAGAGGAGGGTGAAGCATTTTACTTTATAGCCAATTATCATTCCCTGACATCCCTGAATAATGGTGAACAACTTCGGCAAAATACCATTGACGTCACGTTGGATTACCTGGCCCTTGGACTTGATCCTCAAAAAGCCACTTTCTTTGCCCAATCGGATGTTCCACAGGTTACCGAACTGGCCTGGATATTGGGAACGCTTACTCCGGTTTCATTAATGGAAAAGGGCGTCTCTTATAAAGATAAAATTGCAGCGGGACTCAAACCAAACATCGGTCTGTTTACTTATCCAATTCTTCAGGCCGCAGATATTCTGATTTATCATTCAGATATAGTGCCGGTGGGTGAAGATCAGAAACAGAATATTGAGATCACTCGTGATCTGGCCGGGAAATTTAATTATGCATTTGACGGTGAGTACCTCAAAATCCCCGAAGAACATATTGTTAAATCTGTAGCGGTGGTTCCGGGAATCGACGGCCGTAAAATGAGTAAAAGTTATGATAACACCATCAATATTTTTGCTGAAGGAAAAGCGCTGAAAAAACGGGTAATGAGTATTCAAACCGATTCAACGGCTTTGGAAGACCCTAAAGATCCTGGTACCGATAATGTATTTGCCCTCATCAAATTGTTTGCGGATAAGGAAACACAAGATGAAATTGCCGGAAAATACTGGGCGGGTGGATATGGATACGGTCATGCCAAAAAAGAATTATTGGGACTGATAGAAGATTATTTTGCTGAAGCTCGTGAAAGGAGAAAGAAATTTGCCAAAGACCTGGATTACGTCCATGACGTACTCCGTGAAGGCAGTAAAAAAGCCCGGCAACGTGCTGAAGAAGTAATGGAACCCATCCGGAAAGTAGCCGGTATTGTCCGCCATTTTTAAATATTGGAATGGAACACGGATGACACGGATATTGCGGATCTTCGCTGATTAATAATTTTAAATCTGTGATTATCCGTCCAATCAGCGTCATCTACGTTCCAAAAAACTGAATCTCTGAAATCCCAAAATCCTACAAATCTGTGATCCTGATAATTGACAACTACGATTCATTCACCTACAACCTGGTACACCTGGTTGCGGCAGAAACGGATGAGTACAAAGTCATACGCAATGATGCCATGACGTTGGATGAGATCCGTAAGCTAAAACCCACCAAGATCTTAATATCGCCGGGACCGGGCCGGCCACACGAGGCTGGAATTACCGAAGAAATTATTCGGGAGCTAGGAAAAGAAACTCCGATTTTAGGTGTATGCCTGGGACATCAGGCTATTGGAGAGGTGTTTGGTGCTAAAGTTATTCATGCTCCTAAGCTAATGCACGGCAAAGTATCAAAGGTATTACATAACGGAGAATTTATATTTAATGGCTTAGAAAAGGATTTTATAGCAACACGGTATCATTCTTTGGTTTTAGATCCTGATACTATTCCGGATGCCCTAGAAATAACGGCTCATTCTGAGGACGGGGTAATACAGGGAGTTCGTCACAAACAATTTCCGATTCAGGGAATTCAATTTCACCCCGAAAGTATTTTGACCACCGAGGGACCCAAATTAATTTCAAACTGGTTACAACAATAATGGATTTTAAAGACATACTTAACAAATTATCATTTTCAGATCATCTCACGGAAATTGAAGCTGAAGCGGCAATGGATCAGATCATGACCGGGGAGGTGTCAGACGAAAAAATCGCCTCTTTCTTAACCGCTATGCGCCTGAAGGGTGAAACTGTAGAGGAACTCACGGCTTTCGTTAAAGTAATGCGCTCCAAAGCTGTAAAAGTGGAGGTTGACATCACAGGTGCCATTGATTTGGTTGGTACCGGTGGAGATCAGTCTGGTACATTTAACATTTCAACCGCAGCTTCATTTATAACAGCAGCTACCGGTGTTCCGGTTATTAAGCATGGAAACCGGAGTGCTTCAAGTAAATGCGGCAGCGCGGATGTGCTGGAATATTTAGGGGCTTCAATCGAGTTAGGTAAAGAAGGAGTGGAGCAGGTATTCAATGAAGTTGGCATGGCTTTTATGTTTGCTCCGATGTTTCATCCTGCCATGAAATATGTGATGCCAACACGCCGTGAACTTGGTTTCAGGACTTTTTTCAATATTCTGGGACCTATGGTGAATCCTGCTGGTGTTCAGCGTTATGTAATAGGTGCCTTTAACAAAGAAACTGCAGAGAAAATGGTGCATATCCTGGCTAATTTGAATACTGATTTTGCCTATACTTTCAATGCACATGATGGACTTGATGAAGTCAGTTTAACCGCCCAGTCAGAAATCTTTGAATTGAAAGATAAATTAGTTTCCACTTCAATTATATTTGATCCGGAATCGATTGGCTTCCAAAAGGTTAGTATGAATGATATTATGGGTGGCGGAAAGAAGGAAAATGCTAAAATACTGAAAAGTATCATGGCAAATGAAGCAACGGAAGCCCAACAAAACATCGCTTTATTAAATGCTACTTTTGCCATACAGGCTTCCGGTAAAGTTGAAAAACTGGAAGCGGCTAAGGAGCTTGCAGAAGAAGCGTTAAAATCGGGCAAAGCCCGAAAAATACTGAATGACTTTATAGATGCGACGAATGATGCCATGGGTACTTTTAAATATTAACAAACTGAAAATCCCGTTTGAGATGAATGAATATACCCCGGATTTATCCCGGGGCAGTTAGACAGTAACGGCAAACCTCCGCCCGTTTAGGTTTAATGCCCATTTGAATAATCGAAAGCAGGGAAGGCAGGTTGGGCAACACTGTTTGTTATGAAAAGCCGGAGCATACTAACGAGTACTATTGAATAACAATGAGTAACATCTTAGAAAAAATAACAGAAAAAACAGCCGAAGATCTTGCAAAACAAAAGCGCAAGGTCTCTATAGCCGATTTTAATGCCTTTGAGGGATTTGAAAAGGAACGTATTTCCTTCAAAAAAGCACTTAGCGGTAATGATTTCACTTCAATCATAGCAGAGGTGAAAAAAGCATCACCTTCCAAAGGCATTATCCGGGAAGATTTTGATCCGGTTGATATTGCTTTGCGTTATGAAGAAGGAGGTGCTTCTGCGATTTCTGTGCTGACTGACCAGCCTTTTTTTCAGGGCGACCTAAAATATCTGCAAGAAATCTCAAAAAGGGTTCAGTTACCGCTGTTAAGAAAAGACTTTATTATTGATCCATATCAGATTAAAGAAGCACGAGCATTTGGGGCGGATGCAGTGCTTATTATTGTAGCCATAACTGATGGAACACAGCTTGAAGAACTCCTCTACGCCGCTAAAGAATTTGGATTAGATGCATTAGTGGAATGTTACGATCAGGATGATTTCGACCGGGTAAATTTCGATTTAGTTGAGATTCTTGGAGTGAATAACCGGGATTTGAAGAATTTCGAAGTGGATGTACATCGTGGGATTAAAATCCTGCAACAAGCGCCTAAGGAAACTGTTTTGGTTTCCGAAAGCGGTTTATCGTCCGGAGAAGATCTGGCATTGCTTAGAAAAGAAGGAATTCATTCCGTATTAATTGGGGAATATTTTATGCGGCAGCAAGACCCGGGTCAGGCAGTAAAAGACTTGTTGGAACAAACCGAAGAAGCATTTGAGCGAGTGAAATAGTTAATGGTTAATGGAAAAATGATATTCGTATCTTTATTCACTGCCAGATCAAACACCTTTAGAACAATGCACCAATTACAATTAACCAATCGATGACAGAGCGAACTAAGATCAAAATTTGTGGAATTACCAATCTGGAAGATGCCCGTTTTGCAGCAGGAGCGCTGGTAGATTACCTTGGGTTTATCTTCTATGAAAAAAGTCCTCGTTATGTAACGCCAGGTGAGGCAGGAGCAATCATTAACTGGATCGAAGGTCCCGAGAAGGTAGGCGTATTCGTTAATCAGCCGCTGGACGATGTAAACCGTATTGCCAAAGAAACAGGATTGGATTACGTACAATTACATGGTGATGAATCTCCGGAATATTGTGAATTGGTTGAAAAACCGATTATTAAAGTAATTCATATTGAGGAAGAAACCGTAGGATATTTATTGGAACACAAGATCGAACAGTATGCTGAGGTTGCCGATTTCTTTTTGTTTGACACCAAGATTAAAGGACTTTGGGGAGGAACCGGAAAATCTTTTGACTGGGATATTATGAATGAAATGGAACTTAAAACCAAGTTTTTTCTTTCCGGTGGACTGAATGCCGAAAATATAAAAGAAGCCATTGAAATGGTTAAGCCTTTTGCTATCGATGTTTCAAGCAGCCTGGAACAAAAACCCGGTAAAAAGGATTTCGGAAAAATTGAAGCCTTTATGGATGAAATTAGAATATTAGAAACTAAAGATTAGAACACGGATGATGTTGAATGCGCGAATAATTATGGTAATAAATTAACAACGAAAATTCGCATTAACTTTCTCAAAAGGGTTTTTTAAAACAGTTTACTTATGAATACACAAACAAAGACTAAAACCTACAATTATCCGGATGCCCGTGGTTATTACGGCAGTTATGGTGGGAAATTTGTACCTGAAATTTTAATTCCCGCTATTAAGGAATTAGAGGAAGAATTCCTGAAAGCTAAAGATGATCCTGAATTCAAGGATGAGTTAATGGTGCTGCTGGATGAATATGTGGGCAGGCCAACCAAACTTACTTTTGCCAATCGTCTCACCGAACATTATGGGAAGGCTAAAATTTATCTAAAACGTGAAGATCTTTGCCATACCGGTGCACATAAAATCAATAATGCAATGGGGCAGGTTTTGTTGGCACGGAGAATGGAAAAAAAACGTATAATCGCGGAAACCGGGGCTGGTCAGCATGGAGTTGCCACAGCCACTGCTTGTGCCAAATTCGGCTTAGAATGTATTGTGTATATGGGCGAGGAAGATATGGTTCGCCAGAAATTGAATGTTGATCGGATGCGTCTACTGGGAACGGAAGTACGCAGTGTCACAAGCGGTTCCAAAACACTGAAAGATGCTACCAATGAAGCCATACGGGATTGGGTAACCAATGTAGATACTACTTTTTATATCATTGGCTCGGTAGTTGGGCCTCATCCATACCCTATGTTGGTACGTTATTTTCATGAAGTGATCGGGAATGAGACAAAGGAACAAATACTAAAAGCTGAGGGCCGAAATCCCGATTATTTGCTGGCCTGTGTGGGTGGGGGATCCAATGCAATTGGATTTTTCTATCCGTTTATTGATGATGAATCCATTAAAATTATCGGGATTGAGGCAGCGGGATTTGGGGTGGATTCCGGTAAAACTGCCGCAACTATCACCAAAGGCACTCCCGGTATACTGCACGGATCATTAAGTTACCTTTTGCAAAGCGAAGAAGGACAAATTGAGCTGGCTCATTCCATTAGTGCAGGACTTGATTACCCCGGAGTAGGTCCGGAGCATTCGCATCTGAATGATATAGGCCGTGTTCAATATAATGCTGTAACCGATGATGAAGCTATGAAGGCTGTAAAGCTGGTATCTGAAAAAGAAGGTATTATTCCGGCTATTGAAACGGCCCATGCATTTGCATGGCTGGAAAAA
>JBBDLQ010000037.1:12814-33086 GCA_040878765.1 Balneolaceae bacterium | reverse complement strand
TTTCCGGAAATAGAATCAACCGTTGATCTCGTTCTTGGTTTCGAAGAACAAGGAGCGGACATGATTGAACTGGGAATGCCCTTCAGCGATCCGCTGGCTGATGGCCCAACCATTCAGTATTCCAGTGATGTAGCTATTAAAAATGGCATCACGATGGACAAAATTTTTGAGATAGTCAGAGATATCCGTAAAAAATCTCAGATACCGATTATACTCATGGGTTATATGAATCCGGTTTTGAGGTATGGGGTCGAAAGATTTTGCCAAAATGCGGAAAAGGCAGGAGCGGATGGGTTGATCATACCAGATATTCCCATAGAAGAGGGAGGAATCATTGAAAATCACGCGAAAAACTCAAAATTGTCGCTTATATATTTGGTTGCACCTAATACCCCGGATGAACGCATGAAACAGGCAGATGAAAAATCGGAAGGCTTTGTATATTGTGTTTCAGTTACAGGAGTGACAGGGGCAAGGGACGGGGATGAAGTTTCGAAGTCGGTAAATCGGTTTATTGACCGTGTAAGATCAAATATTACAATTAATCCGGTGTTGGTTGGATTTGGAATTAAATCCCAGGAAGATGCGAGAGCTATTGCATCAAATGCCGATGGTTTTATTGTTGGAAGTGCTTTAATTGATACTATAAAAAAACATTACCCGAATGAAGATTGGCAATCCAGGCTCTTTTCATTCGTTCGTTCATTAAAATTTGATTAATAAAATATTTGATATGAGACTTACTATTGGTTCGATTCTAATTTCTGCTTTTGTGTTATTCCTTATTTCTTGTGACGGCGATTATCGCTCACTTGCCGAGGGCAATACTCGTGAAGTTGTAGTAGTCATGGATTCCACGAATTGGGAAAGTGCAACTGCCGATGCAATCCGTGAAACTTTTGGAAAGTTTATATTAACGGTGCCAAACGGTGAACCCAATTATGATCTTCAATTCACCAGGATTCGATCTCAGGATCATCTGGAACGCATTAGAAAACAAAAAAACCTCATTTTTGCCGCTCCAATCGATGAAGATTCGAATACCGGCCGTCAAATAAGAGGATTTCTGGATGAACCGGTAGAACAGCGTGTAAGAGCAGGTGAAAGTTTTGCTTTTCCGGTTGAAGACCAATGGTATCGTGATCAATATGTACTCATATTGACGTCAACATCCGATTCGGCTTTGGCTCAAAAAATCAGAAACACAGAAAAATCCCTGCTTAATAATATCCTTGAAAAGGAGCTCAAACGGTGGGAATATTTTGTGTATGAGAGAATGGAACAAACACATTTATCAGATTCACTTTGGAAAAACCATGGATTTAAAGTCAGGATTCAACACGATTATCATAAAAATATTGATACGCTTAATTTTAAGAGTTACCGGCGATTTCTCCCTCAAAATGACCGCTGGATGTGGATATGGCACAAAAATGATGTGAAGGATATTTCTTTTTTAGATGATAATTGGATTATTGCTACCAGGGATTCATTATCAAAACAATTCATAAAAGGTGCCAGAGATTCAATGTATGTTCAAACATATACAAATGATGAAATAACCCGGCCTGTGGTCACAGAATCATTTCAGTCGGGAAGATTAATTGCTTATGAAACAAGAGGTACCTGGTACATGGTAAATGGATTGATGGGAGGGCCATTTGTCAATTTTACCTATTATGATCCTGATACGAAACGTCTGTTTATGATAGACTATAATCAATTTGCACCAAGTGTTCGGAAAAAATTACCGTTTGTTCGGCAGTTCAGGGCAATGGGAAGAACGTTTGAATCTGACTCGCTTTGGAAGGCTAATGATTCAAGCGATAAACCTGCTTCTTAGGATTTAGAATTACCGGAATAATAATTATCCGGTAAGTTTTGGGTTACTCTCCACTATTTTGACCATTCTTTTTAATGAGAACATTTGGTTGTGGAGCATACAGATCGTACATGGGCAGGGTAGCAGCCCCCAGCGCTGCTGCATCCTCGCCGGCAGTAGCAGTAAGAAATTTTGGCCCGGTTGTTTTTTCAACAATGCGTAATCTGTCTAATCGTTCAGATAATCCTACTTTAAAGTCTTCCAATATTACTTCAGGTAATCTGCCACCAAGAATAATTACCTCCGGATCAAGTAAATTTTCTACAGCAAGGAAAGCAGGAGCTAAAATATCTTTAGCAAGCTCAACCCAATCTAAAAATTGTTCATTCTTATTAAGATAAAGATCTTTCAAATCGGAGGGGTGAGAAGCTTCAATTCCACTTTTAGCCAACCAGTTATAGAGCCGGGTTAAATCAAAATGTTCACCAATATGAGCATCGGTTGAATTACTAAGAGGGCTTACCCCGGCCTGAAGCGGAGTGTAGCCAAGCTCACCGGCATTGTCATTGGCACCTTCATAAAGCTGTCCGTTTAATATGATGCCACCGCCCAAGCCAACACCAAAAAAGGTATACAGGAAAGAAGATATATTTCTGCCTACTCCATACCAACGTTCCCCAAGAGCTGCAGCCGAAGCGTTGTTCTCTAAAAAAATCGGTGCTTCGATATGCTGGCGAAGTAATTTTACCACGGGAACATTTTTCCAATGAGTGAACGACTTGGGATTTACGACATTTGTGACCGTATTATCTCGGTTTACTTGCATTGGTCCGGGGAAACCAACTCCAATCCCGCTTAAATAACTATTGGAATAATCATCATTAAAAAGATCATCAACGGTTTCAGCCATCAAGCTTATTGAGTCTTCAGGAGTCGGATCATCAACTTCAAAGTATTTTTTATCGATTAAATTTCCCGCCAGATCAACAAGTATACCCGTCAAATGATCACGGTTGAAATCGAGCCCAATGGAATAGGCTCCTTTTGGATTAATAGCAAGAGTTACAGAGGGTGCTCCTCTTTTTTTCTGTAATCGTTTCCCCTCCATAATTAAATTTCGTTTAAGCAGGCGGGTGACAATATTTGAAACAGTTTGTGCAGTTAAATTAGTAGTTCGTGCAATATCAGCTCTGGAGATTGGTCCATTTAGCCTGATTGTTTCAAATACTATTCGATGATTATAAGCTTTTGTGTAGGTAAGATTGGTACCCGTTAGCATATTATTATAGATAAATTTCCTCTAATTCCTTACTGATCAATTTGCGCTTTATTCAATTAAAAGCAAATACAATTTAAATGCTCATCACATTAAGTAATTTAACTTAAAATAAGAAAGATCTAGTAAAATACACTTAATACATTACTCATTATATGAAATAGAGAGTAAATATTCCGGGCTTCCGGAAGCGTTTTTATATTTCGGATGTAGTATATGAAACCATAAGAGCTTGATATTATTTTTATATTAATTTTTGATAGGGGTAGAAGCTGACCGTTTTATTTTCTGCAAAAAATATTTGGTTAAATAAACTGAATTGATTAATCTTTAAGTGTATTAATCAAATGAATTGAATAATTGGAAAAACTTTCTTTAATTCCGTTTTAGATTTATTTGATTCGGAATAAAAAGTACTTAGATCAGCTTTAATGTTTATATCAAGCTACAAATGGGGATTTTATAACCTGAGTGGGTTTAATATAACCGGAGATGGACATCCATTTTCTAATACATTTTGCAATTTAATTCATTTAAATTGGATTTGGCGGAAGCGCTTTTTCTATACTGTGTTTATTATGATTATTCAGTTCTTTTTAAAGGTATTTGATTCAATAAATCTTCACTTACTAAAAAATTAAGTCATTAGATCATGCGGAACATTTACAAAATCCTACTTGCTTTTATCCTTCCTTTTCTTGTTTCCCAATCGTTATTAGCACAAGGAACTGGAATAATACGGGGTGTAATAATTGAGGCCGAAACAAATGAGCCACTTTTTGGTGCAAATGCCATTATAGTTGGTACTAGTCAGGGGGCGGCAGCAGATTTAGATGGGAATTTTATAATACGGGCAGTGCCGGAAGGCCAACATATGTTACGGGTTTCATATTTAGGATATCAAACTATTGAAGTAAGTGTAACGGTATCAGCGGGTGAAGAAACAGAGGTTGAATTTATACTACGTCCGGCAGGCGTTCAAGGTGATGAAGTCACTATTACTTCACAGCGGCGGGGACAGGTAGCTGCAATTAATGAACAATTGACCTCCAATACTATTTCCAACATTGTATCTAAAGACAGAATACAGGATATACCGGATGTAAATGCGGCTGAATCAATAGGGCGTTTACCAGGTATTGCTATTCAAAGAAGTGGAGGTGAGGCAAATAAAGTTCTTATCAGGGGCTTGTCTCCAAAATTTAGTACGGTATCTGTTAATGGGGTCAGGCTTCCTTCTACTGGTGGGAATGACCGAAGTGTTGATCTTTCCCTGGTATCATCAAACATGCTCGACGGAATTGAAGTTAAAAAAGCGAATACTCCTGATATGGATGCGGATGCTATTGCCGGGTCAGTTGATCTTAAATTAAGGGATGCTCCGGAAGGGCTTCTTTTTGATTTTCAAGCACAAGGTGGATATGCGCAACTGCAGGATTATTATGGTAATTACAAATTCTCCGGCACGGCAAGTAATCGTTTTTTAGATAATAAACTGGGTATTATAGCCACCTTTAACGTAGATGAATTTGACCGTAGTGCTGATCAAATGTTTGCAGGTTATGCCCCATATAGATTCCCTGATTCAGATATTCAGGCCGTTCGAATCACAAGCGTAAGTGCCCAGGAACAAAATACTATAAGAGGCAGAACGGGTGGTAGTTTTTTACTGGATTATAAGTTGCCAAAAGGAAAAATATCTGCCAATACTTTTTATAATCAATTATCTGGTGAGGGATATACGAGGCATAATAATATATTTGGTGGGCGCCCCGGCAGTTCAATGAATATTAATGTAGGAACTACTTCAACACTTACCTCAGCCATTAGTTTAGATCAGGATCATGGCTGGGTAAGATATGATGCCGGGGTTTCAAGAACCAGTTCAAAAACTGATGATCCTGAAAATTATTATTTCAATTTCAGAATGGAATCAGAGTCTAAGGGATTAATCGGTAATTTCCCAAGAGATTCTATAGGCATACAGCCCATTGGTGTTTTAAATTATACCGATCCAAAAGATAGTCTGATGGTACTTGAGACCACGAATATCAGCTCTACTTTCAGGGAAGAAATAAATTATTCAGCTCAATTCAATGTAACTTTTCCTTTTAATATAGGAACGAACATTGATGGTACTATAAAAACCGGGGCAAAAGTCAGGTGGTTTACTAAAACCAATGATGAAGATCAACGGGGTAAAACAAACTGGGCATATGCAGGTTTAGGCTATAATGAAAATACAGGAGAGCCCACTGGTAATGAAGCAGCTATACTTCGATGTATTTATGATCAGGTGGGAACCTTAAATGGATATAATGTATACATGGAACAGGTTGTAAACGGGGATGATTCTCCATACCCGTATATTCCTATAGTTTACTTTAAAGATGATTATACACGCGATAATTTTTTAACCGGAGAAGGTAAGGGCGGATTCCCTTTAGGCAGTCATGCAAACCCGGATGATATGATTGCTTTTATAAATGCAGCAGAGAATTGTGTGGGAATAGATGGCCGGGATGCTATCAGGGAAGATGTTGGGGCATCAAGAGGTAATGATTATGAAGGTGAGGAGCGATATGATGCTGCTTATATTATGAGTGAAATTAATATTGGCAAGTATATTACGCTGATTCCCGGAGTTAGATGGGAACATGATTATTCAAAATATACTGCAGAAAGATTCAGAATAGTCAATGTTAACAATGATCAAAGGCCGCCCGATGATCTCGATACCCTGGATGTAACCCGGAATTATAATTTTATACTTCCAATGGTTCACCTTCAGATTAAACCCAATGATTGGCTTCAAATACGGTTAGCAAGAACCGGAACCATTGCCCGTCCTGATTATCTGCAATATATACCGCGGACAAATGTAAATGCCCAATTCACGGAAGTTAATGCAAACAATACAGACTTAAGGCCCGCTATCTCAACTAATTATGATGCTTCTGTTTCTGTTTATCAAAACCATGTAGGTTTATTTTCTGTATCTGGTTTTCATAAAACGATTGAAGACCTGCCATTATGGAAACGATCACATCAACGAACAGATGATCCGTTGCCAGAAGGCTTAAATATTCCGGATGGCAGTGAAGAGGGAGAACCAGATTGGCTATGGAATGACCCTCGAATTACGACGTACATAAATGCACCATTTAATTCTGAATATTGGGGTGTGGAACTCGATTGGCAAACAAGTTTCTGGTACCTGCCTTCATTCTTAAAAGGTTTGGTTTTAAATGTAAATTATACCAGAATGTTTTCAGAAACTGCATTTATGTCAACAGAATTAGATCGAATGGAATGTATTGAGAATTGTGGAACTCCATTCCAGACTTCTGTTCCTGTTTATAAAGATACCCTTCGAACCGGGGCACGGGCTTTTGATCAGCCTGCCCACCTTGCAAATTTAACCGTAGGCTATGATTTCCGGGATTTTTCAATTCGTGTTTCATATTTATATCAGGGTGATCGATTAACCGGTGTAGATAGTGCACTTAATCCTGTTCGTGATAGTTATTCTGCAACTTATGAACGGTGGGATATGTCCATCCGACAGAAAATTAAAACTGGTTTTATGGAACAATCAAATCTGGAAATTTTTGCCAACCTAAGTAATATCACAAGTACACCGGACAGAAATTTAATTGGGGGGGATGGAGATCCATCTCTCGGTTTTGGCAGCCCCACTTTTGTTCAGTACTACGGTTTTACCATGGATCTGGGGCTTAGATTAAGATTCTAATACAAACAGTTTCTAACAAAACCCAGTAACTTCTTTTTATAAAAAAGCTTTGCTGGTTAACATATAACAGAAAAAAACAACCCAAATCATAAATTAAGATTGGAGACAGATATGGAACATAAATACAAATTAATAACTTTAGCCTCTCTGATAGGAGCATTTTTCTTGATGCCGCTGAATTCAGTGGCTCAGGAACATACAACATGCCCTACAGATCAGGCTGAATGTGTGGTAGCGTGGCACGATGGGAGCGGAGATTTTCAACCGATTCCTAATGCACTGCGAAATACTATAGCTAATGATACACTTAGACCTGAAAATCGTGTGTATGTGTTAGAAACCGGTGGAGCTTACCTTATTGTCGATGAAATATTGAATGAAGGCTTTCATTTACATTTAAGAGGTCAAACTCCGGAAGAAGTAGACAACTACTTTGGCCCGGCTAAAATACAATTAACACCTGATTCTGAAGGTAATTCTGCGGGTCGGCTTATTACAGCCCAAGGTGATTTAACCCTTGAGAACATCTGGTTTAGCGGTCAGTTAACTTCAGGAAGTACAGGTAATTACCTGCCGATCCGAATGAGTTCAGGCGGAGCACGACTTGTAGTTGATAATTGTGTGTTTGAAAGAAGTGATTTCTCATTATTCGGCTTCGATAGCAGCAATAACAAGGTATATATCACCAATAGCAGATTCAGAAACCATATCAACAGAACCCAGCAGTGGGAAGGACGTGGATTACGTTTCGAAGGTGGTGCGGACACCTTGATTGTTGAGAATACAACGTTTATGAATTTTGGACACACTGTTATTCAATCCGAAGCAGCTCCCATCAATTATGTAAGATTTGTTCATAACACGGTTATAAATGTTGGCCGTACTTTTAATTCAGGTAATTTCTGGTTAGAAGCATATGTAGCAAACAACCTGCATATTAACCATTACTGGCACGGTGAAGGTGATGCTGACGGTATTAATGACGATCCTCCATCACGTGAGTATCCTTATACTGGTTATATTGGCGTTGCTCCATTAAACCCATCATTTGGTTTGGATAACGCACGCCGTATTGTAATCTCAAATAATGCGCACTGGCGTGATCCTCAATTTGCAGATTATTACTCAGATACATTAAATGCTCAACCAGTATTTAATGCACAAACTGACTCTATGTTTACAACCTTTGATGTTTCAACTGAATCAGGAAGCATGTATCGTGCGAATAATTGGGTTGGCGATGATCCCGTAATGGAGTCATATAAAAATGCACCAGATCTTGGTTCAAATTTTCCTGAAACAGAAATTTCACTGGAAGAGAATGTTCCTATCCAAATTGCAAACATTCGTGATCTCCGTGAAGCAAGACAATCACCATTTACCGATTGGACTTGGGACCCAGGCAGAAACCCAGCACCTTCAACTTACAGCTTACAGCCGGTAATGTGGCCATTACCAGAAGATCTTTCATACACCAACAGTACCTATCTAACTGCTGGTACAGATGGATTGCCACTCGGTGATCTTAACTGGCAGGATGGTTCTGCAATGGATGACTGGTTAGCCAACAAGGATACGTATGTATCAGAAATTGAGGCATTAGCCGGTGCAATTGTTGATTTAGTAGTAGTAGGAAGTGCTGAAGCCGAAGACGGAACTCTTGGCGGAGATTCACAGGAAGATGTTTTTGATGGATTTGCATACTTCTTTATGGAATCATCAGGATTTATTGAGTGGGAATTTGATGTTGAAACTGCAGGTACCTATGACCTCAACGTACTTACACATCTTGAAGGTAATGGTGTTCGTGGGCAAAGAGTTATCTTAACCAACGATACCTACCCGAACGGACTTTCTTTAAAAGACTGTCTAAACTACGGTGAGTATATTTGGGATGCAGATGGCGGACAAGGCGACGGTTGTAATCCACACGTAGGAATGGCAACAGATGAGTGGGTTTGGACCAGAATTAATAATTCTGAGATGCACTCAAGTACCGAAAACGGGCTTGTACTGCCTACTGGTGCTCATAAGTTGCGTTTAGAACCTTCATGGGGTTTTCAAAGCTTCTCAACTATTCAGGTTCTTGAAGAAGGAACTGAGACTGTAGCTGTTGAGCTTTCGCCTACTGAAGCAAATTATGGCCTGGTTTCTCCAAATGGCTTAGTACCCGATCAAGACGGTGAACCTGCACCATGGGTTGCCAGCGGATTTAAATCGGTTGAACTAGGCTCAAGTGGCACAGTTTCCGTTGATATTGAATTCCCTGGAGATGGTACTTACCTGATTCGAGGATTCTATAACTCAGCTGCCGATGGCACTATGGATGTCGAAGTTGGAGGAGAACCTGTTGGTTCTGTTGATATATTAGCTGACGAAGAAGGCGGAGACTTTTTAACTGCCGAATTCGAAGCTTCAGCTGGTGTTCATACCATTACAATCAGTGGATCTAATGCAAGAGTGGATTATGTTCAGTTGATTGAGAAGAGACTCTCTACTTCAATTGAAAGACCAAATGGTCTTCCTGAAGGTTATGAGTTATCTCAAAACTATCCGAATCCATTCAACCCAACTACCAAAATCAATTATACCATACCACAAGCTACAAATGTAGAATTGACGGTATTCAATATTTTGGGACAAAAAGTTGCCACTTTGGTTGATACCAGACAATTTGCTGGCTCACACACTGTAAATTTTGATGCCAGAAACCTTGCTTCCGGTATTTATTTCTACCGACTAAAAGCAGGTGAAGTTGTTCATCAACGAAAAATGACATTGATCAAATAACATCGATCACTTTCATAATCATCGAATAGTTTTTGGGGTGATGCTTCGGCATCACTCCACTAACTATTTTTTTTTTATCATCTTTATTCACAGAGATATATTTTTTGTTTCCTATTAAACCATTGCTATATCTCCACAGGAAAGCAAAAGCATTACTGAGTTAGTTTAGTACATACCAAAAACCATTTTTAACTTTTTATAATAGATAAAATGAGACTTGCCCCAATTGATATTGTTATCATTTTAGCCTACCTGCTTATTACCGTAATTATTGGTTTAGTACTAAAGAAAAAAGCTCAGGAATCTAAAGAATCGTACATGTTGGGAGGCAATGAATTGCCCTGGTATATGCTCGGATTGTCTAATGCATCCGGTATGTTTGATATTTCGGGTACGGTTTGGCTGGTAACAATTTTGTTTGTTTATGGAGTTAAAAGTATTTGGCTGCCTTGGTTGTGGCCGGTTTTTAACCAGATTTTCTTAATGATATTTTTGTCAATTTGGCTCCGCAGGTCAAATGTAACTACCGGTGCCGAATGGATCAGAACCCGGTTCGGATATAATCAGGGGGCTAAACTTTCTCATATAATAGTGGTGATATTTGCTCTTATAATGGGTCTTGGATATTTGACCTACGGATTTATCGGTTTAGGCAAATTCGTTGAAATTTTTGTGCCCTGGGAATTTCTAAGCCAGTACCTCTTTTTTGATATTCCCGAACCTTATATAGCTCACTTTTATGGAATTGTTTTCACCATTTTTGCTGTGTTCTATGCGGTTTTAGGTGGTATGAGGAGTATCGTTTGGGCCGATCTTGTACAGTTTGTTATCATGGCAGTTTCAGGCATTATAATCGGTATTATCGCTATGAAAGCATTAACGAATAATCCGTTACTTGTGCCTGACGGCTGGTTTAATCCATTTTTCGGATGGGAACTCAATATGGATTGGTCAGGCATAATTGATGAGGTCAATCAAAAAATTATGGATGATGGATTTGGCCTGTTCACCATTTTGTTCATGATGATGGTATTCAAAGGTGTATTAGTAAGTTTAGCCGGACCTGCCCCAAATTATGATATGCAGAAAATCTTATCCACTAAATCGGTACGTGAAGCAGCACTTATGAGTGGTTCCGTATCTGTGATTTTAATGCCAATCCGTTATTTCATGATCGCTGGTTTTGCTGTACTTGGTTTATTGTTTTATGAGCAGTTGGATTTGATTGTACCCGGTCGAGGTATTGATTTTGAACAAGTATTGCCGGCGGCTATGGTTGAATTTGCCCCCGTTGGTTTAATGGGCCTATTGCTTGCCGGACTTCTCGCCGCTTTTATGTCCACATTTGCCGGCACGCTGAATGCAGCTCAGGCTTATACGGTGAATGATATTTATTTGAAATATATCAATCCGGATGCCGACAGAAAGAAAATTTCATTAATGAATTATGCCTCAGGTTTACTAATTGTATTTATTAGCATCGTATTTGGCTTTTTTGCCAAAGATGTTAATGATGTGCTGCAATGGATCGTATCCGGTTTATATGGAAGTTATGTGGCGGCCAACGTTCTTAAATGGTATTGGTGGAGATTTAACGGCCACGGATTTTTCTGGGGAATGGTTGCCGGACTTATCCCGGCACTTACCTTCCGGTTTATTTTCCCTGGAATATTGGATCTGTACACTTTCCCGTTAATGTTACTGATATCCATTATCGGCTGCCTTGTTGGAACATACATGGCGCCACCAGTGGAAGAAAAAGTATTGAAAGATTTCTATAAATCAGTCCGGCCATGGGGATTTTGGAAACCAATACATGATAAAGTAGTAGCTGAAGATCCAACTTTTGAGAAAAACAGAAAATTCAAAGAAAATATGTTCAACGTATTTATTGGCATTATTTGGCAAACGGCCTTGGTTGTATTCCCAATCTACCTGGTGTTAATGGAATTTGGCCCCATGAGTATTAGTATTGGTATCGCATTAATCACTTCATACATACTCAAGAAAAACTGGTACGATAAATTGCCACAAGAGAAAATCAAAGAAAACTAAATTCAGCAGTATTAAGGATTTGATAAATGAAATCTATAAAAGAAAAGTCAAAAGTCTTTGAAGAAAGGCACAGGCAGTTAAAAGATCATTACAATAAAGTGATCAACCAAAAAAATGAGCCCGAAAAAATCGACAATGGAATTTATACAAAGTTTAAGTATCCGGTAGTAACGCGCAGTCATGTGCCGTTGGAGTGGAGGTATGATCTTAACCCTGAAACGAATCCAATGTTTATGGAGCGTTTGGGTATCAATGCTGTTTTTAATCCGGGAGCTATTAAGGTAAACGATTCTTATTTATTGATGTGCCGGGTAGAAGGTACAGATAGAAAATCATTTTTTGGGGTAGCTGAAAGCAAATCACCAACTGAAGGTTTTACATTTTGGGATGAGCCGGTTGAAATGCCGGAAACCGATGAGCCTGATATAAATGTGTATGATATGCGTTTAACCAGGCATGAAGATGGCTGGATATACGGGATATTCTGCACAGAAAGAAAAGATCCTGATGCAAGACCTTTTGATACCAGCAGCGCGATTGCGCAGGCCGGTATTGCGCGTACTAAAGATTTAAAGCAGTGGGAACGTCTTCCTGATCTGAAAACATCTTCCGACCAACAGCGAAATGTAGTGTTACACCCTGAATTTGTTAACGGAAAATATGGACTTTATACACGTCCACAGGATGGTTTTATAGATGCCGGTTCTGGCGGTGGAATAGCCTGGGGCTTAACAGCTTCTATGGAAAAAGCTGAAGTCAGTAATGAGACTATAATCGATGAACGCCTTTATCACACTATAAAAGAAGTGAAAAATGGTCAGGGGCCAACACCTTTAAAAACCGATGAAGGTTGGATTCACCTGGCGCACGGCGTTAGAAATACTGCTGCCGGATTACGCTATGTACTTTATCTTTTTGTAACGAAACCGGATGAGCCATGGAAAATTATATATGCTCCCGGCGGACATTTTTTAGCCCCTTATGGAAACGAACGTGTTGGGGATGTTTCAAATGTAGTATTCGCTAATGGCTGGATAAGAGATGAAGACGATACCGTTTATATTTATTATGCTTCATCAGATACACGAATTCATGTAGCCCAAACTTCCATAAAACAACTGTTAGACTACGCTAAAAATACACCAAGCGATGATCTCCGCTCTGCCGCAAGTGTACAACAGCGTTTAGCACTTATTCGCCGAAATCATAATCTTTGATTTTAAAACAAATAATGAACGATTGTGAATCTGAAATTTTAAATAAATTCAGTCAAGAATTAGAAAAAGAGCTTACATCAGGCATTTTAGCTTATTGGGTAAATAATACTGTAGATTATGAGAAGGGAGGTTTTTTTGGCCGCATTACTTTTAATAATATTCCAATCAAAGACGCAGAAAAAGGCTCGGTTTTAACTGCACGCATACTTTGGGCCTTTTCTGCCAGCTACAAAATGTTCGAAAATACCGAATATGAGAAAGTAGCAAAGCACGCCTACCAGTATTTAGCAGAAATACTCTGGGATCCTACATATGATGGAGTTTATTGGATGGTAGATGCTGACGGAAATCCGACTGAGGACCGTAAACATGTATATGCAGAGGCATTCACTATTTATGCACTTACCGAATATTATAGTGCCTTCAAAGAAAGTGAAGCCCTTGAATTAGCCAAAAAATTATATCACAAAATTGAAAATAATTGCACTGATGCAGAGAATGGAGGTTATTTTGAGGCCTATAGCAGGGAGTGGGAACTGCTGGATGATGTAAGGCTAAGTGAAAAAGACCGGAATGAACCGAAAAGCATGAATACCCACCTGCATTTGTTGGAGGCTTATACCAATTTGTATCGGCATTGGAAGTCACCAGAACTCAAAGAAAAATTATCTGACCTGCTGAATATCTTTACCAGGCATATAATGAAAAAAGACCATACTTCTTTAATTACATTTTTAGGAAAAGACTGGACACCTAAATCAGATGAAATATCAATTGGGCATGATATTGAAACAAGCTGGCTGCTTTTAGAAGCAGCTGATGTATTGGGGGATTATCCCGATTATGATGAATTAGTAAATAGCTGCCTTAAATTAGCTGATCAAGTTAAAAATCAAGGAATAGACGCTGAATATGGCGGAATCTATAATGAAGCAGGTCCTAAAGGCATTATTGATGATGATAAAGATTGGTGGCCGCAGGCGGAGGGGATAGTCGGGTTTATGAATGCCTATGAACATACAGGTAATACAAAGTATTTGGATACCGCTTTAGAAATCTGGCAATTCATAAAAGATTATATGATCGATCAAAAATATGGTGAGTGGCACGAAAAAGTAAGCCGTTCAGGCACCCCATATCAACTTGATAAAGTACGATCCTGGAAATGTCCGTACCACAATGGAAGATTGGTTTTAGAAATGCTGTCCCGAATCAATAAAATTCAAAAGAAAGCAGGTTTTAAACCCAAAAGCACAACTGTTGAAAATTAATTTCAAAACAAGATTCAAAAAGCAATAATTAAATATGAGCAAAAGTATCATTCTCCCAATTTTTAAAGCAGCAGTATTAATAATGATAATATCTGGCTGTTCAGTATCAAATGATACACCCACATTTGTTGAAGTTGATGGCACTAATTTTACATTGAATAATGAACCTTATTCATTTGTGGGCACCAACTTTTGGTATGGAGCTTATTTGGGGCAGGATGGAGAAAATGGGGATCGAGACCGGCTCACTAAAGAACTGGATTTTTTGGTTGAGCACGGAATTACAAATCTAAGAATATTAGGAGCTTCAGAAGAATCCAGTTTTGAAAATTCATTAGACCCGGTTTTCATTCATAAAGATGGAAGCTATAACGAAGATCTGCTGGTTGGCCTCGATTATCTTCTCGCAGAAATGCACAAAAGAGATATGAAAGCCGTTATTTTTCTGAACAATTACTGGGAATGGTCGGGTGGAATGAGCACCTACAACGGGTGGTTTGGAGATGGGCCTGTTATAGACCCTGCCGATGGCGACTGGGAAGCTTTTATGAGGTACTCAGCTCGGTTTTACCAAAATGAAGAAGCTCAGAATCTTTTTAGAAATTATATCTGGCAGCTACTAACCAGAACTAATTCGGTAACAAATCAGCCTTATTTCCGGGATACCGCAATTATGGCCTGGCAGTTGGCTAACGAGCCCCGGCCCGGACGCGGAGATATGAGCCCGCAGGATATTCAAGCTTATATTGACTGGATTGACCAGACAGCTGGTTACATTAAATCGCTTGATTCCAATCATTTAGTATCATCAGGAAGTGAAGGGGAAATTGGCAGCCTGGATTCAATGGATATATTTGTACGTGCACATAACTCAGATAATATTGATTATTTGACGTTCCATATGTGGGCTAAAAACTGGGGTTGGATCAATCCGGATGATATGGAAGGAACCATCGAAAGGGCTCGTTCAAATGCCGCAGATTATATCGAAAAACATGTAGCCGTAGCGGAATCTCTTAATAAACCCATTGTGATGGAAGAATTCGGATTTCCAAGAGATGGTGAAAAGTATGAGCGAAACAGCCCGGTTACGTATCGGGATTCCTATTACCAAATGGTGTTCGATAAAATTGAGGAGCATAAAGCTTTTGCCGGATCGAATTTCTGGAGTTGGGGTGGTTTTGGGGAAGCCAGGCACGATGACTTTTGGTGGCAACCCGGCGACCCTTTTACCGGAGATCCGCCGCAAGAGCCACAAGGATTAAATTCCGTTTTTGCTGACGATGAATCTACCTTAAATATAATCAAAACTCATGCTGGAGCTTTAAAAAATGAATAGAAATGTTTTTTAAAAGTGTATCCATATTAAACGTTTTAGTTTTTTGCTTAGCTGTACTGATCACGCATTCGGTTCACGCCCAAAAGAAAGTTTCGGTAAGCGATAAAGAAGTAAATCAAAGTGAGAATATTTTTCGATTTGCCATTATGGGAGACCGAACCGGGGGCATGAGACCGGGAATTTTTGCTCGCGCCGCTGAAAAAGTGAATATTATGCAGCCTGAATTCATCCTTTCTGTAGGGGACCTCGTAGATGGATATACTACCGAACCTGAGGTATGGAATGCTCAATGGGAAGAATTTGATGCAATCATAAATAAAATGGACATGCCATTCTATTATGTTCCCGGGAATCACGATATCAGTAATGATTTACTCCGGGATGTATGGGTAAAACGGCATGGTTCTCCGTATTACACATTTGTATATAAAAACGTATTGTTTGTAAGTCTTCATACAGAAGATAGAAAAGGTGGAGGAATTAGTGAGGAGCAAGTAGCATATATCAACGAGCAGTTGGAAATGCATAATGATGTTCGCTGGACCTTAATTTTTATGCACCGTCCAATTTGGTCGTATGGCGATCAAGCTGGCTTTGAGGAGATTGAAGCCTCTTTAAAAGGTCGTAATTACACCTTGTTTTCCGGGCATCATCACCATTATGAGTATCAAAAACGAAATGGGATGGATCACTATATTTTGGCAACCACAGGTGGCGGAAGCAACCTGAGAGGCGTTGAGTTTGGAGAATTTGATCACATCACCTGGGTCACCATGAAAGATAACGGCCCGGTGGTTGCTCACATCGAATTTGACCATATCTACGATAAAGATATTGTTACCACCGAAAACAAACCCATGGTTCAGGCACTTCGAATGGGAGAGTGGCTGAAAACAAGTGCGATTATTGTAGAAACCTCATCGGTTAATACTACACAAATTCCCATCACGCTTTCAAATCCTGTTGAACATCCAATAGTTGTAAATGGAAGCCTAAAAGACTCGCTGATAACTTTCAGTCCTTCTGATTTCGAGCTGACCATTCCGGCAAATACAGATACTACCTTTTCTTTGGCAGCAAATTGGGATGAACATATCAGTTTACATGATTTAAATGAATATGCGGTACAGATTATCCTTCAGGGAACCTATAAACAAGAGAACGAAAAGGATTTATCTCTTCCGGCAAAAAAGAGGCTGGTTTTTGATCATCCACACGATCTTGAAATTATCCAAAAAGACATCACCATCGATGCAAATTTAGATGACTGGAATGATCTTCCCTTCAAAAATATAACCAATCCTGTGTATATGCATGAAGACTGGGACTGGAACGGAAAAGAAGACGGTACCTTTACATTTGCAACCCAGATGGATGACAAATACATTTACGTAGCTTTAAAATCAGACGATGATAAATTGATTTTGGAAAATGAATTAGGTGAGAGACAGGACAAATTTTTTATTCGTCTTAACCCATTTTCAGCTAAAAACCGAAAAACAGAATATCCGAATCGTTTATTTGGGTTTGAACAGGTTGCTGATACCCTTCATTATCAAATTGATATAGCACAGGGAAAGACAATCCAAAAGCCGAATATTCAAACCAATAGTGAAAAAGTAAAGGTTGAAGCGGCTATGAAATCAAACCGGGAAACAGGTGAACAAATTCTTGAAATAGCCATACCGCTTTTTGTAGTTGAAGATATTCAGGGCAAAAACTGGACTTCAATTCGATTGAATTTTGGATGGATGGATCATGACCGCCCCGAAAATACCAAACCTTCCGTTTTATGGTGGCGTCCGGTATGGGGTTCTGCCCAGGATGATCCGGGAATGGGCATATTTTTAAAATCACAAGAATAAATAATTAACTCAAATACCAAAATATTTTATCATGAATTCAATGAAAAACCTAATATCCTTTTTCTTGTTGATATCATTGTTGAGCTGCAATACTTCTCCGGAAAAAAGTGAAAAGGCTGATCTTCCTATCGATGAAAACGCCACCAAAGAAACAATTGCTTTATATAATAATCTCAAAGAACTCGCTAAAACAAATATTTTATATGGCCACCAGGATGATCTTGCTTATGGCTACAGCTGGTGGGCGGAAGATGGCCGCTCCGATGTAAAAGAAAGCACCGGTTCGTATCCCGCTATATACGGATGGGAATTGGGTGATTTGAGACAGGACACAGAAGTAAGCCTTGATGGAGTCAATTTCGAGCAAATTAAAGTCTGGATGAATAAAGCATATGAGCGTGGAGGAGTAAATACCATTAGCTGGCATATGAATCACCCGGTAACGGATGGCGATAGCTGGGACACAACCCCTGGTGTGGCTCCAATTTTGCCGGGTGGTGAACATCACGAAAAATTTAAAACATGGTTAGATAAATTCGCAGCATTTGCCCTTGACTTACGAGGGGATGACGGAGAGCTGATACCGGTTATTTTCCGGCCGTATCATGAGCATACAGGTTCCTGGTTTTGGTGGGGTGATGATCAGTCAACTGTTGAAGAGTATGTTACGTTATGGAGATTTACCGTAGATTATTTAAAGGATGAAAAAAACGTCCATAATTTACTTTATGCATATTCGCCCGATGGATCTCCATCAAGATTTCAAAAATATATGGAAAAATACCCCGGTGATAAATACGTCGATATTCTTGGATTAGATGATTATGGCACCTTTATGTCGGAGGAAAAAGATTTGGAATTTTTGAGTAACAATCTTGCATGGTTGGTTGAGAAAGCTGAAAAAAAGAATAAAATAGCCGCCCTCGCTGAAACAGGATCAGAAGCCTTGACAAACGAAAACTGGTTTACGGAAGAATTATATCCTGCACTAACCATCAACCCAAAAGCTATAGGTATTGCTTATGTTCTTACATGGAGAAATGCCAATTATGAACGAGAGCAGAGAGATCATTTTTACGCTTCTCATCCCGATCACCCAAGTGCTCCTGATATGAAAGCATTCCGTGATACTGATCTTATAATGTTTGAAGACGAACTGCCGGAACTATATACTCTGGATAACTAATTTATTGTAAATGAATCTAACTGAATATGTCATTTGATAAAGACCGATACAACAAAATTCCCTACCGAAGAGTCGGAAACAGTGGCTTAAAACTTCCATTGCTTTCAATGGGACTTTGGCATAATTTCGGCGGTAAAGCGGATATGGATGTTGCAAGGGATCTGCTTATAACAGCTTTTAACCATGGAATAACCCATTTTGATTTAGCCAATAATTACGGACCCCCTCCGGGATCGGCTGAGGAGAATTTTGGCAAGATTCTGCATTCCGATTTTAAAGGATATCGTGATGAACTGGTTATTTCCACCAAAGCAGGTTATAAAATGTGGGAGGGGCCTTATGGAGAATGGGGATCACGAAAATATCTCATTTCAAGCCTGGATCAGTCGCTTAAACGCATGAAACTCGACTATGTGGATATTTTCTATCATCACCGCCCCGATCCGGATACACCTTTAGAAGAATCCATGCTGGCGCTCGATCAAATTGTGCGTTCAGGGAAGGCTTTATATGCGGGCATTTCAAATTACGGAGGGGAAAGAACCCGGCAGGCAAAGAAAATTTTAGATGATCTTGGAACTCCATTCATCATACATCAGCCTAAGTACAATATGTTTGTACGTGAGCCGGAAACCGATTTATTCCCGGTTTTGAGGGAAGAAGGTATTGGATGTATTCCATTTTCTCCTTTAGAACAAGGACTCTTAACCAACAAGTATATTGGAGGAATTCCAGAGGAATCTCGCATGGCCGATCCGGAAGGATTTCTACAACAAAATGATCTGACCCAGGAACGCCTGGATAAAATAATAGCCTTAAATAAAATTGCTGAGAACAGAGGGCAATCACTGGCGCAACTCGCCCTTGTTTGGGTGTTAAGAGATGAAGTAGTGACTTCAGCTTTGGTTGGAGTTAGCAGAAAAGCACAACTTTTAGATAATATAAAAGCATTAGATAATCTGGAATTGTCTAAAGAAGAACGAGACCAAATAGAAACTATATTAAACTCATAATTTAATTATGATTAGTCGTTCGGATTTTTTAAAATCAGTATCAGCAACTGGGTTTGGGTTTTTCGGGGTACTTAATTTTAATTCTGCCGAAAAACTTACCGGAAAGGCGCTCACCCCTAAATATTCGCTTTCCCAATTCGCACTTCACAAAGCAATTTGGGGTAAATCCCGTGATAACTACTCTCAGTGGGAACACAATCTCAGAACTAATCCCGATTTAAATTTACAGGGAGATTTACATCCACTCGATTTTCCTGCGAAAGCAAAAGAACTCGGGTTTGAGGCTGTGGATTATGTTTCTTCTATCATCTTCAATTATGCAGATGAGCATTCATTGCTCAAAGAGCTTAAAAACAGAACCACCTCGGAAGGAATATCAAATCAATTTATAGCCGTGGGTGAACTGGGGATGATCGGTGATCCGTATCTCCCAAAAAGAAAACAGGCAATAGAAAATCATTTTAAGTGGATGGATGCAGCAAAATATCTCGGCTGTCATTCAATCCGGGCGGATGCCCATAGTACAGGTCCCTGGAAGGAACAGGTTAAATTGGCATCCGAAGGTGTTTATAAACTGGCAGAGAAAGCCGAAGAGATTGGAGTCGACCTGATGCTCGAAAATCATGGCGGGATGTCGTGTAATGCCGACTGGCTGGTTGAAGTGATAGAAAAAGTGAATCATCC
>JBBDLQ010000037.1:0-12714 GCA_040878765.1 Balneolaceae bacterium | reverse complement strand
GGTATTTTGGCAACAAAAGCATTAATAGAGCGGGAGAGCTTTGATAATGAATAGAAAATGGGATAGAATAAGTTTCGGGCTATTCAGCTCGTTTTTCTCGAAAAAAAGCTTTCATTAAATGCTCACACTCCGATTCCATCACGCCCTGAATAACTTCCACCTGATGATTCAGTTTTTTATTTGAAGAGATGTTAAAAACACTTCCGCAGCCTCCGGCATTGGCATCAGAAGCCCCAAAAACAACGGTTCCAAGTTTACTCCAAACAACCGCGCTGGCACACATAGGGCAGGGTTCAAGCGTTACATACAAAGTACATTCACTCAAATATTTTTGATTGATGGTTTCACAAGCTGCAGATATTGCAAGCATTTCTGCGTGGGCAGTTGGGTCATTTAGTCGCTCTACCTGATTATAGCCCTTGCCTATAATTTCGCCTTTATGAACTATAACAGCACCAACCGGAACTTCGCCTTCCTCAAATGCCTGCTCAGCCAGCATTAAAGCCCGCGCCATATATCGTTGATGTTGCTGCCAAACGGGAAGATATATTTTAGTCATTATACTTGATTGCTATCGATGGTTTTAACTACCTTGGCGCGAACTTAATCCAATCCTGATGAAAAAAGTAGAGCAAAGCATAAAAGAATTTATTTCGAATACCATCCGAACTATTCCGGATTTCCCAAAACAAGGAATTCAGTTTAAAGATATAACCACATTGCTGCAAGATAAACATGCTTTACAATTAACTTCCTTTTTGCTAGAAAAGCCTTTTATCGATAAACAGGTTGATTTTGTAGTAGGACTCGAATCCCGCGGTTTTTTATTTGGCACAAACCTGGCACAGGATCTTCATGCTGCATTTGTTCCGGTACGGAAACCCGGAAAATTACCGGCAAAATCAATTTCAGAAACCTATGCATTGGAATATGGAGAAGATAGTGTGGAAATTCATGAAGATGCTATTTTTGAGGGGGCAAATGTTCTCATTCATGATGATTTGATTGCTACGGGCGGGAGCGCTGCTGCTGCATCAAAATTGATAGAGCGTTTAGGCGGTAATGTAATTGGGTATTCCTTTATCATCGAGCTTTCTTTTCTGAATGGAAGAGCTAAACTTGTTCCTAATGTACCAGTCGAAAGTATCATCATTGAATAGCGGGAACAGGTAATAAATCTTGTTTGCGGACTTCTATTCACTTTCCTGAATACCATTTCTTCAATAATCGGAACATTTTTACGGTTCTTGAATAATAATTACTGAACAAAAAAGACAACAGTAATTGAGGACGCAACAATGAGATCCAAAAATATTATACCGGTCATTTTATTGACTTCCATAGTGATGTTAGGTTCAGCTTGCAAAACCTTCGTAATCGAAAATGTAAACTACTCTCAGCAAATTGAATCCGTATTGACACCTGATGAAAATGGAGAGGTACAGGATGTAAGGCACGGTATCTCATTTAATATCAACCCTTTTATACAACAAGAGTTTGGGGAGGATGACAGCACCCAGATCAAAGAAGTACGGTTGATAAGGAATGCTAACGGGTATTACTTCATCACAGCCAATCAGTTTAGGAATGTGTATGTGATGGAGCCCGGAAAAGGGAAATTAAAGCTGAAAAAGAAAATCCTGGTATCAGAAGAACGATTATCTGAACCGGCTTTTAATTTAAGGAATTCGGCCGTTCAACTGGTTAAAATGGATACCAAAGAAGTGCTCACCCTAAATGAAGAAGGAATTCAAGAGAACAATGAAGAGGAGGACCAATCATGAAAAACTCAGTACGAATAATGATAATCACCACTTTAATGCTGGTGATAGCAGCAAATGCTTCAGCACAAACATCAGATTACCAGATAAAACAGAATTTTGAGGAGAGATTTTCAGAACTGAAAGCCTCTGTTGAAGTAGCTAATACAGTAAGTGAAATGGATAGTTTGAAGGAAGAGATTACATTCTTTGCAGAGAATTATAAATATCACACAGAGCTCCTGAATAATGCCCTTTATCCTGAAAGTTATGAGAGTAGCATTAATGAGCTTAAACAACAAGCCAGAAATTCTGAACACAAACTGCTGATCATTGAAAATCAGAATGAAAAACTTCAAAAATTATCTAAGCAGTTAGCATTTTACCGGTCAGAAATAGATAATCTTAATTCCAGATCAGACTCATTAAGAAAAGCCATAGATCGTTCCCAGAATAGTGAACGTGATTTATCGAAAATTGTAGAACGCTACCGAAATAGCTTACAGGAACGGGATAAATTTGTCCTGAATATGATCGACTCACTCTTTATAAACTATAAAGATTTACTTCCTGAGGAAGTGGCTGAATTATCTGAAGAAACGGATTTTCGAAAACTTGAAGGCACCGATGCTAATCCGCTAGAATTTATCCAAAATGTGATTGAACATAATACGCAGATCGTTAAATCGAGCGGAAGCTCACTTCAAACAGAGGATTATTTGAGAATGTATGTAATCCAAAGCCGATTTAGTGAAGTTTGGTCTCAAATTGGCAACGATCTCACTACAATATATGGCGGAAACGACTCAAGGCAATGGAAACTAACTATTGATAAAAAACTACAGGATTGGAAAGCAACAACCTCAAGAAATATGTGGGCTTCGATAGATAAACATCTTGATGAGAAGAATATTGAGCTGGGGGCATTCGACAATAACGAGAGCTTTTATGCGGCTATTGAATCATTTGTCAAAAAAGCCACTGATTCAAGCCGGGATAAAGTAATCACTTCTGACAATTATGAGGATTTCCAGGCATTTTATGATTTCTGGAATGGTAAAATCAAGAATGACTGGGGAGATTTTGTTAAAGAAGGCGAAGTGTTAACAATGAGTCAGATATCCAGTATTGATACGGAAATCATGAACTGGCGGGATGAGTCGAAGCCAAAATCATTTCTAATACCCATATTGCTCGGGCTAAGCTTACTAACAATAGTAGGGCTAATAATTGTGCTGGCTCGCAGATAACAATAAATACTATTTTTAACCTGAGTAAGATTTAAAAAAAGGGTGTAATGATTCCAAAAATCCCTATGGCTCATCCCCGCGTTTGCGGGGATCCTATTGTTACCAAAGTTTTTCTAAAAGAGCATATAAAACCACGCCGGCTGCAACCGAAACATTAAGAGAATGTTTATGACCGAATTGGGGAATAACGACAAATTCATCAATTAGAGGTAGCAGGCCATCATCAATTCCAGTTACTTCATTCCCTAATACAATACAGATTTTATCATGAACCTTGATATTAAATTCTGGCAGCGGAGTGCTTTCTGTAGTCTGCTCTAAACCCAATATATAGAATCCGTCTTTTTTCAACTGATCAATAGCTGATGTACCATTCTCAAAATAATTCCATTCTACAAATTCTTCGGCACCAATTGCCGTTTTATTGATCTCAGAGCGGGGAGGAGTAGGCGAATAGCCTGATAGAATAATCTCGGAAACTCCAAAAGCATCAGCCGATCGAAATATAGAACCTACATTATGTAAACTCCGAATATTATGAACAAGGATCTTAACAGAACCGAGCTTTTCAGGAGTAGACCGAGAAAGATTTTCTTCAAGTATTTCTTTGGTTGTAAGTTTTTTCACAAATCAGTCTATATAAATTATGTAATGATTTAATTATGAAGAGATCAATATTTATCACTATTAATAGCGAATCAGGCACTGTTATTTAAAAATTCGTTAAGGCGACTTCCGCCGTCTTCTTCGTCCTGTTTTTTAAGCGCCGCTTTTACCGCATCATAAACGGTATTATAAAAACGGTTCGATTTAACAAAGGTACTGATATTTGATTTCCTGATTACATCACGCACCGGGCCAATTAAACCTGATATATAAAGTTCAATTCCCTGTTTATTGAGCGTATTGATGATCACAAGTAATGAATCCATAGCAGAAACATCCAAATCGCCAATGGTAGTACCATCAATTATTACAAATTTGGGATATACTTTCCGATTCATACTTTTTTCAATTATGAAGTTTTTAAAGAACTCGGCATTTACAAAAGAGAATGAGGCATCAATTCGCAGAATAAGCACACCGGGAATAGGCTGTGCTTCCGAAAATCGTTTTCTGTTTTTAAAATCCCGGGTTTTAGGAATCAGGCCTAATTCTGCCACTGAAGGACGGCTGAATTTCAACAACAAAGCCATAATCGAACTTATCAATCCAATAATAATACCTTCCTGAATCCCTATAAAAAGCACACTGAAAATAGTGATAAGAGCTACAAATGCATCCCTGCGTTTTGTTTTAATGAAATATCGTAATTCCTTAATATCAATTAAGCTGCTAACCGAAACAACGATAATAGCGCTGAGTAATGACTCGGGTAATAATTCAAAAAATTGGGTTAAAAAAAGCAGTGTGAAGAGAATTAAAATTCCGGCAAAAATATTATTGATGGAGGTTTTAGCTCCCGATTGTTCTGCAATGGCTGAACGCGTGAAGCTTGAGGAAACCGGCAAAGACTGAAACAAACTACCCACCATATTACTACTGCCTATGGCAATCAATTCCTGATTAGGGTTTACCGTGTAATTGTGCTTACGGGCAAACGATTTAGAAAGCGAAGCTATGGTCATAAACTGTATAAGTGCAAGCGTAAAAGCATTGGGAGCCAGTTTTTTAATGGTTTCAAAATTTAGGGATGGAAGTATAAATTCAGGCAATCCACCGGGGATTTCACCTACCTGGGAAATACCCCATTTCGAGATACCCACAAAAGAAACTACTAATATGGTAATGGTTACTAACAGCACAGATTCCGGAAGTTTTGAATAAAATCGCCTCATTAAAACCAGAAAGGAAATGAAGAAAACTGATAACCCAAAAGTTGGCCAGTGAATACCATCTAACTGCAAACTGATATTGACAAGCATCTCGTAAATGTACTGTGAATTTGGAACATCGATATGCAGGAGCGTACCAAGCTGACTTATAATTATTATGATTGGAGCGGCAATTGTAAATCCGGATATGACCGGGCGGGAAAAGAGATTAAATACAAATCCCAGTTTTATAAATCCCATTAATAGCTGGAAAAAACCCGTCATTAACGCTGTAAGAATAGCCAAAGCAACTTTTTGCGACATGTCGTCGCCGGCCAGAAAACCGAGGCCTGCAGCAAGTATCAGCATATCGATGGCAACAGGACCTATGGAAATATGATGCGAAGTTCCCAGCAGCGGGTAAATAAATAACGGGGCTAAGCCAGCATAAAGCCCATAAATAGGTGGCAGCCCGGCAATTACCGCGTAGGCCATTCCCTGTGGAATTAGAACAATTCCTACTGTTGAACCTGAGATAAGATCGGCTTTTAGTTTCTCAGAATTGTATTCCTTTAAAACATTAAGTATGGGTAAGTATTTATATAAAAAATGCTGCATTTGATTATTAATGGCCAAAATATTGCAATGGCAAATGTACCAATTATCCAGAATAATATGTTAAGCAGAGTTCCGGCTATTAATGAAATCTGTGAATTATTATTCCACAAAATTATGAACCATAAAAATATGTGATCAATATTAGACAAACACCCATCAGCATCTTATTTTTACGTACCTTTAGAAGGTACAAGAAAGCGTCTGCCAGTGGTAGATGGCTTTTTTTATTTATAGAAACCGAACAAATATATAGATTATGAGCAAAGTTCAATATCTGACACAAGAAGGATATGATAAACTGGAAGCTGAATTAAAGGATTTGAAGACACGCGGCCGCAGGGAAATTGCCGCTGAAATAGCTGAAGCCCGGGCTAAAGGTGATTTAAGTGAAAATGCGGAATATGATGCTGCAAAGGAAGCTCAGGGGCATATGGAAGACCGTATAACCAAGCTGGAAGATGCCCTTGCCCATGCCCGTGTATTGGATACTAAAGATTTGGATTTATCGAAAGTACGTGTTTTAACCACGGTTACCATTTTGAATAAGAAAATGAACAAAGAAATGAAATATACGCTGGTATCGGCAAATGAAGCAGATTTTGCCGCTGGAAAAATTTCTGTTGATTCCCCCATAGGTAAAGCGCTAATGGGACGTGAAATAGGTGAAACGATAAATGTAGAAATCCCAGCCGGAGAGTTAGAACTTGAAATTAAGAACATCGAAATTTAAATAATTGGCTTGAACCTGAATTCCAATGAAAAAACTCATTGACGTTTATCCTTATCACCTGAAAAATGGCTCTCCGTTTTTTTTGATCTTTAAAAGATCTGCTAACAAGATATACGGAAATCAATGGAGAATGGTAGGCGGTAAGGTCGGGGAAAAGGAATCAAGTTGGGAGGGAGCACTTCGGGAATTAAAAGAAGAAACCGGTTTAACCCCTCAAAAATTTTGGACCATACCTTCTGTTAACCAGTTTTACGAAGCCAAAACAGATACCATTCATTCTATTCCTGCGTTTGCAGCAGAACTTAACTCAGATGCAAAAATACAATTGGACGGAGAACATACAGAGTACAAATGGGTTAGTATTGAAGATGTTGATCATCATATCAACTGGCCTGAACAGCGGCGTTTAATTAAACTGACTTTTGACATATTAACGGATCAAACACGAGAGATACTGCCAGAGTGGATCATCGAAATTTCTTAACCGCCTTACTTTTATTACTAATTCCCGGCTTTGTATGTGCCCAATCCGGAAACTATAAACTGGAATTTGCTCCGGATGCATGGTACAACAATGTGGATGGTGTCCGCATTGGTGCTCGTGTTTTGGGTGAAATGGAAGGTGAGTTTCAAAGCGGTCCACACCGGCTGGATGCAGGATTATGGCTAGGCACCAATTTCCCCGAACTTCCGGTGTCCTATTATGTTTCGTTCACAGAACCCATACCGGCTATTTCAACATATGGAAATGAGGGTAATTTAAGACTCAAAAGTCAAATCAGGACTGGGTTCAGTCAACATCAACTTTCCTTTAACAAAAGATGGCAGCCGGGATTTGATGAACTCAAATTCAGAGAACTTTCGCTATTTTTCAGCCAGGAGAAAATGTTTGATAGTGATTACAGGCCTTATCCGCAATTGTGGAAAACTGATTGGAAATCGTTAATTGGGCTGAATGTATGGCTGAGTGAAAACTTTGAAATTGGGAAGTTTGATTTGAAAGCTGCCCTTAACCAAAATTTAGTAAGTGAAGCATCATACACCGTCAGTTCCATTGAAATAAAACAACAAATACCGCTGCCAAATGGATTTAATATAAGATTGCGAGGCTTTTCCGGTATTAACAGTCAGGATGCAGCGCCCGAATATCAATTTGGCAAAAGTTATAGGCCACCGGCAAACTGGCTCGATCATGGAATTAGCCGGGCCCAGGGAACACTTCCTAATAACCTGCTTGATGATGGACTGTTTCAAATTGCAGGAGGAGCTAATTTAAGAGGATATACTTCGCAGGATTTTGACAAATTAGCGAACAGTGAAAATCCGGTAACGTACCATTTTACGGCCTCCATTAATGCAGAAGTTGAATACCCAAATCCTATAAATAGCTTGCTAAAAAGCTCAATTATTGGCGACTTCGTACACCTTAGATCGTATGCATTTGGAGATATTGGTCAGTTTCACAGAAATAATTACCAACAGACCCCCGATCTTGTGACCGATATTATTGATACAAACTCGGATGCAGGCCTTGGTTTTCAGTTCTCGCTGAATATCCCTGATTATCTGGGAAAAGACCGTGGCTTTGCAATACGCTATGAAATTCCATTGTGGCTATCTCATCCACAGGCAAATGAAAACAATTTCAAATTCCGTAACTTAATAGGGTTCGGAGCTATAATCTCACTTTAACTCACTTATGAAAATTTTAGTTATAAACTGCGGCAGTTCATCCATCAAATATCAATTGATAAATACGGAGGCGAAGGAAAGCCTTTGTAAAGGTCTTGTGGAGCGAATTGGTGCGGTTACCTCCATCATAAAACAAGAATTTCAGGGAGAAAAGCCTGTTAAAAAGACCATGGTTATTGAAAATCATGCTGCAGCCCTTAAAACCATCATGGAGATGTTATTAGAAGCAGACAACGATCATCTTCATACATTGGATGAAATTGAAGCAGTGGGGCACCGTGTTGTGCATGGCGGAGAAACCTTCAAAGATTCCGTTCTTATTGATGAAGATGTAGAAGAAGCCATTCAGCAGGCATTTGATATTGCCCCGCTTCACAATCCGCCTAATCTGGAAGGAATTAGAGCTGCAAAAAAACACCTGCCAAATATACCACACGTGGCGGTTTTCGATACGGCCTTCCATCATTCCATTCCAAAGCATGCATTTTTGTATGGAATCCCAAATCGCTTATACCGACGCTATAAGATCAGGAAATATGGGTTTCACGGAACCTCACATTATTATGTGAGCCGTCAGTATCACAAAATATCAGGCAGACCTAAAGAAGGTTCTAAAGTAATTACTTGTCATTTAGGAAATGGATGCTCCGTTACCGCTATCAAAGACGGGAAATCTTATGATACAAGTATGGGATTTTCTCCACTGGAAGGCCTGGTAATGGGAACCCGAAGTGGAGATATTGATCCGTCTATCTTATTCTACCTCATAGATAAAGAGGAATTATCTCTCGCAAATGTTCATGCTTTATTAAACAAACACAGTGGGCTTTTAGGGCTCAGCGGTTACGCCGCTGACATGCGTGATTTATTGGAGGAAGCTGAACGTGGCGACCGGCGTTGTAACGAGGCCATTGAAGTGTTTTGTTATCGTGTCAGGAAATATATCGGTTCTTATATCGCGGCACTGAATGGTGTTGATGCCATTATATTTACAGGTGGGATTGGTGAAAATGCGGCTCCAATCAGAAGTATGATATTAGATGAAATGGATTATGCAGGAATAGATATTGACAAACAAAAAAATTCGAATTTGGAGGGTGATACTAAAATACATTCCAAAAAATCGAAAGTGGAAGTACATGTTATTCCAACTAATGAGGAGTTGGTAATTGCTATTGATGCTGCAAAAATTGCCACCGCTTCAAGACAAACTCCATGGGCCTGATCTGTTTTATAAAATATATCATTTCATGCAGCCGATATCCTGCATTTAGATCTATGATTTCAAAGAATGGATGGAGGAAAAAGTGGAAATCAGTGCCTGCGATTTTCGTATTAACAATATTGTTTTCAGCCACATTGATCTCCTGTTCCAGTACAAGCTGGGTGGTAGTTAATGAAAATGCTGTAGATGTAAATGACTACGAAATTATTTCAACGAAATATATACTGGAAAGCGTTAACGGCCTCACCCCAAATCAACCCTTAATTCGCTTTGATTTGAAAGCCATAAATACCTTTGAATATGCTCAGAAAGTAAGAACGGAGCGTTATATTCAGCGTTATCGTCCTCGTTTGGGATATGTTATACTGGGAGCGGCTGGGGCAGGGTTATCCTATTATGCCGCTTTTTCAGATCAGTTACTCAACCAGCCAACCGATCCGCAACGATATGCATTAACCGGGGCCGGAACCTTATTAACCGGGCTTTCACTTCTGAATATGAAACCGGTTGGAGAGCCGGCAAGAACCGGAGAAAGTCAGCTGTTACGCAAAACCGGAACCTATCAGGAAAATGATACAACTGCGGTAAAACCCTATAATTCTGAAAATCCGAGCATACGAATTTCATATAAAGGAAATGTTTTAACTGACATTCAGGAATGGAACTTCAATAATGGAAGAATAACTATAAATCTGGCCGAAGAAATTGATGAAAGTATATTTGAGGAAAATCCATCAGATAAAATTTTGGTTGAAGCATTTTATGATTCACTGACCAGCTCTAAAGAGGTGGCTGTTTCTTCAATATTTGAAAAATTCATAGTGGTAGAGGCTCAATTTACAGCACTTCGGAACGAACCTGCTAATAACAGGAACAACGTGTTAACTGATTTGGCTGAGGGAAGTCAGCTTAAAATGGTTTCCAAAGAAGGGGATTGGTATAAAGTATTATATGGCATTTCTGAAACCTGGGTAACCGCCAACGATGTGAGGACCATTTGGCGTTCTTCTGATTTTGCTTCCAATCTTTCTGTTATTGCTATTCCCAATGTTCCCTTTGGATCTGTGGATGTGGAGCGCCAGATTCCCGTTTTAGGCAGAAGCTCCCTTGATGCCTCAGCATTTATTTTGTCTAATTCTCAATATGAAGGAGATATCTCAGAACGTATTTATGGTCAGCGGGATGCAAAACTTATGGAAGAGTATTTTATTCAAGGCTTAGGGGTTCGAAGCTCAAGAATAGTGAAAACCACAAATGTTTCCACCGATAGAATGTTGGACAGAGTGTATTCCAGGCTTGCAAGTTCGATGAGTGATTCCCCTCAAAATCTTTATGTTTATATAAACGGTTATGCAGAAATAAGGGATTCCAATGTGTATTTGTTGGGAACTGAATTGAATGAAGAAGAGACGCAGTACATAGATTTAAACAAGTTTTTCAGAGGATTGAGTAATCTCCAATTGAATACTTTATATATATTTGCAGACTTAGATTTTATTAATGAAGAGGGCTCTGCCCAAGATCTTCAGGAATTAGCTAATCTGGTTTTAGATAAGAATTTTAAATCGGCCGTATTTTTTGCAGCACGACCCGATCAGCGTTCCGGTATTTATTCATCAAATAATGGGGAACAGAATCGGCATAGTATCTTCACCTATTACCTGGCCCAGGCTTTAAAAGAAAGGAATTTAAGTATGAATGCCATATTAAATTACCTTGATAGAAATGTGACATTTACCTCCAGAAGTTTATATGACCGGCCTCAGAATCCGTTGTTTTTTGGTAACGGAGATATTGAAGTGCTAAACTAATGGGACTTATTTACATCGCATTAAGTGTAATTTGTTCGCTGGCAATAGCGCAAATACTTAAACTTGCAGAAAACCGAGAACTCAATATCCTAAAGATCCTTGTCTGTAACTATCTGGCTGGATTTCTTATCAGTTTTTTTAATTCCCGTGAATTTTCAGTCTTTCCAAATTCAACACCAGAAATCAATATCTGGCTCATTTTATTAGCGCTGATCCTGGGATTTGTATTTATAGGGAACATGGTTGCTTATAGTAAATCCATCCACAGGGTCGGTATGGGAGTCAGCATCACGGCTATGCGTATGTCACTGGTATTTCCTATAGCCGCGAGTTTGTTTGTTTTTGGTGAAACCTTAGCCTCAATCCGCTACCTGGGTATAATATTGGCTCTTGCTTCGCTCGTTTTAATGGTGCCAAGAATAAAAACCAGGAGTATCTCAGGTCTTTCTGATGCCTGGCTTCCTATTCTCATATTTTTAATGACCGGTATAGCCGATACCGGCTTAAAAGTGTACGAGCGATTATTTGAACAAGAAATTTCAGAAGATCTCTTTATCTCAGGTATTTTCTTTGTTTCGTTTATAATTGGAATGGGCATTCTAATTAAAAGAAAGCAAATTCATTTTAGCTTCACAGAAATTGGGTATGGTATAGCCACCGGAATTGTGAATTTATATTCGTCAATATTTCTTCTTTATGCTTTAAAGTTAATTCCCGGGTCTGTCGTATTTCCGCTGGTAAATGTGAGTTTAGTGGTACTGGGAACTTTAATCGGAATTTGGTTTTGGAAAGATAAACCATCGGTTAAGCAGTGGTCGGGACTTGCAATAGCAATAATTTCAATTGTATTACTATTAGGATAATGAACATTATTTCAGACATTCGTAAACGCGCAAAATCACAACAAAAAACTATTGTACTGCCAAGATCATCTGATGAAAGGGTAGTTAAGGCAGCAGAGCAGCTTGTAAAGGCCGGCCTATGCAAGGTTATATTGCTTAAAAATGAAGGTGGAGAGAAACTGCCGGAAGATTTAAATGTTGTCGATCCAAAAACCGATTCTAGACTCGCTAATTATGCCAATCTGTTTTATGAACGCCGTAAACACAAAGGCCTTTCAAAAGAACAGGCTTTAGAAGCTGTACAAGATCCGCTGTACTTTGGGGCAGCTATGGTAGCTTTGGGTGATGCAGATGGATGTGTAGCCGGTTCTGTTTCTACCACCGGAGATGTACTGCGCGCTGCAATTCAAACTATTGGTTTGAAACCTGATTCTAAGGTAGTATCGAGTACATTTTTGATGAGTTTTGATGATGGCAGGGTCTTCACCTATGCCGATTGTGCCGTAGTGCCATATCCTGATGCAGAACAGTTGGCCACAATTGCCATGGATTCAGCTAAAACTCATAAAAAAGTTACAGGAGCCGATCCAAAAGTTGCCATGCTTTCCTTTTCCACAAGGGGAAGCGCTGAACACGAACGCATTGACCTTGTTCGGGAAGCACTGAAAATTGTAAAATCACACAATATCGATTTCCCGATTGATGGTGAACTACAATTTGATGCGGCTACCGTTCCCACTATTGCAGACCGAAAAGCTCCGGGTTCCAAGGTGGCCGGAAAGGCGAATGTTTTTATTTTCCCAAATTTGGATGCAGCTAATATCTCGTATAAAATAACCGAGCGCCTTGCAGGAGCTGCTGCCACAGGACCCATCATTCAGGGCCTCGCCAAACCAATGATGGATCTTTCCCGTGGCTGCTCTTGGGAGGATATTGTAAATACCGCCTGCGTTTGTGCTTTAATGAGTGATT
>JBBDLQ010000036.1:0-1244 GCA_040878765.1 Balneolaceae bacterium | reverse complement strand
CCTCTGTTATAAAATTGTCTAATATCCTAAAATTGGCCGGCAATGATGTGCGCCTTAAAATCCTGTTTCTGCTGAGCCGTGAAGAGGATTTATGTCCGTGTGATCTAAGCGACATCCTGGATATGACCGTCCCGGCTGTATCGCAACATTTGCGAAAACTGAAAGATGCCGGCATCCTACAACCGAGAAGAGAGGGGCAACTCATTTTCTATTCCCTGCAGGAACCTTACGATGAAATTCTGAAACCTCTTTTTAATCAAATTGAAAACAACACCCTTATGGAGGTTTTAGCCGCATGAAAAAAGAAAACTTGCCAAAAAACGACAAGACTTTATTGGGTGCCGGATTGGGTATCGCATTTATTGCATCTCTCTGCTGCATCACTCCTGTGTTTGCATTTCTCGCGGGTATTGGTGGCATCGCTTCGGTATTCTCATGGATGGAACCGGTTCGTCCCTATTTAATTGGACTGACTGTATTGATTCTTAGTTTTGTCTGGTATCAAAAACTGAAGCCGCGTACTCAGGAAGAAATGGAGTGCGCATGTGAAGAGAATGAAAAACCATCCTTTTGGCAATCGAAAGCTTTTCTTGGAATGGTTACGGCAATCTCAGTTATACTATTGGCCTTCCCCTATTATTCGAATGCTTTCTTTCCGGACACTGCTAAACAGGAAGTGGTATATGTTATGCCTGACCAAGTAGAAACCGTGACTTTTAATATCAAGGGAATGACTTGTACCGGCTGCGAAGCAACAGTTGATAACGCTGCCCGGTCGGTGGATGGAGTTGTTGAAGTAAAGGCTTCCTACAAAGAGCATTCAGCTAAAATCACCTATTTAAAGGAGAAAACCACTCGGGAAACCATCATTGCTGCCATCAACAAAACCGGGTTTACTGTGGATGAGGACAAAACCCAAAATTAACTGTAAAACTATTATGATTAATGTAACACTCGAATCAACCTTAACCTGCCCGAATTGTGGAGAAGAAGTATCTGAAACCATGCCCACGGACTCCTGCCAGTTTTTCTGGCAATGCCCCAATTGTAAAGAAGTAGCTAAACCACAGCAAGGCGACTGCTGTGTATTTTGCTCCTATGGCACCGTTGCCTGTCCGCCGGTTCAACAAGAAAAAAACTGCTGCTGATTACCATGAGTAAAATAGATTTCATTAAACAGAATAAATATACCAAAGCCGGTTTTTGGGCGGCACTTGTAGCAGGAGTCTGCTGTTTTACGCCGC
>JBBDLQ010000035.1:0-1245 GCA_040878765.1 Balneolaceae bacterium | reverse complement strand
CGTGTGTTCATAACTTGGGTGTTTAAAGCGGTCAAGCTATGTTAGGGACTGACATGCATTCAATATTGAATATTCCATGTTCAATATTCTAATGTTTCTTGTTCAATATTCTTCTGTAACAAATGTCACTGAGTTTAGCTGAAAAACAGGTTAACATACTCTTCATAATAAAAGGCTATTTAATATCATGAAATCGATGAGCAAAACCACCTTATTTACAAATTGGCACACTATGCGCTGGGTAGCGTTATCCATTGGCGTTTTCTTTGCGGCTTTAGCCATTAGCAACAAAGATGCCCTTACCGGATTTTTCAGCGCCTTTTTCCTGTTTCAGGCTGTAACTAACAGCGGATGCATGGTGGCTCAATCCTGTGGGGTCCCAGCCGGAACGCGGGATGCTGATGTCAACAATGAAAAAGAATCAGAAATTGAATTTACAGAGATAAAGAATTAAAAAATGGAAACCACAGAAACCAAACAACTTTCATTCACGGAACTTATAAAAGGCGATGTGCCGGTATTGGTAGATTTTTATGCCGACTGGTGTGCCCCTTGTAAAATGATGACCCCAATTTTGCAGCAGCTTAAACAAGAAATGGGCGATGCCATCAATATCATAAAAATTGATACGGAGAAAAATCCTGATGTGGCTATTCGTTATCAGGTTCGGGGGATTCCGAATTTGATCCTTTTCCACAAAGGAGACTTGTTATGGCAACAAGCCGGTGTAGTTCAAATGCCTCAGTTGCAGCAAATAATTCAACAAAAACTGGAGAGTTAATATGAAAGAGCTAACAAAACACACTTACGATGTTGAGCTGGAATGGAAAGAAGGAAAAATTGGCAAACTTCAATCCTTCAAACTGAACGATTCCATTGATGTGGCAACACCCCCTGAATTTCCGGGTGGAGTAGAGAGAATTTGGAGTCCCGAGCACTTGTTTGTGGCCTCTGTTAGCAGCTGCTTCATGACTACCTTTACTGCTATTGCCGAATATTCGAATCTTAGTTTTGAAAGCCTGAAAGTACCCGCTACCGGTTTCATGAGTAATGAAAACGGCAAATTTGAAATGACCAGAATTATTCTGAAGCCATCATTAGTTATTATGGATGAAAGCAAAAAGGACAAGGCTCTCAGAATATTAGAGAAAGCGGAACAAGCCTGCCTGATAACTCGTTCTATTAAAACCGTTGTCCGGTTAGAGCCAGAGGTATTAATAGCTGTTCCCGGCTGAATTTGAATTT
>JBBDLQ010000034.1:0-41178 GCA_040878765.1 Balneolaceae bacterium | reverse complement strand
ATGACCGCATAGGAAATCAATGCACCAGATACCATCAATCCCACTCCCCAAACAAAATCCTGATTGGCAAAAAAGTTGAGGTTTATTGCTGAAGGAATCCCAAATCCAAATCCAGCAAGGCAGATAACTATGGTTGCCCTTTTTCGATTTGCTCCCATATCCACAAAAACCTTTACGGCAAGTTCAATCATGGAAATGAGTGAACTGAAAGCGGCAAAAGTGAGTCCAAGGAAAAACAGGATCGCAAAAACACTTCCTCCACCCATGGTGGCAAAAAGCTGGGGCATCCAAATGAATGTTAGTCCGGTGGAAGCCGGCCCGGAAGTTTTCATTACTTCAAGAATTTCACTATTCCCCATGGTTGGGCTCAGTGTTCCAAAAACAGTCGAAAAAATAATTACGGCTGCCAATAACGATACCAGGTTATTTCCAATTCCGGTTTGGAAAGCACTTATGGTTACGTCATCTGTTTTACGCATATAAGCGGCATAGGTAAGGATTAAGCCCCATGCGGCACCGGTATCCCAGGCATTTTGGGTTAGCGCTTCCAGCCAAATTTGTGGGGTTTTTAAGGTATCCCAGTCTGGCGTAAACAAATATTCGATTCCAAGTCCGCTGCCTTCCAGCGAAAGTGCTTTAAACAAAGAAACTATCAACACTAGTAACAGTGATGGTATCAGTACTTTGTTCACTTTTTCTATAGAGGAAATTCCCTTAAGTACAATTAATCCGCCGATTCCCATTACAACGGCATGACCGGCAACCGGCCAGTTAGATCCCTGAAATCCATCCCAAATCTCATTTGCCTGCTGCAAACTTGCCGGCAGTGCTGAACTAATAGATGTGACTAAATAATACAGGCACCAGCTTGCTACTACACTATAGTAAAACATAATTGCTGTGGCTACAAAGCCTACAAAACCACCCAGCCATCCTTTTTTCTCACCAATTAATGCCACAAATGAGCCAACTACTCCTTTTCGCCCATTTCGCCCCATTCCATATTCAGCAATAATAAGGGGAATAGACCAAAGCAGAAGAAAGCAAACCCATGCAATAAGGAATGCTCCTGCTCCTTCCTCCCCTCCATTTTGGGCTGCAATTCTCGGAAAGCGCCAAATATTGCCCGTCCCGATAGCAATTCCCAATACACTTAATATCAACCCCAGTTTAGATGAAAATCTTTCTTTTGTATTAGCAGACATAAAAAAATGTTTAAAATTATAATACGATATGAACTTTCCCGTTTTTGCTGCGAGAAGTTTAAATTCTTGTGTATCTTAAATTTTGATTAGTATCTGGCTGTGCTTATAATTGCGAGCCTATCTTAAAATGTATTCAACGAATATCCAAAAATTATTTTAAGCAGTTAACTAATAATTCATGTTTTCAGATCATAAAACCACCAACAAGTATCTCGCCCTTTTTACATTTATAGTTTCCCTCGTTATTTATACGCTTACACTTGCCCCTACTGCCAGTTTTTGGGATGCTGGTGAGTTTATTGCCGTTGCACATGGCTTGCAGGTAAATCATCCTCCTGGTGCCCCATTTTATTCTATAGTGGGCAGAGTTTTTTCCATGTTTATGCCGAGTGGATATGTAGCGCTTAGCATTAATTTTATTAGTGCGCTAACCTCAGCACTCACAATTTCATTTTTGTACCTGATTATTATTCGTCTTGTTCGGGAATGGAAAGGCCATCCCGATTCAATGAACATGATGGATAAAATCGGGATGTATGGCGGAGCCTTGGTTGGGGCGCTTACATTTGCTGTCAGCGATACTTTTTGGTTCAGCGCTGTTGAAGCCGAAGTTTATGCCATGTCTATGTTTTTTACGGCAATTGTGGTTTGGCTGGCTCTAAAATGGGCGGAAAATCACGATCAGGCTTATAGTGAACGCTGGCTGGTGCTAATATCCTATATGTTTGGCCTGGCAATTGGAGTCCACTTACTGAATGTACTAGCCATATTTTTTGTAGCATTAATTATCTATTTCAAACTTTATGATTTCGAATGGAAATCTTTCATCCTCATGGGAGCTGCTTCAATTATTGCCTTCCTGGGTATTTACCCGTTCACCATTCAAATTATTCCTTCTATTGCCAATAGTGTTGATGAGGCCACCTACGACCTGGTAGGACCCTTATTCTTCATCTTCTTCTTTATGGGCTTAGTTGCCTGGGGAATTTACTACACCCATAAAAAGAAAAAACGGCTGGCTAACATTGTGTTGCTCTGCTACGGAATGATATTGATAGGTTTTTCATCTTATTCTGTGATCATGATCAGGTCCATCGCCAATCCACCCATTGATGAAAATGATCCTGAAACCGTTGATGCTTTTATAAGTTACCTAAAGCGTGAACAATATGGCGCTACACCGATTCTAAAGGGAAATAATTTTGATGATAATACCGGCCGTATAAATCGTGAAAGTGAAAAACTATTCCCGCGTAGATATTCACCTGATCCCAATCACCTTGACTATTATTCAAGTTACGAATCTGACTGGGATTTTTTCTGGAGTTACCAGGTAAACCATATGTACATGAGGTATTTCAACTGGAATTTCATTGGCCGTGAAGCTGATATTCAGGATGCCGGCTGGAGGTCCGGATTTAAGGAAGCACCCTATCCCAACAATAAGGCAAACAATGCCTATTACTTTATTCCTTTACTTTTGGGATTATTCGGCTTGATTTACCACTTCAATTCAGACTGGCAACGGGCCCTTGCAGTTCTGGCACTCTTTTTGGTCACGGGGTTGGCCATTATCGTGTTCCTCAACCAAACTCCATATCAGCCGCGTGAGCGGGATTATGCTTATGTGGGCTCTTTCTTTGCATTTTCAATTTGGATAGGCCTTGGAGTAACTGGTATTGTTGAAATGATTAAAAATTATGCAAATAACAAGGCATTAGGTTATGCTGCAGTTGGACTCTGTTTGCTGGCTTCACCGGTATGGATGGGCTCCCAAAATTGGGACGACCATGATCGAAGCAAGAGGTATATAGCTCCTGATTATGCCCGGAATTTACTGGAATCAACTGCACCAAATTCCATTTTATTCACCAATGGTGATAATGACACTTTCCCACTTTGGTATCTGCAGGAAGTTGAAGGAGTCAGAACGGATGTACGTATTGTTTGCCTGAGCCTTTTAAATACCGACTGGTACATTAAGCAACTTCGTGACCAATGGTCTCATGAATCTGCTCCGTTGCCTATTTCACTTTCCGATGAGGAAGTTGAACGAATAACTTCAGGTATAAGTCAATGGCAGCCACAAACCATCGAAATTCCGGTTGATAAGGAAATGCTGCGACAAGCTTTTTCTGATGAAATGTCTTACAAGGAATCGATTGGGGTGAAACCGGATACCTCTCTCCCAATACTTCAAAGCGGTACGGATTTTGAAATGCCGGTTGATTCTCTGGATGATTTAGCAAGCTGGAGACTTAACGGCCGGTTGTATGGCCAGGGTCGGCAGGGAGAAAATATATATTACCTTCAAACCCAGGATCATCTGATTCTTGACATCCTTAAAACCAATAACTGGTTGCGGCCTGTTTATTTTGCCAATACCGTTTCTCAGCAAAGTCAGCTCAACCTGCAGGATTATTTCCGAAATGAAGGAAAAGCATACCGTGTGGTACCTAAAGATTTTGGAGCTGGAAACGAAAGTCATATTAATATCGAAATATTCGAGAAACGACTAGCCAATTTCCAGTTCCGGGAATGGGACCATCCTGATTTATATTTGGATGAAAACATACGCAGAATGCTCAGTAACTATCGCTTTAATTTCATGTCACTTGCCATGAAACATCGTGAAGTAGGAAATATTGACAGCGCCGCGTATTGGTTGAAATGGGGTGAAGAAAAAATCCCATTCCGCCCGGATGAAACCAATCATTCTATCCGTCTGCTTTATTCCATCCGTTATGCACAAGTAGGCTTGACTGAAGATGCTGCACGCCTTGCAAGCACTGCTGAAAGGGATATTCTCCATACTCTTAATCGAAATCTCAGCAGGTTTACTGAAATTGAAACAGAATTCAATACCTTAAATCAGGAACTGGAAACAGCAAGCGCACGAGGAGATATTCGTACTCAAAGAAGCATTCGTCCTCAGTTACAGCAGTTAAATAACGAAGCACAAGAATACATGAACCAAGTTAGGCAGGCACGGCAATCTCTGGTACTGGTTCAATATGCTTATTACCAGAATGATGACATCGAAAAGGCTCAACAACTTGGTTCTGAAGTTGATGAACTAATGGGAACAAACTTTCCGCCGATGCCAGAAAGTAAAGAAGCAAGTGAAAGAGAAATTGCTCGTTATGGAATCAATTAACTCTTTCATTTAAACTTATAGAATGGTACCGTATATTTCGGAACACTAATTTTAAGTACTATGATTCACAAGTTCACAAAAGAAAACATTGATGCCATTGGGAAAGTGCTGGGATGCAACCCGAAACCTTTAGGAAATGATGTATTCAGGTTTGAAGTGAAGGATGAGGAGGAACACCGTAAACTTGCCCTTGAAATACATCTTGGCCTGGATGTAAATGATGAACAAATGAATATGGTATCAGTTTATGCCTACAATACATTTCTGCAATTGCATAATTGTACTGCATTTGTTGCAAGTGAAATGCTTCAGCAAGTTACGTTTTTTGGGAAATCCGGGGGTAAAACCTCCGGTCTCATTGTTGAAAAAACAGCGGGATGCAGCCTGTATGCCAATGTGGATGATGCTATTCTCAGCGGCGATTTCACCCAACTGCCTGAAGACTTGATGATGTGCGGCATTGCCCTCTCCCTTACCGAATCAATGGACGACGATTTCACCTTCTAACTACCAGTACTTTGAATAATGAATCTTCCATCCTTCAAATTTTTAACGAAAGCGATGAAAAGGTTCCTCTCACCCAAGCCAAGGCTCAATCTATACTTGCGATAATTTCAGAACACGAACAGGCAGATTTTGCTCTGGTTGAATTGGTTTATGTTAATGAACAAGAAATTGTTGGGATCAATAAAGAACATCTTGGCCGATACTATGTAACTGATATCATCAGCTTCCGATATGATGATGGCGAAGAATCTAAAAACAGAACTGCTATTGAAGGTACATTATACTGTTGTGCCCCGCGAATAATTGAACAATCTGCAGAATTTAAGGAACCTGTTGAACGGGAATTTCAACGAATTTTTATTCATGGCCTGCTTCATTTAATTGGATATGAGGATGATTCTGATGCCAAAAAATCAAAAATGACCGACCTCGAAAATAAATATCTAAAGCTTGCTGCAGCTAACAAATAGTTATTTTCTGCGTACGAGTTTCTTAAAATAAGTGGATGAAGAAAGAGGAAAATTTAAATACTATTAAAGAGCGAAGTAAGGATTATGGAATCCGCCTTTGGGAGCTTCTTCAGTACCAAATTGATAAATATTCTAGCCCGTCTGAACAATCAGTACCACAAGTTATTCCTCCCCGTAAAACCAGTGAACACAAATGGCTGATGAACCTGCTGTTTGCCATTCCCTATATATTAGTGGCGGTATTTATATTTTCTTTTTATTGGGATTTTGATGGTATGAGCACTGAAATCTTCGAAAGAACTTACATATTTGAAGGCCTGTTGAGGATTGTAAGTATAAGTGGTCTCATCGGCTTTTTAACAAACTGGCTTGCTATTACCATGTTATTCAGGCCTACGCACCAGCGCCCTATATTAGGACAGGGACTCATCCCCGCTCAAAAAGACCGAATTGCTTACCGCCTTTCCCTGGCTGTTTCCGAAGATCTGATCAATCCTGAAATCATAAAAAGAAAAATTCACGATTCCCAGGCTATCGCCAAATACAGGGAAAAAGCCACGGTGTATGTTAAAAATATAATAGATGATCCCGAATTCAGGGAAAATCTAAAAGCACTTGTTGTCAGCTACGTGGATGAGATGATTGCGGATCCGGAAGTACGATCTGCCATAGCCAAAAAACTAATACAGCAAATTGATGAAGCCATAGAAGAGAACTCTTTCGAAAAGGTTGCGCTAAAAGCGTATAGTTTTTTAAAAGGACAGGAAATGCAGGATTTAGTTGAAAGTGCACTGATTAAACTCCCAACCGGTATCGAACATGGGCTAAATAAAATGGACCTGTTCCTGGATGAACTTCCCTATAAACTGGACGAACATGGTTCCGTTATTGAAGAAATTGTAACGACTTTGTTATACAAACTCATAAATCAACTGGATGTTCAAGCACTGGTAGAAGATAATTTGCGTCAGTACGATGAAAAAAAACTGGAACATCTCATTAAAAATGCCAGTAATGATCAACTCCGGTATATACAATATTTAGGTGCTGTGTTGGGTACCTTTGGCGGATTTATTATCTGGGAACCTGTTGCGAGTATAGTTCTTTTAGCTTTTATTATCAGCTCTACAATTTTAGCTGATTTGTTACTTTTTAAATTAAAATTGAATCGCTGAATATTATAAAACGAACCTTTATACTTTATTGAATAATTATATGAAATCTCTTTTTAAGCTCTCTACTTTTCTTTTTTTATTGATCTTTTCCGTCAGTTGTGCCAGCACCGAATCCACAACCAATGATACCGAACCCACCCCCGCCGATACGGAAACTCCATCCCCGGAAATGAGGGAAGTAACTGCAACTGAAATCTGGCACCTCACTCCTGCCAACGCTAATCCTTTTTATGGAACAGGAGTTGAAAAAGCTTATCAGGAATTATTGAATGACAAATCACCCAAACAAAAAGTAATTGTTGCCATTATTGACTCCGGAACCGATATCTATCATGAGGATTTGAATGATAAAATTTGGGTTAACCCGGATGAAATTCCCGGAAATAAAAGTGATGACGACAATAATGGCTATGTAGATGATATCCACGGCTGGAATTTTATTGGCGGCCCCGACAGCACCCACGTAAATAAAGATACTTATGAATTAACACGAATTTATGCTGATTTAAGTGAAAAATATGAACCGGTGAATGGAGATTCCGTTGAGGTTTCCAATCAAGATGAATATGAATATTATCTTGATATTAAAGAGGCATTTGATCGTCGCGTTCAAAATAATGAGCAAGAGCTGAGGCAGGTTGGGCAAACCATGCAGGCCATTAATTTTGCCAAAAATACGCTCGGAGTTTCAAGCATCGATTCTGTTTCTTTTGACGAACTTCAGATATCTGGTGAGGAAAGCCAGGAAGTTCAGCAAGCTAAACAGATTCTTATTTACTTAAAGGGAAATGGTGCCAGTGAATCTGATCTGGAAGATTTGGAAGAATATTTTGATCACATCAGTGGTTTGGCAGAATATGGATTAAATCCGGATTTTGATCCCCGCTATATTGTAGGTGATGATTATGATGACCTTGACAACCGGTATTACGGAAATAATGACGTTACCGGCCCCCGAAATGATCACGGCACGCATGTGGCTGGTATTGTAGGTGCAATCAGGGATAATGGTATTGGCGCCCAGGGTATTGCCAACCATATTGAATTTATGATCCTGCGTACCGTACCTGATGGTGATGAACGCGATAAGGATGTGGCAAATTCCATTCGTTATGCGGCCGAAAATGGAGCGAAAGTTATAAACATGAGTTTTGGTAAAGGTTATTCTCCCGAAAAGCATTATGTGGATGCCGCAATTCGTTTTGCTGACAGTTTGGGTGTACTGATGGTTTCCGGCTCAGGTAATGATGGTGAAAATGTGGACAGTACCGATTCCTTCCCCACCCGTTACTATAATAACGGCGGATCTGCAACCAATTATTTAACCGTTGGTGCAAGCTCCTGGCAATCTGATTCTACTCTTGCCGCCGGTTTTAGTAATTATGGCAAACAAAACGTTGATCTATTTGCCCCCGGAGTAGATGTTTATTCTACCTATCCGAAAAATAAGTATAAAATGAATAGCGGGACTAGTATGGCCTCACCTGTGGTTGCAGGGGTAGCAGCTCTGATTATGGCTTATTATCCGGAACTTTCTGCTACTGAAGTGAAAGAAATTATTCTGGAAACGGTCACAAAAATTGATCAGGTGGTTTATAAACCCGGTTCACAGCAACCTGTTAATTTTTCTGAACTTTCGGCAACCGGTGGTATTGTGAATGCATATGAAGCTTTAAAACTGGCAGAGGAAAGAATAAATCATTAAACCTTTGGTCAACCTCAGTACAAATACAGAATTTGATGCCGTTGTAGTGGGTTCTGGTCCAAATGGATTGAGCGCAGCTGTTCGCCTCTCACAAAAGGGATTGAAGGTACTGGTGCTGGAAGCTAAATCTACTGTGGGGGGTGGAACCAGAACTGAGGAACTTACAGAACCCGGCTTTTACCATGATGTTTGTGCCGCCGTTTTACCAACTACCATAAGTTCCCCCTATTTAAAAACGCTGGCACTTGATAGATTTGGACTGGAATTCATTCATCCCGAAATCCCATTTGTCCATCCGTTCGAGGATGGTGATGCAATCGCCATTTATCGTTCCTTAGACAAAACCATTGATCAGTTAGGGGAAGACGGAACTAATTATCAACGGTTATATGGCTCAATTGTTAAAAACTGGGATGCACTTTCAGAAGACATATTTGGTTCACTTCGAATTCCAAAACATCCCCTTAAAATGGCTCGTTTTGGTTGGTATGGAGCATTTTCCGCAAAACATCTTAGTAACTCACTGTTTAATATGCCCAAAACAAAAGCCATGTTTGCAGGATGTGCGGCTCATAGTATTGTGCCACTAAACAAAGCTTTTACTTCTTCATTTGGTTTGGTTTTAGGCGCTGCGGCACATACTGTAGGATGGCCTGTAGCAAAAGGCGGAACCGGGTCAGTTTCCAAAGCTCTAACTACATTATTGAAATCTTTGGGAGGCACTATTCAAACTAATTATCCGGTTCATTCCTTGAGCGATATCCCTCCTGCCAAAACTATACTATTTGATTTAACACCGCATCAAATTGTTCAAATTGTCGGTAACCAACTTCCGCTATCGTATAAAAATGCTCTCAGAAATTATAAATATGGCCCCGGTTCTTTTAAAATGGATTGGGCACTTTCAGAACCGGTTCCCTGGTCAAACGAGCAATGCAGAAAAACAGGCACCTTACATCTCGGTGGAAGTTTTAATGAAATAGCCGCCAGCGAACAAGCTGTTTGGGATGGTAATCATGCCGAAAAGCCCTACGTGTTGGTTTCACAACCCAGCCTTTTTGACGATACAAGGGCACCCAATGGCAAACATACCCTTTGGGCGTATTGTCATGTGCCCAACGGATCGGAACAAGATATGACTGAAGTCATTGAAACTCAGATCGAGCGTTTTGCCCCGGGATTCAGAGATACCATCATCAGCAGAAAAAGTATAAATGCACAGGCTTACCAAGATTATAATGCAAATTATGTTGGTGGCGATATCAACGGAGGCGCTCAGTTTTTTAGACAATTATTTGGACGGCCCGTCTTTAAATGGGACCCATATAAAATACCGGATAATGCCATGTATATTTGCTCGGCTTCAACTCCTCCCGGCGGTGGTGTCCATGGAATGCCGGGATACCATGCAGCCCAATCTGCACTTAAAAATGAATTTGGTTTATAGACTGAAAAAAGTTCAGAGAAGCTTATCTTAAAACATGCTTAAAGCTTTACATACGACTATTAAAAACCTGAGGCCGGATTCCCCAAATCCCAAGCAAAAATCTCCTAAATGGACTTTGTTCAGCATGGTTATAGCCCTGCTGATTTCAATCCCAATCTTAACAGTGGTATTTTCTATTTTTACGCCATCCGGGGAAATATGGAGGCATCTTGCTGAAACCGTTTTGGATGATTACATCAAAAACTCGCTGTTCTTAATAATTGGAGTATCGGTTGGGGTGATATTTTTAGGCGTTTCCTCCGCATGGCTTATAACAATGGCCGAATTTCCCGGAAGGAGAATTTTCGAATGGGCTTCCATTCTACCCTTTGCCATACCTGCCTACCTGATGGCCTACATTTATACCGATTTCCTTGATATTGCCGGGCCCTTCCAAACAACCATACGAAACCTTTTTGGCCTGGGAATTGATGAATATTGGTTTCCAAATATTCGATCCATTGAAGGCGCTATTCTAATAATGTCTCTGGCTTTTTATCCTTATGTGTATATGTTGGCGCGTTCTTCATTTTTAGAGCAATCTACAAACCTATTGGAAGCAAGCAGAATTTTGGGTTACTCTAGCTGGCAGAGCTTTTTTAAGGTGGCACTTCCGGTTGCCCGCCCCGGTATTGCAGCTGGACTAGCCCTGGCTCTCATGGAAACTTTAAATGATTTTGGAACAGTTGAATATTTTGGCATTCAAACCTTTACCACCGGAATTTACCGCACCTGGTTTGGTTTGGGAGAACGACCTGCTGCGGCCCAATTGGCTGCCTTTCTGATGGCATTTATTGTAGTGTTACTGATATTGGAGAAATGGTCCCGAAATAAGATCAGCAGTGATAAAAGCAGCTCCAATCGTTTTAAGCGATTGAACCGGTTTCATTTAAAAGGATTAAAATCCGGAACCGCATTCACCGTTTGTTTTTTGCCAGTCTTAATAGGGTTTATTCTACCGGTAATATTGTTGTTGGAAATGTTCTTTTCCAATATTCAGTACCTGAATTTTAAATTCATTGAGCTTTCTTTCAATTCATTTACGGTTTCTGCAATTACCGGATTTCTGGCTGTTAGCATGGCATTAATTATGGCTTATTCGGCAAGATTAAATCCCACCCGATCTGTGAAATTTTTCAACCGGGTCAGTTCCCTTGGTTATGCCATTCCGGGCTCGGTAATTGCAGTAGGTGTGTTGATTCCATTTGGATTTTTTGACAATTCAGTGGATGCTTTCTTTAGGGAACAATTTGGTTTCTCATCCGGATTACTCTTAAGCGGGACGATGTTTGCTATGGTCTTTGCCTATTTAGTACGCTTTCTGTCCGTCTCATTTGGGGGGGTTGAAGCAAGCATGGAGAAGATCACCCCAAATATGGATGAAGCTGCCAGGGGAATGGGCTATAGTTTCACAAAAATGCTGCAAAAAATTCATATCCCCATGATGTCGGGAGGTTTATTGACAGCAGGATTACTCGTTTTTGTGGATGTGATGAAAGAGTTACCTGCCACGCTTATAGTTCGGCCTTTTAACTTCGATACCCTGGCTGTTCAAGTATACAGATATGCATCAGATGAACGACTGGCAGAATCAGCCGGTGCGGCATTGATGATCGTTTTAGTGGGAATCATCCCGGTCATTATTATCAGCCGAACCATAGCCAAATCCAGAAAATCAGAGACTCAGTAGAACACTATTAAATCAACATCAATATCTGAATACCGGTTACTAAATATCAGCGGTCGATATTCCTTGTTGCTTGTTGGATGTTCTATTTCCAGCCGGCCCGGTCCATGATTCTGATAGCTTCAGGATTATTACTTCCCAATGCAGATACATTCACGATATCGCTTTTAAATTCACCGAATTCTCTTAACACGTCGGCTATTTCAGCTTCCTCGTTTACCGGATATTCATTGTTGCCGCTTATAAAATATTTTTGAGCTTCAGGGGTAGTTAAATATTCCAAAAATCGTACGGCATTTTCTTTATTTGGGGCATTTTTGAGAATGCCGGCACCACTGATATTAATATGCGCTCCCCTTTCATTTTCACCCTGATTAGGAAATACAAACTCAACTTTTGAAGCTGCTTCCTTGTCAGCCTCGTCACTGCCGGTAATCATCACAGCAAGATAATAATGGTTGGAAATTGCTATATCACAAGCCCCGGCTGCAACTGCACGAATTTGATCACGATCTCCACCCTGGGGAGAACGGGCAAAGTTTTTAACCAATCCGGTGGCCCATTCCTCGGTTGCCTCTGCCCCTATTGTTTCAACCATAGAAGCAACCAGAGACTGATTGTAGATATTATTGGATGAACGCACACAAACCCGGCCTTCAAACCTGGAATCAGCTAAATCCTCATAGGTCAGTTCTTCATAATTTTCTACAGCATCAGGATTAACAACCAGTCCGCGAACACGCTTTGAAAGCCCCACCCAAAGTCCGTCCGGATGACGGAATTCTGAAGGAACACGCTCTTCTAAAATTTCTGACTCAAACGGTTGCAGAATATCAGCCTCTTCTGCCCGCCATAAACGACCGGCATCCACTGTTATAAGAATATCGGCGGGAGAATTAATGCCTTCACTTTTTACCCGTTCAATGAGCTCATCGGATCCACCTTCAATAAGATTTACTTCAATACCGGTTTTTTCTGTGAACTCAGAATACAAAGCCTGATCAGTATCATAATGTCGGGCCGAATAAACGTTTACCTCCTCTTGGCTTGAACAGGAAGCAAATAACAGAGCAAAAGCAATTAGTGATAACAGTGAAGTTTTCATAGACAGAATTAGTTTTGGGATTACTTAATTTTTTCCAGGCCAAAACTAAGGCTTTATTTAGATAGATTCTAAATTAAATTCTCAACGTTTGTAAAAGTGATATGGTGATATGGTGAAAATTAGTTTACACTGAATTATTAACCCATGCCAAAATCACCATATCACCATATCACTTATGATTTACAGGATCCAGCCATCGCAGCGTCTCCCACTGGTACATACCGGAATTATGTCCGTCTCCCCAGGTTATTTTAATGGCGTGATTACCAACTTGCTCAACATCCCTTATTTCAATCCTGGATGGATTTTCTTCAAAAAAAGCTTCCGGTTCAAAATCGCCCATACTTCCATGTCCTCCCCTGCAAGTTACACAAGGGCAGTTTTTCCGCAATCCAAATAGCGGATAAACCGATGTGTGTCCATCTTCCCATGAAATTTCCAGAACCTGATCTTTATTGCTAACTTCAATGCCTGTTGGTGTAGTGGATTTGTCCATTATATTTTTCTGTTATTTAATTATTTCTAAGCAAAATTAAACAATGATCTGGATAGTTGTTTCGGCTTTTATTGTAGCTGTGTTAAGTATTTATATGGGTTTTAAACGTTTATTTTATCTGGATCAAATCACCCCCAGAAACCTTTCTTATACCTTAGTTGGGGTGATATTTATTTTCCTGATTTTACGGTGGCTGCATTTTTTTGGATATTTCCCGGAAGCTGTTGCCGGAGCCGTAATGGCGAATGTGTATGCCTCCCTGTTTGGATTTTTCACCGGGGCTGCTTATCAGCAATTCAAGCAAAAAAGTAATTTTGGGGAGATCATCTATGTCAACAGGACATTCTGGACTGATATATTCCCAAATATAATTGCCATTGGGATAATTTTATTTGGCATACAGCGCACTTCACTTTTTTCCGAACTTCCCTTTACTCCTATTCGGGTTACTTCGGGTTTATCAATAATCGCTGTTGGGGCTTACAGTTTTACCATCCGGCTGGTTCCTGAACTACGAGCCAAAGGTTTGATACTCCTCGACCGTAAAATTACCTGGGATGATTTCTTCACTTATTCCTGGTATTCCGAAAATGTGCTGGAAATTGAATACAAACTGAATGATGATATCCGAAGTTTTAAAACTATGATTCCGGATGAAGACCAGCTTTTTGTAGAAAAACTTCTCTCCAATAAAATTGCTGAAAAGCTCGAAAAAGACGAATTTGATGAATATGAAGAATTGGAGTGATTAAAGTGATATGGTGATTTGGTGATGTTGCCATGGCTTATATCTAAATCCAACATCAACTATTTATCTAAAATCATGTTTAGGGTTTATTTTTATTTACGTCACTTTATCACCATATCAATTGACCCGGTACCTTTACGAAGCAACCAATTTTTAATTTTGAATCTTTAATTAATAATACCCAATGGCCTCATTCGATATTGTAAATAAAGTTGATGCACAAGAAGTTGATAACGCCATCAACAATACCCTCAAAGAAATAAATACCCGGTACGATTTCCGCGGACTTCACACCGAGGTTGAATTCCACAAAAAAGAAAATCGCATTCATTTAGTTGCCGCCGAAAGCATGAAACTTGAAGCCGTAAAAGACATGCTAATCAAGAATTTCATAAAACGGGGTATTAGTGCCAAAGTACTGGATTTTGGTGAACCTGAAGGAAGTTCACAGGGTCACCTGAAGATGGATGTTATGCTGAAAGAAGGCATAGACCGGGAAACAGCAAAGAAAATTGTTAAAGAAATCAAAAATCTGAAAGTGAAAGTTCAGCCACAGATTCAGGACGAGCAGGTGCGGGTTGATGGAAAGAAAATTGATGACCTGCAGGCTGTTATTCAGCATCTGAAATCAAAGGATATGGGCGTGCCCTTACAGTTTGTGAATATGAAATGAGGAAATTGGAGATTTTGAATTTTGAATCAGAAGACAATTCAAAATTCAACATTTCTCATTTAAAATTTCTATCCCACTCTACCATTATGCATCGGTTTTTGATGTATGGTAATTCGTTTTCCTCCGCTGTTTTCTCGGCTTCAGGAGATGAGACATCGAGCTGAGTCCACACTACCGGATTTTGACCGGTTTTTTCCTTCCATGCTGCTGCGTCCTCAACTGCATCGGCAGAATATCTTGAATTTCGGAACACATTCACGATATCAATCTGCACATCATTTGGAATATCAGTCAGCTTATCATAACTCTTTTGCCCAATTATCTCTTCTGCTTCCGGATTCACTGGTATTACCTGATACCCTCTCTCCTTCAAAAAATTAGCCGCATAATTGCTTGTACGGTACATATTTGGCGAACAGCCGACCATTGCAATCGTTTTTGCCTTTTTTAGAATTTGCTGAATGTCTTTGTTATCGCTGATCATGTTAATAGGTGTTTACAATCCTCAAAAGTGATGAATAATGCTTATCTTCAGGGAACAATATATTCACAATTAAAACAAGATTTATTTTGTCTAAAGTAAAAAACGGTGACACCGTAAAAGTTCACTACACAGGAAAATTAGAAGACGGATCAGTTTTTGACTCTTCTGAGTCACGAGATCCGCTCGAAATAACCCTGGGAGAAGGAAAATTAATTCCCGGTTTTGAAAAAGCTGTTGTTGGGTTAGAAGTTGGAGATAAAACCACAGCAAACATTGAATCTGCCGAAGCTTATGGCGACCGCAGAGAAGATCTGGAAGTAACCGTTGAGCGTGCTCAGCTCCCTGAAGAAATAGAACCTGAAGTTGGAATGCAGCTTCAACTCAATCAACCAGACGGGCAACCCGTTCCGGTTCAAATTACGAAAGTTGAAGAGGAGAACATCATTATTGATGCCAACCATCCTCTCGCTGGCAAAGACCTGACTTTTGATATTGAGTTAGTTGAAATCGTAAACTGATTTCCGGCTTCTGTCAAATTTAACAATGGAGTTCTTCGAAAGGAGGACTCCATTTTTTATATAATACACTTAACGAATTCATGGCTGATTTCTCCCAAACAAGTACTATTTCCATCACCTGTCCCAAACGCATCACACCTTATCTGAAAGAGGAACTTACCACACTTGGATTTCCCATCATCAAAGAACGACTGGCGGGTATTGAAACTGAAGGCACACTGAATGACTGTATGCTGCTAAATCTCTCTCTTAGAACAGCACACCGGGTACATTTTATGCTGAAAGACTGCCGTCCAAAAAACGGTGAAGAACTTTATAATCATTTGCTAGAAATTCCTTGGGAAAATTATATCGATAAACATGGCTATGTGAGTGTGACTTCCTTCATTAATAATAAAACGGTTACAAACACACAATTTGCCAATCTTAAAGCCAAAGATGCTATTGTAGACCGTATTCGTTTAAAGACCGGGGCACGCCCCGATTCCGGTCCTGATCTATCCAAAACTGTAATATTTATTTTTTGGAAAAACGATCGTGCACAGATTTATTTAGATACATCCGGAGAATCTATTTCAAGGCGCGGGTACCGTACTGAAACCAGTGCGGCACCAATGCAGGAAACACTTGCTGCTTCCATCATTTTAGCAAGCAAGTGGAAACCAGGGCAGCATTTTATCAATCCCATGTGCGGCAGCGGGACTATTGCCATTGAAGCAGCCCTGCAGGCTCTGAATAAAGCTCCAGGCCTGCTCCGCCCCAACTTTGGTATCAAGCATATAGTTGGTTTTGATGAAGAGCTCTGGAACGATTTACGTTCCGATTTGAAGAATAAAGCCAATAAAGATTTTGAAGGCAGGATCATTGCAACCGATCATGATGTAAGAGCCGTAAATGCCACCCGCAAAAATGCACGGACAGCTGGAATTGATCATCTGATAGAAGTAAAAAAATGTGATTTCAAAGAAACGGAAATTCCGAGTGATAAAACCGGGGTTATTATGCTGAATCCGCCGTACGGAGACCGTATTGGTAATGAGAAAGATCTTGAACCTGTGTATGAAGGCATTGGAGATTTCTTTAAGCAAGAAGCCACCGGCTATTGGGGCTATGTGTTTACCGGGAATTTTGATTTAGCCAAAAAAATCGGGCTCAGAACCAATCAACGGATCGAATTCTATAATTCTACTATTGATGCCCGCCTGCTGGAATATGAGTTATATTAAAGGGCACCGCGATCACAGATTTGCAGGATTTGGGGATTTCACAGATTGTCAAACATTCACATCGTAAATGTTCTGAATAATCCCATAATCCTACAAATCTGTGATCCTGTTTTTCTCTTCTATCCATTTGCTCATATATTTAGTGCTCGCGATTGTATGATGGCGTAAAATCTCACCCATAAAATTTTGTTGGCGGTGAGTTTCCAGCTTATCCCGAATCTCCCCAACTCTTCTTATCAACCTATCCCCTAATTCTTCTTTCCGGTATAATTGGTTGATTACAGGTATTCCGGCTTTCTGTGCTTTAGTCCATATTTCCTCATTCTGATATAATTCAACAGCCTTTTCAGCAAAAGCCTTTGGCTTATTTTCAATAAATCCTGGCCATGGTAAATCTCCATGCATAGCCTCGGCTCCAATTTCTGTAGTTATACTTGGAGTTCCACATTGCATGGCTTCAATGAGTTTGCCTTTGAGACCTGCTCCAAATCGAAGGGGCGCTAAAAGTATCCGGCCATTACCCACAACTATTTTGGCATTATCCGCTCTTCCTTTTACCAAAAATCTTTCTTTTGGATTATGGATTTGCCCTGCTTTTTGGGAGGAATAGGCTCCGTAAATATGCAATTCTGCGTTGGTTAATTTCTTTCTGATCAACGGCCAAATTTCCTCTTTAAGATACAAAACGGCGTTCCAGTTTGGCTCGTGCAAGAAGTTACCAATAGAGATGAAGTGATTTCTTTTACTATATGGTTTCCAACCATTTATATCTTCTTCTTTCAGTTCTTTATGCATAAAAGGCAGATGTAAAAGCAGGCTCTCATCAATTTTAAAAACCCGTTTTAATAAATCCATTTCATAGGCGGAGATGATTAATGAAAGGTCGCAACGCAAAATGCTGGCAATCTCTCTTTTGGCCAGATCATTTTGTACTTCTGGTTCCTTAAAATCTCTCCCTTCTGTCCAGGCTTGCCGGCGTGCTTCTCTTAAACAATGTAAGTCTTCGGTATCGAGAATTCGTAAAGTTTTTGGGCAGTTTTCAGCAACTCGCCACCCAAATTGTTCTTCCGTCATAAACCGGTCGAATAGAACCATATCCGGATTTTTTTTACTGATAAAATAGTCAAAGGAAGAATTGTTGAGTTTTACCTTCTCCGACTTCACCCCATAATCTTTCAAATCAACCGAAAAATTACTTTCAGAAGCTGCCGATGCAAATGTGATTTCCCATCCCTCTTTTTGCATTACTTCAATTAATTCCATCATCCTTGTGCCTGCGGCTGAAGAATCCGGTTCAGGCCACACTTTACCAACGATCAATACATTTAACTTCCTGTTACTCATAAAATTCCGCCGATCAGAATATTTGATTTATGATAATTTTTATAGACATTAAAAACTGTATTAAGATAATACTTGAAACCTACACATATCGCTGGATATTAGTGATGCAGCAATCCTTTCGTGCGGTAAAAACACAACAACATAAATGAGAGATTACCTATGAGATCAATTAACGTTATCGTACCCTTTTTGTTCATATTTTTGCTGCTTGGGAATTTAAATCAGGTTCGGGCACAAGCCAATTCTGATACCACCAAAACCTATTTAATCATTAAAAATGACGGCTCCAGTTATACAGGTAAGATCATTTCACAGGATGCCCGTGAAGTGATCATACTAACCAAGAAACTTGGGGAAATCGTAATCCCTAAACACGAGATCAAAGAAATCAGGGAATTAGATGAAGATGAAATAACTGAAAGCGGAGATATTCGTGAAAGTGAGATCTTTTCTACCCGTTATTTCCTGACTACAAATGGTTTGCCACTCAAAAAAGGAGAAAGTTACATTATCTGGAGTTTATTTGGCCCTGATATTCAGTTTGGCACTGGTGATAATTTCGGTATGGGCGTTATGACAACTTGGTTCGGAAGTCCTATCATAGGGTCAGCAAAATACAGTTTTACTTCAAAAAATAAGTTTAGTTTTGCATTAGGTACTTTATTGGGAACCGGATCATGGGCATCCCCTGAATATGGAATTGCACTTCCATTCGGAGCCTTAACTTATGGTGATGCATTCAAAAATATTTCATTCTCAGCCGGATATGGAGCTTCCTGGGGTGGTGGTTATTCAGGAGGAAGGGCTCTATTCTCGGTTGCTGCCATGAACAAGGTCAGTGATAAGTTCACCCTGGTTTTTGATTCATTTATTATTTCAGGAACCGGAAATAATGACGGAGGGGCGCTGCTTATTCCAGGAATTCGCCTCCATACGGATCCAAATAAAGCTTTTCAGATTGGATTTGCCGGTATAGCCGGAGGGGGCGAAATTGTGCCGTTTCCACTTCCAATGCTGCAATGGTTCAGAAAGTTTTAGCATAAGTACTGTTACCTATTAATTGCAATCATTTACCACAGGATCCTTTTTATAAAACTGTACTTTCTTTTCGTTATTTGGAACAGAAGCAATATAAAAAGGTCTGGTAAGTGCCTGAGTAACCATACAGCCTTTACCGGGTTTGACTTCAGAATAACTGATAATAACTTCTGAATCAGATTCAGTTACTTTAAAATCAGTAATTCCAAAACCGCCACTTGACTTGGTTTCGAGCATCACAAGTATTACCTGATGGTCTGTAAAATCTATATTTGGCACTTCCGGTTCAGGACTTCTGGAACTAAATACTTTATGCCATTCATTTGAAAAGTCTGATGGGGAGGTAATCACTTTTTGTACTTCCCCCTCACCCGGATAATTAGAATAATATCCTTTTTTAATTTCTACAAATTTACCATTTAACTGATCTCCAAATCCCGGAACTTGTGTACAGGCAATTAACAGAAACGTAATTGCAACCATCAGCGAAGTGTAGATTAGCATTTTGAAATTTTTCATGATCCTTCTGATTTATTATTCTTTTCAGTGTGTATAACTGAACTCCTGAATCTTTTATTTCTTTTGAATGATGGTAATTCCATCTCTCACCGGAAGTAACAACTGCTCAACCCTTTCATCTTTGCTTATATGAGCATTAAACTCGTGTAAGGCTTTAGATTTTTCATCATCGGGAGCTATAACTTTACCACCCCATAATACATTATCAGCTACCAATAATCCTCCATTTTTGAGACTGGGCAGTGATTTTTCATAATAATATTTGTAATTAACTTTATCCGCATCCAAAAAGATCAGATCAAAAATTCCCTGAATGTTCTTTACCCATTTCCGGGCATCTTCTTTAATCAGGGTAATCTTTCCACTGGTATCAAATTTCTTGAAATGCTTTTCTGCCAATTCCTGATAGAGTAAATTCATTTCAATAGTGATAATTTCACCATCTTCAGGAAGCACCTCAGCCATTGTTAACGCGGAATACCCTGTAAAAGTACCAATCTCCAATACCCGCCTCGCCTTGCTTACCTTAATTAACATTTTAAGGAGCTGACCCACTAAGTTTCCACTTAGCATATCTATATACTCAAGCTCACTCGCGCTCGAATTCACCAATTCCTGTACCTGATTTGATTCAGGGGTAGTCATTTCCAGGGCATATTTTTCTATATTCTCATCCATAATTTGTCCGAAAATATTGTATCTGTGCTTTTTCATGACTGAAATATAAGGTACATGCTACTATAATCACCAAAAAAGGCTGTTTTGAATTTCATACCTGCAGACGAATCTCGTTATTTCATAAGTTTTTTTTCCTGGTACACTCGTTGGTCTCTTAAAAGACGTTTCCGGCAGGTTTGGGTAAAACAGAAATATCAGCCCATACCTGAATCCCGTACCGTTTATTTCCTTAATCACAATAGCTGGTGGGACGGGCTTATTCCCCTATATCTGAATCAACACTTCTTTCACCAAAATGCCCGGGCTATGATGGAAGACAAACAGATGCAGCAATATACCTTTTTTAGCAAAATCGGTGCCTTTTCTATCAATCTTGAAGATCCCAAAGCTTCGGTGCAGTCTCTGCGTTATGCCGTGAAATCCATGCAAAGAAATAACGCTTCATTATTTATTTATCCGGAGGGAGAAATAACACCCGTTTCAGAATCAGCCCCAAAATTCAAGAATGGCCTGGCCTGGCTTTACGCCAATTTGGAAGATATAGATTTTGTACCCATTCATATTTACATGCATTCTTTCAGAAGCAGTAAACCAGAGCTATATCTGTCGATTGGATCATCAGTTGATCACGATAAGTTATTAGACAGAAATGAATTAACTAATTTATTTGAACAAGATTTACACCGGATTATACAAAATACAAGAACCGTGGCAGGCTATACTGATAAAGGTTTTCGTCCTCAATTTTGAAGTTCACATCCCCATTTACCACGTCCAGGGATATAATAAACGAGATTTTTGTACCCAATGAGGGTTTTGATCCGCATATCGAAGTCTCATATGAACAAGCGGCCAAAATAGACGTTTATAAATATTTTCCGGATATAAATACTCTGAAATCCCATGTGCTGCATATACTTGAGTGTTATACTTAATTATTGAATCACCATAAAAACGCTGATAAAATGGCCCGTCATCAATCTTAGTGTTACATTGAATAATTACAGAAGCTTGACTGCCGTCAAGTTCAATTTTCCGGGCAGATTTCATTCCAAACAGATTTCTCGAATAAAAATTCAATTTCACTTCATCCAGGCTTTCAACAACTCTTTGATTTTCTGAATCAATTATCCATGCTTCAAATTGTTGTGAGCCATCCCTCTTGTTCATTAAATAATAGATAAGTGTTAAATCTCCAAAGTGATACCGTCCCCAATACCAATCTTTAAAGCTGTCCCCCATCGGCTCATTTCCCGTATTATGGTCGTGATATCCTGATCCATATATATTAAACTCCTCCTCCCCACTCTTCCCAGTTACATTTAACTTGGTTTCAAATTCCATATCCGGAAGCAACAAGTTCCAACAATGCATTTCACTGCTTTTCCCTTTTTCAATAAACTGATTGGCCGGAATTAACCCTGTTCCTGAAATCATTCCTTTAATCAAGTGCCCCGAAGGCAGCACTTGGTTCAAGTGAAGCTCAATCTCCACTTTTTCCTGTGAGATCGAATATTTGATCAAATTCTTTTCAAGCTTTAGTGTTTTTTCCTCTTCATTCCAGCTAAACTCCTTTTCATCAAATTCTACAAAGCCATAATAAACCGTCTTTTTATTTTTATATACAGATATACTGATCGCCGGATGATCCTGTTGTATTCCCGATCCTTCTAATTCTTCTATATACTTGGTAGAAAACGGGTTATTTTGATAAAATATAACAACGAAACCATCCTCTCCATCTTCACTTAACCCATCAAAATACCACCATTCATACCCACCGTGTGGTTTTTTAAAATCGGGAGAAAGCTGTTTGACATCTGTAGTTATTTGCATGATAAAATAAAGTAAGGATTATGATGAACGGAAACGCACTGTTTGCTACCTTTCGTTCAATGGAAATTATATTATGTATTTCAACACTCTATATCGCCTATACCCTGTTAGTGCTTGGCAGGAACTGGTTTGAATTTAAGTCACTTTTCGAACAGGATTCTTATTCCGGTAAAAAAGCACCTTTAGTAAGTATTTGCATCCCTGCCCGTAATGAGGAAGCAGTTATAGAACGTTGTGTTACTTCCGTACTAAAGCAAAGTTATCCAAATTTTGAGGTACTGGTTTTAAATGATAATTCGACTGACCGCACAACTGAAATACTCAATAATCTTTCAGGCATCATTACGAATCTGCATCATTTAATTGGAAAGCCTAAACCCGACGACTGGCATGGTAAACCCTGGGCTTGTCAGCAGCTGAGCACCCATGCAGCCGGGAAATACCTCGTTTTTATTGATGCAGATGTTTGGCTCGAAGAAGATGCCATCACAAAGGCAGTCCAAGCTTTAAAAACTTCAGATACTATTACCGTTTGGCCGAAACAAATAGTGGCTGGTTTTTTTGAAAAGCTGACTATACCCATGATATACTTTGGGTTATATACACTGCTTCCGGCAAAATACGTGGAAAGGAATCCACGATGGTTGCCTAAGCATTTGAGCCCAAAAATAGCACCAAAATTTGCAGCCGCATGCGGACAGTTTATCGCCTTCAACAGAAAAGCATATGACGAAATTGGAGGGCACGCTTCTGTTAAACAGGAAATTGTGGAGGATGTTGAGCTCTCAAAATTGATAAAACAAAATGGACTTACCATCACGATGTACGATGGAGTGGGTACGGTAAATTGCCGGATGTATCGTTCTCATTCCGATATCTTTAGCGGATTACGAAAGAATTTTTTTACAGGTTTCGGGAAAAATGTTCCCCTGTTTTTGGCAATGGGGATTTTACAGTTTGTTGTATATATAATGCCCTTTGTTTTGCTATTTGCAGTAGAATCAATCATTCAAATTTGGGCAGTTGTATTGGTTAGCACCATTTTTTTACAACGCTGGTTATTGGATTTTAGATTTGGATGGAATTCCATTATAAGCTTGTTGCACCCTTTTACTATATTGTGGTACGAAATATTAGCGATACGTTGTTTATGGGACCATTTTACCGGTGCCAAAGCAAGCTGGAAAGGCCGGGACGTTTAAATTAAAATTCATCTTAAATTCACCAAAAATAGTTTTCTTTTTTGTGGATTGATAGACATATTTGGAAGGTATGAAAGCATTAATTGAGAAATATCTGAAATACCTTAGCGTAGAACGAAATGCTTCAAAACACACTATTATTTCCTACCAAAACGACTTGAAGTCATTTCTTTGTTTCTCAGCCAAACTTGAAGAAAAAGAAGAAGATCAAATTGAAATTACCTCCGTCACCCGTTTAACTATACGCCTATGGCTGGGTGACCTTTCCGAAAAAGGATTTGCTAAAACAACAATAGCAAGAAAGGTAGCTGCACTCCGGTCTTTTTTTAAATACTCTTTTAAACGCGGATATGTGGAGAAGAATCCTGCCCATTTGCTGGTAGTTCCCAAAAAAGAACAAACACTCCCAAAAACTGCTACTGTTGAAGATATTGAACGCATGATGGATGAGGTTGATACTGATACGGTTCGAGGTTTACAGGATAGGGCTATTTTAGAATTGTTTTATGGAACTGGGATGCGGCTTAGTGAGTTAACAGGATTAAACGTCACAGACATAGATCTTAAACAAAATCAGGTTATAGTAAAGGGAAAAGGCAATAAACAGCGAATCATTCCATTAGGTAAAACAGTGGCAGGTATTTTAAAAGAATTTTTAGAAAAAAGAACCGAACTATTTGGAAATAGAACCGATGCAGACGCTAAGAAAGCCTTATTTATTGCCTCAAGCGGGCAGCGTATTTATGATAGAGTGGTTCGTTATATGGTAGAGAAATATTTAAAAAAAACGAGCGAGGTAACGCAAAAAAGTCCTCATGTGTTGCGGCATAGTTTTGCCACGCACATGCTGGATAATGGAGCGGATATCAGAATCATCAAAGAGTTCTTGGGGCATGCTAACCTGGCGGCAACGCAGGTTTATACACACACCAGCATCGAAAGATTAAAAAATGTGTATGAACAAGCTCATCCAAGAGCAAAAACATAAATAAAATACATTACATTACTTAAAGGAGTTTAATCATGAAAACTACATTCACAGCACGTCACTTTGAAGCTAGCCAAGACCTTCAACAATATTGCAGAGACAGCGTTGAGAAACTGGAACAATTTTATGACCGAATTGTAATGTGTGATATTATTTTAGAGCCAACCCCCTCCAACGAAACTCCTCAGCAGGCAGAAATAATTGTAAAAGTACCACGTAAAATTTTAACGGCAAAGGAATCTGCCACCTCCTACGAACAGGCAATTCATAATGCGGTAGAATTAGTAAGCCGGCAATTAAAGCGGTATAAAGAAAAAATGCATTCAACTAATTAATATTTAACTATGCCATTTTCGCCCCAAGCACCAATCCCCCGAAAGGATAAAATTTCTGTTGCCTATTTGGTCAGTAAATTACGAGAACGCGTTCATATTAATATTGAATCTTGTGTAGCTGAAAATTGCAGCGAAGACCGATTTGTTACAGAAGCTGATTTACACCGGCCGGGATTGGCGCTTGCCGGGTACATAAACCTGTTTACTTATAAACGAATTCAAATTATCGGGAACACAGAAACCCAATACCTGGAAAATAAAAGCAAGGACAAGCAGCTTGAGTCATTCAGACATATTACACAATTCGAATTACCCGTAATTTTTCTTACCGATAGTAATAAATTACCCAAATATCTTCTTGATATAGCTAAAGATGCGGGCATTCCGGTTTACTCTACTCCCCTTGAAACCACCCGGTTTATGTATTTGCTCAGGGATTTCCTTGAAGATCAGTTTGCCGTTCAAACTATGGTGCACGGCTCTATGATGGATGTTTATGGAATTGGGATATTAGTGGCAGGTAAATCAGGAATCGGTAAAAGCGAGGTTGCCCTCGACCTGGTAGAACGCGGTCACCGCCTGGTAGCTGATGATGTTGTTATGCTCACCAAAAAGAATAACATATTGATGTCATCAGCTACTGAAATGAGTAAACATTTCATGGAAATCCGAGGATTGGGTATTGTAGATGTGATGTCAATGTTTGGGGTTCGGGCTGTACGTTACCAAAAAAGGCTTGAAGTAGTACTTGAACTTACTTTATGGGATGAAACCCGTGAAGTTGAACGTACAGGCTTAAATCATGATTCTGTGAATATGCTTGGCCTCGACATCCCCCTTATTCACCTGCCGATAACTCCTGGAAAAAACATCACGGTTATTGCAGAAGTTATTGCCATGAATTATCTTCTAAAACATTATGGGTACGATCCGGCTGAAGCCTTTCAAGAAAGGATACAAGCGAGCATTGGTAAAAAAGCGGAAGGACAAGAAATGACACCAAAAAGAGCCATTGAATATTTTGAAGGTGACATGGAGTGATTTTGTAACATTAGAGTTATTGCGTACTCTTTGAATGTGATCGTGAGGTTACTATCTTAGGCAAGTTTTCAATTAAGGTTAGTATATGTCTTTAAAAAATCATTACTACTACGATGAATCCAACTGCGATTTTGTTCCTATAGAGTACAATCGTCTGGAACAAGTTGTTTATAACTTATCTATCTGGATCCTTTCCGGTGTGGTTTTAACTGGTATCGGAATAATTCTACTCTCCACTTATATTGGAACCCCCGCCGAACTTGCACTTAAAGCTGAAAACGAAGCTCTTTATCTGCAACTTGAGTCAACAAAAAATTCTTTGATAGAGCTGGATAGTCAAATTTCAGAAATTGCTGAAAAAGACAACGAAGTTTATCGTTCTGTGTTGGGAATGACTCAAATATCCTACGAAGAACGACAGGCAGGTATTGGGGGTTCTGATCCCTATGAAGGTTTTGATGTATATAATGAGCCTACCTCTGAATTATTAAAATGGACCGCTTCTAAGGTTGATAATCTGGAACGAAGAATTGGCATTCAAAAACTTAGTTTTGAGGAAATCAAAAGTCAGTATAACGTCAATAAAGAAAAAATGAGCCATATCCCTGCCATAAAACCAACGGCAGGAATTTTATTAAGCGGATATGGAGTACGCTACCATCCCATTCTTAAATATAATCGCCGCCACAATGGGCTCGATTTCAGAGCTGATATTGGCGATCCTGTTTTTTCCACCGGAAAAGGCAAGATCAAATATGCGGGACGTAAAAGTACTCTTGGACTCATCGTTATTGTAGATCACGGATTTGGCTATGAAACACTATATGCTCATTTATCCGGATTAGCTAAAGGAATTAAGTCTGGGGTTGAGGTTGAGCGTGGTCAACAGATTGCCATGGCCGGTGATTCTGGTTTATCGGAGGGCCCTCACTTGCACTACGAAGTTCACTATAAAAAACGCCCGGTAGATCCTATCTACTATTTATTTGCTGATACCTCTCCTGAAGAATACGCCATGTTTAAAGAGATTTCGGAAACTAATCAAAACTCTCTGGATTAATAGTTCATCAAAAAGTCCTGTGAAATGCTTCATTAATTGTAGGTTTCCTTAATGGCGATAATTAGAGACATCTGCTTCACCTACAAGTTTACCGAACAGCCGCTTATACCTAAGCCTTCTCTTTCAAATAGGCTCTTTCAAGCTGCTCCCCTGCTTTAATCGATTGTTTCAACCATTTATACCTTAGCCCTTCCATTTCCTCTTCCGAAAGCTGCCATGCTATATCCGAATCCCTTAATCTTCGGGTTATATTGTACAGGCATACCGCCGCACTCACCGAAATGTTAAAACTTTCGCTAAAGCCAGCCATCGGGATTTTTACAAATCCATCTGCAAGCTCCCTTACCCTGTCGCTTATACCCTCAAGTTCTGAACCAAACACCAGTGCGGTCTTTTCGGTTAGTGAAAGGTTATTCAGGTTTGTCTCATTTTCATGTGGCGAGGTGGCAATTATCCTGTATCCTAACTTTTTTAATGAGCGGAAACACACCCCGGTATTATCACAATTCAATTTGTTATAACGATGTAGATTCAGCCATTGATCTGCCCCGATTGTAACCTGACTGGATGCATCAAACTGATTTTTGTTTTCTATAATATGTACATCCTGAATGCCAAATCCTTCACAGCTGCGCAAAACGGCACTTGCGTTATGTGATTGATATACATCCTCTAATACCACCGAAATATACCTGGTTCGCTGTTCAGCGACTTCCACAATTTTTTGCCAGCGCGCTTCAGTTGCAAATCCTCTAAGATATTTTATAAGCTCAGTTTGGGTAATTTTATCCATATGCTGTAAATAAAAAAAGTCCCGCAAATTGTATAATCTGCGGGACTCTCTAAAAATCTATAATGTTTTCAATCGCAACGAAAGACGAATCCTTTTTTACGAATGGTTTCAATATAATCTGTTTCAGTATGCTCGCGTATTTTCTTACGCAGGTAACTGATATATACGTTGATATAATTTGTTTGAGTATCGAAATGAATATCCCAAACTTTTTCAGCCAGTTCTTCCTGGGTTATAACCCGGTTTCTGTTCTTTAGAAAATAGACCAATAAATTAAATTCGTTGTTGGTAAGCTGAACTTTCTCATTATTAATTGAAAATTCACGTTTAAGAAGATCAACTTTCAATTCCTTGCAGTTAATTTGTTGCTCTCCGCCGGATTCTGTTCGTCTCTTGATCGCATCCATACGGGCAATCAATTCCTCGGTATTAAAAGGTTTGGTGAGATAATCATCGGCTCCAACCTTCAGGCATTTCACTTTTACATCTGTTTCCTGTTCACCCGAGAGAATAAGCACCGGGGTAGTGATATTTTTATCCCGAATATTTTTACAAACTTCATAGCCGTCGCCATCTGGTAAACCCAGATCCAATATGATCATATCAAAATCATTACCAATAGCATTAGCCTCGCCATCTGTTGCGTTATCAGCGGTAGAAACTGAATTTCCATTATGTTCTAGTACGGCTTTAACCAAAGTACGAACAGAGGGATCGTCTTCAATTACGAGTATATTCATTTCCTTTTGTAGGGTTTAATTGATAACCTGATACTGGATAGTGTCATGGTTTGTGAACTGCATTATTATAGTGGGATTAAAATAACTTAACAAACATTAGAATCAAAAGTATAACAAAATTCATCAGTTTTCAAAGTATCCTTTCTTTATCAGCCAAGTCTTAGCTTCCTTTATATAAGCCTTATTCAATGAATGGCCTGCATCTAATAAACTAAACTCTGCGTCATAACCCTCATTCTGCAATAGTTCTATACATTTTTGTTGAGGTTCGGGGTAAACATTTGTGTCTTTTTTGCCATGAAGCGCAAGTATTTTAATATGTTTTGCCTGATTCAGTTTTCCTTCAAAAGTCTCAGTTTTGATTCTTCCGCCAATCACAATTAATTCATTCACGTGTTTCCAGCGTGAAAGCGAAAAATATCCCCCAAGATAACCTCCCATTGAATATCCAAATACACAAAGCCGGCTAATATCAATCACATCAAATAAATTATCAATAATATCCTGAATAAATTCGGAAGCCACTTCCATTGATTTTATAAACTGTCCCTGATTTCCGTCATACAAATACCAGGCTCTTCCCCATTTAGAGACCTTTTCTTTACCCGAGGTATCGTAAATAGGATACGGCCCTTGAACAAATAAGTGGTAAGCATTCAGGTTCAACATCTGCTCCACTTTTTTTTCAAAAAATTCAATGTTTTGATTGTACCCGTGCAGATATACTATTAGAGGTTTATTTCCTTTTTCACCGGTTTCGATCAGTTTATAAGGTACTTCTATTTTAAAAGAGGTTTTACCTGAGATTAGAACGTCTCGCATTTATATGTTATTAGTAATTATAATTCAGTAATTAAATATACATAATGGTGTTTTGAAAGCTATCAAGTATTTCACAATAGTTTTATACAGAAGTAATTATTTCCTAATCTGGTTTTACAATTTTGGGGTATGAAAAAACTACTCCCACACCTTTCTTTATTGTTGTTTTTAATGTGCGCCGCTCATCCAATTTTATGTACACAAGAGCAGAAACAGGAAGTAGAAAGGTCCATTACCAAAAATGAGATGTTCGCGAAGGCTTTATCCATTCTAAATCAATTTTGGAATGATGAAAAAAAAGTCGATTTTTACCGCGAATTTGATGGCCAATCAGTTAGTTATGAAGCAAAATTTAAGCTCAGAATAAAGAAGAGCTGGGAGCTTTTGAAATTTTGTTTAATGATAATGGACAATCCATCCGGAAACGTAAAATTGTGAGACGTTCGCTGGACAACATTTGGTAACACATGAAATTTTTAAAAATTGGACTGCTGTTTTTAACAACAGGACTAATTACTACTACAACTGTTGCCCAAACTACGGATTGGATATGGGAACCGGCATTTTCCTATTCCTGGAAACAAAATGACCGTCTTGGATATACCGCTAAAATAACTATGTTTAATTCTCTTCAGGATTTGGATAATGAATCAGCCATCCGTTATATAGAACCCAAATTCACTTTCGCATACAGTACTTCTCCCCGTGTTAAGTTGGGAGGCGGATATTATTACCGCTACGCATCTCCTCTTATTTCCGGATATCAATATGAACACCGTTTTTTAGAGCAGATTGGTTTTGTCACTTTTATAGGAGACAAACGAATAGCTCATCGTTTCAGGGCGGAACAACGAGTGCGTTCCAGCTCCTATCAAAACAGGTTGCGTTACCGGCTGAGCTACGACTTCCCGTTAGAAGGTGAGAAACTTGATGCCGGAGAGAAATATCTCATCCTAAAAAATGAAATGATGACTGCTTTTAACAAAGACGCAGCAGATGCCGAAAACCGTGCTTCCGTGGGGCTTGGATGGTTTGTAAACCAAAAACAAAAATTTGAACTTGGCATTCAATACCGAACTCAGGATATATTTAGTGAGGGTGGAATTAGTCATCTTATGCTTATCAGTACCGGCTTTTATTTGAACCGTTAATAAATCAGAAAGGCCACCGGTCTATTACCACTTCCACAGCAGAACGTTTTTTGATAACGGAACTTAAGGAGAGAATCAACACTGCAATGTGTATAAATGGATCCATTATCTCAAAATAAATTGCGGTAAAACCCAGCGTGAAAGAGTTGATTAGTGTTTTTATCAACCAATAAAACACTTCAAAAAACAATAATGTGGAGAAAAAATTCATCCCCCCTATCACATAAGGATTCTTCCCCTCATGCATTTTTTCGAATATATCCCTTCGCCGATATTCACTGCTTAAATCCCGATTGATATCATTTTCGAATTCCTTCCGGTCCAGCTCCTGCTCTATTTTATTTTTCTTCTTCATAAAAATATTCGATCATATTTCCATCGGGATCGGATACAAATAAAAACCGGCCTTTTTTCCGGTTTGCAGGGCCACTCATTATAGTTACTTCTTTTTCTCGGAAATATTTTGCCAGTTCATCCACCTGCTTGGGGTTATCTACAAAAAAGCCAAAATGGTCGACCCGGAAATCGCGGGAAGTGGGGTCATAACTTGTTTCAGCTTCCACAATTACCAGGGTATCCTGCTCCCCTATTTTATAGACAGCCATGCTTTGTCCCATGGTTTTTATCAGTTCAAATCCTAATATATCGCCATAAAATTCTTTAGAAGCATCAATGCGGTTAACCCGAATTGTTATGTGGTTTATTCCAGAAGGTTTAAAATTCATATTCGTTAATTCAAATGTTTACGTTCAATTTTCATCGCAACAAACATACAACCCCAACAGGAAATTCCAAAGTTTTACTGTGATGGGTGTGATGTACGGGATGCATTATGATTTCATCGCAGTTTTATCTTAAATAATACGTGAAGGCTTGGTACATTAATATATTGTTTTTCTCTGCATCTCGGTGAGATGCAGAGAAAAACACAGGACATCCCGTACATTACACCCATCACAGTTCCGTTTGTTTTTTGAATGAGATGGTTTGATATTTATACACCTTAAATCATCAAACAAGAAATTAGTGTCCACACTTTATATTGTAGCTACTCCCATTGGTAATTTGCAGGATTTTTCTCCCCGTGCTGCAGAAGTATTAAAATCGGTAGATTATATTGCCTGCGAAGACACCCGTACATCCGGAAATCTGCTAAAGCACTTTCAGATAAACAAACCCACTTTCTCTTTCCATCAACATAATGAACACCGAAAAGTGGGGCACATGATGAATATCCTGGATGCCAATCAAAATGTGGCACTTATAAGTGATGCGGGGATGCCGGGTATTTCAGATCCTGGTTTTTTGGCTGTACGAGCTGCTCAGCAAGGCGGACATACCGTAATCGTTATTCCAGGTCCTGATGCCGCTACAACCGCTCTTGTAGCCAGCGGGCTGCCTTCCGACCGCTATGTATTCGAGGGCTTTCTTCCACACAAAAAAGGTCGGCAAAAACGGCTCGGTGAACTTTCTGAAGAGGAAAGAACAATCATCATTTACGAAAGCCCAAACCGTTTATTGAAATTGTTGGGAGAACTTGAAAACCATTTTGAACCTGAACGACTTGCCGCCGTGGCACGGGAACTAACTAAAAAATTTGAAGAAGTTATTCGTGGTACATTAATTGAGCTTAAAACCGAGTTTGAAAGCCGCGATTCCATTAAAGGGGAAATCGTAGTCATTATATCAGGAAAAGGATATTCAGAATGATAAATTGGTTCCAAAATAAATGGGTGATCTCTGTAACAGCCGGAATTTTATTGGGCTTAAGTTTTCCACCGGTTAACCTGTCTTTTTTAAGCTTTCCGGCTTTCATACTGTTATTTCACTTGTCTGAGAAAAGCGATTCATACAAACAACTTGCCTATTACAGTTATGCGGGATTTGTAGTGTGGAACCTCATTGGCACCTACTGGCTGATGATGGCAAGTCTCCCTGCAGGAATTGCAGCAATTTTGGCCAACAGTGTATTAATGACCATCCCCTTGTGCCTGGCTAAATATTTTTCCCAAAAAAGCGAGTCGCCTTTTATAATTGCAATATTTCAAACTTCAGCTTGGGTAGCTTATGAATTTTTGCATCACCATTGGGATTTATCGTGGACCTGGCTGACCATTGGAAATGCCTGGGCAAATTTTACCGGTGTCATTCAATACATATCGGTAACCGGATTTTTGGGAATCTCATTCTGGGTGGTGTTGAGTTCGGCACTCACCTATCAATTAATTTTACACAAAGAGAAGCTTTTATTTTATTCCACTATCGGGGTCTTTCTGCTCTTTCCGGTATGGTCTTTTATTTTATATGATGATTATTCTGAGAACAATTCAAACGAAGCAGTTGAAGTGGCCATTATTCAACCTAACCACGATTCATACCAAAACTATGGAGGTATGAGTGGATTAAATGAGGTTGTGGATAGCTTGATTGCCCTCACAGAACGTACCATTACTCCGGAAACACAATTAATTATCTGGCCTGAAAATGCCATTGATGGCTGGATTTTCGCAGATTCACCAAGTGCATTGCGTATTTCGGATTCGGCTCGTGCCTGGAATACAAATTTTTTGGCAGGAACTGGACTATATGAGTCCTATCCTCCCGAATCAGTAGGACTTTTCAGGGGAACCTACCAAGGTCTACCCTACAATATTTTTAATGCCGCTTTGATCATTGATAGTTCCGGTGCTATTTCAGATTACAAAAAAGCCAACCTAGTTCCCGTAGTTGAGCGAGTTCCATTTGTAGAGACTTTAGCTGCAATCGATGTGTTTGACTGGGTTGACTGGGGTGAAATTGCAGGCTTTGGAAAAGGATCAGATCCGGATATGTTAAAAACTAATGCTTTTACCACACCCGGACTCATCTGCTACGACTCCGTTTATCCATCCTGGATTCGAAAATATATACGAAACGATGCCACTTTTATCACCATTATAACCAACGATGGTTGGTGGGGCAATACCAGCGGGCATCACCAGCATTTTGCTTATGCCCGCCTCCGTGCCATTGAGTTCGACCGGTGGATTGCCCGTAGTGCCAATAATGGAATTTCCGGCATTATTGCTCCAAATGGAGCTATTCAGCATAAAACGGAATATTGGCTTAGGATGGGTTTTACGGGTAAGGTTTTCAATAAAAACAGCCGAACTTTTTATACCCGGTTTGGGGACTGGCTGCCTTTATTTTGTTTAATAATTACTTTTTTAGGATGGGGCTTTTTTCAGTTCAATTCCAGGAAAAGAAAAAGTAATCACGCAAAATTTAACGGGATTGAATGGCAATCCGGAAGTTAAACCGAATATCGTGGTTCGTACTTGGCGGAATTCCGGAAGTTTTAGGTTCAATTTTGCGGAAGGTATATTCAAAATTTGAAGTCACGGTTTGAGAGAACCGGTAACCAAGCACGAGAGAAGCATTCAGCCTGTATTGGCCATTAACATCTGGTGAATCAATATCATATTGATTCACTTCGGGAATCAGGTCTAAGCTATTAAACACTTTATTTATGTCCTGACTTAAGTAAAACTTTTCCTCCAAATCATCTGCTAACCCGCCGTTAATAGTTACATCAATATTGTTTTTGATTTTTGGAAAAAAGGGAATCGTTACTTTTTTAAAGGTATAATTAATGGACATCGTTAATCCTTTTGAAACCCGTTCCGAAATGGTTCGACTTGATAATGCAAGGCTCGTAGTTTTACTTCTGTCGTAGCCAATTTGAGTTCTTAAATCCGATTCCCAGGTAACATTAAGCTGAACAAGCGGCGAAAAGCGCTGATCCACATTTATTGAAGTTGGTTCGTAGTTCCCTTTATTGTCTATTACATTAAATACACCTAAACCTTGAGGTGATTGCAATCCGGTGATGGTATTTAAATTCCATCCCAACCTGTAACTTCCTTCATACCGGTGACTTAGGGTAGCAGCTCTCATGCTATTTCCAATAAAAGGAATAAAGTTTTGTACACCCGACCACGTAACCCGCCAATTGGGTTTGGGTATTGGCGTATACCCTTTTTCCCCAACAGCTCCGGTACCGCCACCAAGGTAGGCCTTACGGAAATCTTCTTCCAGGGTGTTCCGGTTCAAAACTATGCGTCCATCCCCGTTTCCGGTCTCATCGCTGATAACATCAGTGCCATCTAAATCATCAAAAGCTGTTTGAAGCTGCCGGTCAAACAAATCTCTGTAGCCAGGTCCAAATGCCCAAACCGATGAACTAATGTTTCCGCTTGAAGAAACTGTAGAGCTAAATTCACCTAAAGGACTTAATGAAATAATATCTGTAATGCGTTCATCCCATTTAGTTGACCAGCTCAAATCCAACGAAAAATTATTAAACAGGTTTAATTTGGTGCTCATTGCAAGATCATCCGAAAAATTATTGTTTTTCGGTAATTGTATGATCCTGCCGCCGGGGCTTTCCTGAATTAATTGGGAAATTGGAATTTCTTCAGCAAAACCGAACCTATAACCGAATGGTGGTGAATAATGATTTGAACCCGGATCATTAAATGCATAATAGATTTGAGATTCCCCACTATAACCATCCTGATTAGAAGATTTATTTTGATTGTAGCTAAGATCAATATTTTGGATACTGAAAATTGCAAGTATTGCCTTCCTGCCCAAATATTGAACATCTTTAATCAAATCAGGCCCTGCCGGTTCGGCCTCTTCATCATTTTTTGACTTTTTACGTGCATTGGTTTCCTGATCATTAGTCTTTGCCATGGTGTCAAAAAAATCAACGCGTTCAATTAAATCACCAACATCAAACTTTAAGGTATGGGAAAGCCTGAAACTATTCGAAACCCTCGCTCCCCGATTAGATCCCCGGGCGCTATTGGTCCAGCCATACCCGCCGTTATATGAGGCTGAATAAGTTAGCCAGTTTAGTGCATTAAATTTATTGAGTTTTGGCCGCCAGCTTGCGGTGTAGGTTTCTTCATAGGTAGAACGCCGCGCTTTCAGGGTATCATTAACAAGGCCACCCAGCACTTCAAAAGTGGGGATCACGGTATAGGAACTGCTATCAGCTTCGAGGCCTGTTACATTCCCTTCACGAATTCCCGCACTGGAAAGGTCATAATTTGTATTGGTTCTGAATTGAAATGGGATGCTTGGGGTGAGATTGTAATTAAATCCAAATGATGAGCGCTGATTAAAATTATGGCTTTGTTGAAGCGGCTGTATAACTTCTAAACCATCTTCATCTAAAATCGGTCGTCTGCGATTATCGTTATAAGACCGGTTTAAATTTGCGGAAGTGGTTATGGATGAAGGCATATACCCCAGCCGCAACCCGGAAAGAACTTTTGCAACGGGAATATCTTCTGTAAAGGCAAACGGCCTCAATAATTTCACATTATTAAAAGATAGATTGTATTGTATGGAGGTATTGTAATTCCAGTTTTCCCGAAATTGGTATTGCGGGTTTTTCTCACTTCCCTCATTATAAACGTAGCTTAACCGCGTATTATCAATGGTATATTGTGCTAATTTACTTTTTGAATTTTTCTTGGAAATATTTGAAACGTTAATGGAGAAATTATCCCTTACGGTTTCTATTTCATTTATGCGCTCATCAATAACGGCTTCCTTTTCAGCCTCAGAAAGCTCATCGTTATTGTTTGTAGCGTTTATAAAATCGTCTAAGCGAATATCACCCTGATCAGGTAAGAATTTCGGTGTTGAAATATTTTTTCGAGTTGAAACGGTGACCGGAAAATTCCACCCAAAACGGTCTGGAATTATTTTATGCAAATTAACTGTTGAACTCAAGTCATATCCAATATCATCAGATACACTACGGTTGCCAAGCCTGGAATTTAATGAGCCAAAACCGGTAGTTGTTCTTGAAAAATTGGAATTAAAAGTAGCAAAATCAGCAAATTTAAAACCTGCTTTAGCGGTTGCTTTCCAGCCTTTTTCATTGTCAAAGCCGGATACACGAAGTTCATTAAGCCAAAATTCAGCGTTCAATGGAGTAGCCGATCCCGGAGAATCCGGATCAGACGGGTTAAATGGATTCCTGACACCCATTCCAATTTCTGCTATACGGTCTAAGGATGGATTTCCTTTTATTGAAACCACTGCTCCTTCTACTGCATCATTATCCTCCGGATTCAGCTCTAGTTCAAAACGCTGAGTGAAATCGGTTAATCCCTGTTGATCTCTAAGTTGCTTCAATTCATTGAATACACCTAATACCACATTCATGCTGTTTTCATCATACAGCCACACTTGTTCCGCATCTGAAATTAAGTCTCCGCCTCCATCCGTGCTGTAAGCCGAATAGGGATAATCCGGATCGGAAGGTGTAACCGGCTGCCGGTATTCATAATAATTTGAATTGAGATCGGTCCCCATACGAATCACCAGTTCGGCATTATTCCTGCCATAATTCTCTTTATTATTATCTCTGTACCCTTCTCCATGAACAAACATCCGCATGTTTTCATAATTCAGCAGATTTAAATCGCCTGTGAATACCCGTTTAACCATTTGAATTTCACCTGCACCAAGGTCTTCAACTCCCAACACAATAGACTGTTCGTTAGCAAGTGTTTGTACCTGCACACCCCGGTTCAAAGCTCGAATTGATCCCTCTGGCTGACGATACGGTACAGGCTGACGATTTGCGTTTTCTTCAATATTTATAGTTGATACTTTAAAATCACCTGAGGCATTAACCGTTTCATCAATATTATCAACTTTACGCCATTGACTACCTATAAACTCGAATGATGCAAAGCGAAGGGTAAATGGTTTTTCATATCCTGACATCCAAACCCGGATATGGCTGATATTTTGAAAACCTTCAATTTCCCCAATTTTACGTTCAAATTGCGATAATGGAATTCGCACCAGGTGCCAGCGATCTTGTTGGCGTTCTCCGGGTACTTTATCTACAATATACGTACCGTTAGTTCCGTCAATATCAATTTCCAGGTTGCTAAAATCAGCCGGATTCAGGTTAACCTCATATTGATAGTAATTATTATTGGTCTCCACATTTGAGCGGCTAACCAGTCCTTCTGTATCAGGTCGCGGAGTAATAGCTCTTTTTTCGCCACCGGCAACGGGTGTATTGCCTTCATGATAACCCATCACTCTATAAAAGCGTTCTTGAAGAGGTAAATGCTGTATTTGAGACTCCCCATAATAAATATAATCATCGTTTGAGGGATCGGCTAAAATGGATTGATATTCCGAACTTTCTTCCCCGTATTGATCTCGCATTTCCTCAATGAAATTACTAAATAAGACTGTTTCTACTTTCTCATCATCATAGCCGTTTGCACTGGGTACGCCGTCAAACCCAACATCTTCCAGCTCCCTGTTTTCATTTGAAAATTGACCTTGCGGCGCCGAGGGGTTTTGCATCACATAGGAACGTGTTTCCGGTGGAAATCTATCCTCAACCAAATTATCGGGATTACGGGCAAGGCCATCTTCCGTATTCAAAGTGAAGTTGGGAACCACATCCTCCGAAATAGTACCAATATCAATGTAAATTTTACCGCTGTAGCTTTCGATATCACCCGCATCCGGAGACTTCCCGCCCGGTAATATTGGCTGTACCCAAAATTCAATAAACTCAATGTTATTCTGGGTTAAATCTTCCTGACCGGAAGGCAGCACGGCTGTCATACCTCCCCACTGATTTTCGGGTTCATTTTCAAGTTTATTCTTCAAATCCATATTGTAGTTATATGGACCTCTTATAGAAGGATCATAATGTATATCAAGGGTATTGATTACTTCATCTTGGGCATTATTGGTTTCGCGACCCGGAAATACATCTTCGGTTAATATTGTTTGTGACTCCGGTGTAACTTCTGCACCACCTAAAATACTGGTAATATTTCTCGGAATAGTGTACCACGAAAATTTACTGCGCAAATCTGAACGCTCAATTTTAGACTCTCTTGAATTGTTTGGAGAAAATTCCGAATCAGGTTCGAAGTGTTGCTCATCGGGGCCATAGCCAGGAATTGCTGCAGGTGCTGCGGCCAGATTCCATCTTGTTGCACTAATAAATGAAATACTTAATTCCGAGCCTTCGAAATCATCAATAAATGCAAGACCATTTTCTTCATCTGAAAATAATTCTCCGTTATCAATAGCCCTGCGAACCGCATTTGTTTGTGCAACATCTGGCCGAAGTTGAGCAAATTCACCACTCAAATTTATATTCGAAGGTTCTTTGGTTTGCAGTAAAGGAATACGATCTATAAAACGGGTCATCCAGGGAGTATCAAACCTGGCGTTGGCATCCATTCCAAGTATGGTATTATTAATTGATTCATTCCCAATTCGAATTTTATCTGAAAGCGGTTGTTCTTTTAATTTAAAATAGGTTCCGCCAATGCTGATGTCATCACTCAACTCATACTCGGCACGCAACCCGGTAAAATTCTTTTGCCCGATCACATTAAGCTGATTGTTTTCATATTCAATTTCTATATCCTGCCCTGCAGCAAGGTAACGGTCATTCAAAATAGTGATACTTCCAAAAGAGTAATCTACTTCATAATCGGTCCCTTCTGTTAATTCCGACCCATTGGCGAATACTTTCACCGAACCATCAACCAAACTAAAACCCAAGGTGAAATTTCCGGAAACTCCTCCTTTTGAAACACCTTCGATCCGATACAAAGTTTTTTTACTGGATTGGGCGGCAGTATTCTGTGTCTCAGTATATAATTCCGTATAGGACAATGCCTCAATAACAGAATCACTGGCAGCAGTTTGTTCAAGAAGTGCTGTAATTCGGTTTCCAAAGGGCTCCAGATACGGAAATAAAATATTGCCTGAACGTGGATCAAGAACAATACTGGAAAAATCAATTTGATTATCTGGATTTACAGCTCCCTCGGTATCGGTTCTGTCTAAGCCTAGATCTTGCAGTAAAGGTGAACTTAATTCGGGAAGACTGGTGGCATCAACATTACCTCCCGTATATTTAATTTCAACTACCAGCCCATCTTGCCTCAGGTCCGATACTCCTAATGAATACACATTGCGCATGGTAAGCGGCCAGGTTCTGAGGTCTGGGGTAGGATTATTCTGACGAATCAATTTCAGATAGGTTAATTCCGTGTTTCTTGGTGAAATATCACCCACCTGTACCGCATTAACTCCCTCGCCCGGCACTGCCTCACGAACAAATGAAATAGCCAAATAAGCCCCGGAACTTAATCCCCTGTTAAGGCTTATATAGCCCAATGCCCTATTGATGGTATAATCAGCACCTTCCAGTAAAGGGCGAAAATACCCGTTATAAAAATCATTCCCTGAAACATTAAAATCTCCCGCAGAGGCACTAGTATTGCTCCTGTGTTCCTCTAATAAGGCATCATCAATGGTATCTTGTTCAGTATTGGGTAAAAAATAAGTCCCATTGTTTTCTACTACACCTAAATCAGCAAAAGCTGCTGCACGTATAGCTTCGGCCTCGGTTGTATTTACCTGGGGCTCCGATATCCATACTTTCATGTCAGAAATTTGATATGCCTGTATTAATTGCTGTGGATCAGAAACATTTTCTTCAAATTCTTGTCGATTATAGAAATCGATAAAGAAGTGACGATTATTTTGATATTCGGAGGGACGAATGGAAAATTGGGTTTCCTGAGAACCGCCGCTAATGGTTTGTGTATTGCTTTCCCCTTTTTGCTGGGAAACAACAGAGGTAAGCTTCAACGAACCTAATTCAGCAACCGATTTAATGCCAAATAAAGAAGCACCACCACTGATAAGGGAATTCCCCGTTTCCATGGAAACGTTCCCCATTTCAATCTGTTTAATGATTTCATCTTCATACCCCTCGTACCGAATACTCAGCCGGTTCTGAAAGTCAAAGGCGCGCTCTGTATCCCAGTCGGTAGCAATAGTCAGTTTATCACCAATAGTACCCTGAATATTCAACTGCAGGTTTTGGTTGAAAGTTGGATCAATACGCCGGCGTAAATTCTCATCAATAGTAGGGTCATCGATATTTTGAATCGAAACACCCACATTCATATTAGCCGACCCGTTTACCCGCAAATTTACCTCCGGCTTTCCAAATATGGTTGTAAATACTGAAGATTGTCCGCCGGGTATCTGAAGGCTGAAATCCAACAAGCCTCTGCCCTGCCGAACTTCCTTCATTCCCTCTTTTATCAGCTGCAATTTTAATTGTTGTATTTGTTGCTTCTTCTTGGCTTTAGCATATTCATTAAATGTTAAAACCTGGGGAATTGCCACATCAATTCCATCAATCACCCGTTTAACCTGATAGGTATCCACAGAGTCCCAGCTTGTTACGTATCGTTCTTTCGAAGAACTGATATAATATAAACCTCCCGGTTTTACACGCTCCTGAATACTCACAGGGCTTTTAGGTGGGCGATAGATGAACTTCACCCCATCAAGAGTGCTATCAGCCTCACTTACGGTTTTTGTGGTGTCAGTGGTATCCTGTGCAGATATACAAACCAACATCAACCCATTCACCAACAACGCGAATGGCAGGTAATAAACTAATTTTAAAAAAGAATGCACCGGTTTTATTTACTAACTCGGTTATTAGGAATAATCTGTAGCGTTAGGCGATAGGCTAATTTGGTTTTTCTTTTTTAAATTTGCAGATGATTGAGTGGGGTCGATAATACTATATATTTAAATATGTTGAAAGTATAATAAGACAATGAGTTTATTAAAACATAGTATAAAAATGTCTATTATTTACGTTCATTAAAATGAAAAAGTACACAAGCAACAGCAAACTTTGAGTAAATTTATAAATAAGCTGCAAGTTGACTTACTTAAAAGGCATCTGAACCCTTTTCTGTTTTGTTTCTTTACACTGATGTTTTTATTGCTAATGCAGTTTTTAATTCTGCATATCGATAATCTCATTGGCAAAGATATCCCCATACAGGTTATTGTAGAACTTATACTTACCAATCTCGCTTATATGGTAGTATTGGCTGC
>JBBDLQ010000033.1:1325-6648 GCA_040878765.1 Balneolaceae bacterium | reverse complement strand
AAAAGCAGCAAGCATGATGCATCAACTTCCGTAGTTGATAGTTCTCAAGACACAAATCTTTGTACCTCATAGGAACTTTATTACCTACAAATTATAACCCTCTACTGATATCAAGATGGCATACTCAATGGGTATATTTATACCCTCCCGAAAAAATACCTTGTCATAAACAAGAGATAAGTTTCAGTAAATTAACGAGCAATAAGTTGAGTAATCTATATAATAGAATAAATCTAAATTAGATTATTAGTCTAAGTATATAATAATTAAATATTTGAAATATCATATTTTTAATATTAGTCTTATTTTCATCTGTTAAAGTCTTTAATTATTGTGTGAAGTGGGTAAATAACCGCTGGCCATTTAGACCAAACACCCAAATAAACTTTCCAAACTGTCACTCATCTTTAATATCTTTCAGCTCTTTAAAAAAACAGACAGAAATTCAGCTTAATGAGCACAATTGATCATGAGAAGTATGAGGCGGTAATTGGCCTCGAAGTTCACGCCCAGCTGCTAACAAAAAGCAAGGCTTTTGCACCCGTAACTATCCAATATGGAGGAAGCCCGAATACCCAGGTTACCCCGCTTTGCCTGGGCCATCCCGGAACCCTGCCGGTGGTAAATGAAAACCTGGTGCGCTATATCATTAAAATGGGACTGGCCACCAATTGCAGTGTGGCCGAAAAATCCATTTTTGCCCGTAAGAATTATTTCTACCCCGATCTTCCCAAAGGCTACCAGATTTCCCAGTTCGAAACGCCCATTTGTTATGATGGCTTTGTGGATATTGAACTGGAAGAATATGACAAACGTATCGGACTCACCCGTATTCACATGGAAGAAGACGCCGGGAAATCCATTCACGATCAGGATCCGTACAACACGCTGGTTGACTTAAACCGGGCCGGAACACCACTTATTGAGATTGTATCGGAGCCGGATCTCAGAACTCCGCAGGAAGCCTACGCGTATCTCTCCAAGATCAAGCAAATTGTACAGTACCTGGAAATTTGTGACGGGAATATGGAGGAAGGAAGTCTGCGTTGTGATGCCAATGTATCGGTTCGTCCGCGCGGACAAGAAAAACTGGGTACCCGAACTGAGTTAAAAAACATGAACTCCTTTCGGAATGTGGAACGGGCCATTCACTATGAAATTTATCGACAGATTGAGCTGATTGAAGACGGCGGCGAAGTGGTGCAACAGACGCGATTGTGGGATATCACCAAAAACCAAACCCGCTCAATGCGTTCCAAAGAAGAGGCGCACGATTACCGCTATTTCCCCGAACCTGATTTACCGCCTATTATTGTGACCGATGAAATGCTTAACGAGATTCGAGAAGAACTGCCCGAGCTGGCAGATGTTCGCCAAAAGCGTTTCGTGGAAGATTATGGAATGAGTGAAATTGATGCGGTTACGATTACAGAAAGTCGTTACCTTGCAGATTATTACGAGAAAGTTGCAGAGCATTTAGGAAATCCAAAAGCAGCTTCAAATATTGTATTGAGTGAAGTGTTGCGGGTATTGAACGAACAAAGTATCGATATCCGGGAATTTTCCATATCAGCCAAAAAAGTATCTGAATTGGTGAAATTGAAAGAAACGGACAAGATCAATTCTTCGGCAATGCAGGAAATTTTCAATGCCATGCTAAAAGAGGAGAAAGAGCCGGAAGAGTTGGCAAAGGAAATGAATCTGATTCAGGTTTCAGATTCCGGATTCCTGGAACCTATTGTGGATGAAATCATAAAGGACAATCCTGATGAAGTTGCACGGTATAAGGATGGTAAAAAACAGTTAATTGGATTTTTTGTAGGACAGGCAATGAAGGCCTCAAAAGGTAAAGCAAATCCAAAGTTGGTTAAAGATTTAATATCTAAAAAATTAAACGACTGAAAATACAGTCTTTAGGTTAATATGAGACATTACCCAATAATTGTTGCAGTAATCGCGGTTTTTATTGCTTCAGCATGTACAAAAAGTCCTAAGCTGCCAGAAACGTTTATAAAAGGAACAGTAACCGTTGCCGATTCACTTGATGACTCCGGCGATTTTTCCGGTATTGGCATTACCATTATTACCCGCGATTCCACTAACGCAAAAAATGACACTCTTTTTCACAAGATAACCGAAAAATCAGGCTATTTTGAGGGAGAAGTTCAATTTCCCGAAAAAAGATATTACTCACTTTTTATTAGCCGGAATGAAAGGGACTTAGGCACTATTGCGGTCATACTTGCTGAAGATGATACGGTAACCATCAACGCACAGCTTCCCGATATTAATGAAAGCTTGACGCTGAATTCCCGGGAACATGAAGCCATGGATACTTTCAGGAGGGTTGACCGTAGTTTTCAGCGTGTTGGTATGTATGCAAGAAGCGGAGCTATTCCGGATTCACTTTTATTGGATGAAGTGAAAAAATGGTCCGATTTATATTGGGAAGTTTTTGAAAAGCATGAAAATACCATTGCGGCTTACCTGGCTGCCGAAAAATCGGCAAATTTACTTAATAGCTGGAATCCGGATGAGATGCTGAAGCGCATTGATAAAGCCCTGCCGGAAGATTATATGTTTTCTGTAGCACTGGATCTTGGACAGCCTTATATCGCTGAAACCAAAGGATTTGAAGCAGCCTCAAATTACCTGGATTCACTTTCGCAAATTGCCAATAATGAAACGGTAAGGGAAGTTATTGAACGCGAAAAAATCAAAATGTATTTCGACAGCTCTCGTGTTAAAGAAGCTAAAAAACTGCTCAACGACTATGAAGCTAATTATCATGATAAACCCTCATCAAAAAAATGGACCCGGCGTATCCGATACGACCTTAATTACCTGGCTCCGGGAGTAAATGTACCCGATTTTAATTTTGTAACCATGCTGGGAGATACGGTTAACAACCGGGTTTTGGAAAACGATGTATATATCCTGGAATTTTCACCGCTGGCAAACGCAGAATATCAAAATGATTACGACCGTACGCTGATTATTCATGAGATTTATAAAAACTATGGACTCAAGATTTTCACCATTCCTTTAGATCAAAGTGAAATTACCGTAAATGCCTTTTTTGATGAACGCAGAAAAGTTTGGCCGATTGCAAAAATAGGCACTTTTGATGTACAGGATATCATTCAGAAATTTAATGTAGTTCAGGTACCAACCCGTTTTCTCATTGATAAAAACGGGGTGATCATACGAAAATATGAACGGGGAGAATTCGAAGATGTAATCCAGGGTATAAACAGAGCTTTTAGTAACACAAATTCACCAAGTTAAACATACAAACCACTCATACCATGCGAAGATTCTTAATAGCCGGTAACTGGAAAATGAATGCTGGTCCATATGACGCAGCCGAATTGCTTGACGGCCTCAAAGCCAAAAAAGCAGAAATTGACGAAAATGTGGATGTGTTGGTTTGTCCGCCTTTTGTCTCTATTGGGATGGCGGTTAACTTTTTGCATGACACCGATATTCAGGTGGGTGCACAAAATATGCATTATGAGGAAAACGGAGCTTTTACCGGCGAAATAAGCGGAAGTATGCTGGCAGAAAGCGGATGCAATTATGTGATCATTGGCCACTCAGAGCGCCGTCAATTTTTTGGTGAAACGGATGAAACGGTAAATAAGCGGGCTAAAAAAGCACTGGAGCATAAACTGGCTCCCATAATTTGTGTGGGCGAAAGCCTGGAACAGCGTAAAGCTGAGGTTCACTTTGATTTAGTGAAAGATCAGATCACAGCCGGATTAGAAGGCATCACTGAAGAAGAAGTGCTTGATGTTGTGATAGCCTATGAACCCATTTGGGCAATCGGAACCGGGGAAACCGCTTCTCCTGAACAAGCCCAGGAAATGCACAAACACATCAGGAAAATTCTGGCTGACCTGTATGATCAAGATGCTGCAGACCGAATCAATATTTTATACGGCGGAAGCATGAAGCCGGCAAATGCTCATGAGTTGCTAAGTCAAACCGATGTGGACGGCGGACTTATTGGCGGTGCCAGCCTGGATGCCGACAGCTTTTCTGAAATAATTACCGTTGCGGAAGAACTGGCCTGAGCCATGAAATATAACGTACTGTTACTGGGAAGCGGTGGTCGGGAACATGCTATGGCATTGAGCATCTCCAAATCGCCCCAGTTAAAAAATCTCTTTATAGCACCGGGCAATCCGGGCACGGCTGAATTAGGCCAAAATGTAGATGTAACCATTTCCGACTTCGAAATGATCTGGGAGTTTATTCAGGAAAATCACATCGACATCACAGTGGTTGGCCCCGAACAACCGCTGGTTGATGGAATAGCAAATTTTCTGGAAGCAAAACATCATCCTGTCTTTGGGCCCAAACTTCAGGCCGCCATGTTGGAAGGTTCGAAGGAATTTGCCAAGGAATTTATGCGGCGGCATAATATTCCCACGGCAGCATATGAAGTTTTTGAGCAGGATGATTTTGATAAAGCGGCCGATTATATCCGGGAGCAAAACAAATATCCTGTTGTGTTAAAAGCAGACGGGCTTGCCGGCGGGAAAGGTGTTTTTATTCCGGAAAGCGAAAGTGAAGCTATGGAAGTGCTGGAAGAGCTTAAAACCAGTCCATCCCTGAAAGAAGCCGCTAATAAACTGGTGGTTGAGGAATTCATGGTTGGCGAAGAAGCTTCCGTTTTTGCAATTTCTGATGGCAATTCCTATAAAATAATTGGTAATGCTCAGGACCATAAACGCATCGGAGAGGGCGACACCGGCCTAAATACCGGAGGAATGGGAGCATATTCACCTGCTCCTGTGGTTTCCGATGAAATATTAGCACGGGTTGAGAAAGAAATTATCGAACCAACTATTTCAGGAATGAAAGAAGAGGAAAATCCCTATGCCGGGATTTTGTATTGCGGGTTGATGATCACCAGTGATGGACCTAAAGTGGTGGAATACAACTGCCGGTTTGGGGACCCCGAATGCCAGGTAATATTACCCCGGCTAAAATCAGATTTACTGGAAATTATTGTGGCTTGTACGCAATTAAAACTGAATGAAATTGATATTCAGTTTGATGATGAATATCAATGCTGTGTGGTACTTGCTTCCGGCGGATATCCGGTGGATTACATCAAAGGCCATGAAATTTTTGGGCTGGATGAGATTAAATCGGCAACTGTTTTTCATGCGGGCACAAAATTGATTAATGACAAAATTGTAACCAATGGAGGGCGGGTGCTAAACGTGGTAGGTTCCGGGGATTCGCTGGCTACCGCTATTGACCAAACGTACCGTGAAGTAAAAAAAATCAATTTTGACAAAGCCTATTACCG
>JBBDLQ010000033.1:0-1225 GCA_040878765.1 Balneolaceae bacterium | reverse complement strand
TTCAACAAAGAATATCGAATACTGAATTGAACGCGCTCCAACGCAGAGCGATTGGAGCGAGTCTTGTTATCGACTCCTGGCGCTGGTTCCTAAAGACCCAACCATCTGTCTCATTGTTATCCATACCCTTGTTCCGGACGCTCCGCGTCGGAACAAATAAAAAGGTTTAGAACATTGAATATTGGATATCGAATATTGAACATTGAAGTGTTTTCACTCCGACGCAGAGCGTCAGGAGCGAGGCCTATTCGGAATTCTTCATTCGATAATAGATTCAACGACTTGGTCCACACGCTCCGCGTTGGAACGTACTGCATAATATTGATAATGCTATATACATTATGCTCACCTAAACTAGCAGCCCAATCTCTCCAAAAAATTTACTCCGGCCTCGATAAGGCCACATCAATTTCCGTTACTCAAAACTCTATCTATATTGTAGAACAGGGGAAAAACCGGCTGTTGAAATTAGATCACCAGGGGAAATTACTTGAAAGTATTGGCGGAAAAGGTTCCGGCGATTATCAATTCAGCAAACCCGTGGATGTAGATGCCACCAACGGACTCAAGATTTTTGTCACCGATTACAATAACCGTCGAATACAGGTTTTTGATCGCCGCGGGCAGTATTTGAGCAGTATTTCAGCAAGGCGTGGTTTTGGGAATAACCGCAAGTACGAACCCACTTATATTTCGGTAAACAATTTAGGGGAGGTCTTTTTCGTGGATGAATCAGCAAACAAAATCTACCGCTTTGACCTGGATTCAAACCTGTTGGACGAATTCAGAATGCCAACCGAAATTAAAAGTGTGGATGATTTAATAGTTAACGGACAGCAAATCCTGATACTGGATTTAAAAACCCAAACCATCCATGAGCTGGCTCTGAATGGCAGTTACCAGGGTTTTTATCCTACCGAAGGCGTAAAGGCATTTTTTGTAAATGACCAGGATTTTTGGAAAGTATTCGGCAATCGGGCAAAGGGTGAAAATCAATCCAAAGAAATCAAAAACATACATTTTGAAAAGGATATTGAGCCGGTGGATATGCGGGTTATAAATGGAATCATGTATATTCTCACTAATGAAAGCCTGTTTAGAATTTTACCCGAATAGTCATGCTCAATGCTGACCTTATTTTTGATCCTTCTATTTCATTCGATGAAAAAGCCCTCCGCATCTTCGAATTTCAACGAAAAAATAACCCGGTCTACCAGCGATTTTG
>JBBDLQ010000032.1:4014-6650 GCA_040878765.1 Balneolaceae bacterium | reverse complement strand
TAATTTAATCAGGAGGTTCATATGCCATTAAATAGATTGATAAATTACTTAGATGAAAACGGTAAAAAATATATCGTTGTAAAGCACTCTCAGGCATTTACTGCTCAGGAGGTTGCTGCCTCGGCCCATATTCCGGGTAAAGACATGGTAAAAACGGTAATCGTTAAAGTAGATGGAGAGATGAAGATGGTGGTATTGCCATCAACCCACGATGTCGATTTTGATTCCATTAAAGATGCCTTTGGAACGGATAAAGTTGAACTGGCATCGGAAAATGAATTCGAATCCAGGTTTCCGGATTGTGAATTAGGAGCTATGCCTCCATTCGGAGATTTTTATGAGATGGATACCCTGGTGGCGGAAGCTTTGACCGAGGATGAGGAAATCGCCTTCAATGCCGGAACGCACAGAGAGCTGGTAAAAATGAATTACAAGGATTACGAAGAACTGGCAGCTCCTAAAATTCTCAGATTAGGTATGAAGTCTGCTTAGGCAGCTAAATACTATAAAAGTTCATATTTTAAATAAACAAAAAAGTAATTCGCATGATAACACTGCGCGAAAGAGAGAATTTCTGTGATCCACCAATAATGATCTGTAATATACAATCATATCCCTTTAACCTTATGCCTAAATTCTAACCCCTAAATTTCCCCTCATAATTAGACAATTGTTCGGGCAATGCCTTATCTTTGTCGCCAATTAATTTAGTTATTTGGCATGATCAATCGCAGACAAGTACGAGAAACTGTTCTAAAAGCAATTTACGCCCACCAGCTTAGTAAAGATACCACACAGTACGTAACTGATACCATTATTAAAAAAGCTGAATTTGCTAAAGAAAAAGAACTTCGCCGCTTTGCAGAAAAACTGTTTTTCAATACGATTGAACACGAAGAGGAATTAGACGAAGTTATTTCAGACCATATTAAAAATTGGGATATTCACAGGCTGGCGCTTATCGACCGTTTAGTACTAAAAATAGCCATATGTGAGTTTATATATTTTGAGGAAATACCCACCAAAGTAAGCATCAACGAAGCCATAGAAATTGCCAAACGGTATTCGACTGCAAAATCCGGTAGATTTATAAATGGAATTTTAGATGCGGCTTTGACCGATTTGAATGAAAAAGGACGTATTAACAAAAAAGGAAGAGGACTGATACAAGAATCGCTCGGTAAATAATGCCAGATCATGAACACATAGTGGCTATTGGAGATATTCATGGATGTGCTGCATCAAATGAAGCTTTACTTAAAAAGCTGAATCAAAAATTTGGGCATGAATTGAAGTATGTTTTTTTAGGAGATTATACCGACCGAGGCCCAAATTCAAAAAAAGTAATCGATCAGCTAATAGAATTTGAAAAAGATCATGATTGTATTTTCCTGAGGGGGAATCACGATCAGATGCTGCTTGTTGCTTATGAAGATAATGACTGGGATTTATGGCTGGCCAACGGCGGGAATACCACGCTTGAAAATTACAATTCGCATCCCGGTAATTTCAATTTACCAGATGATCATTACCGGTTTTTTAAAAACACGATTTTATATTGGCAAACCGAAAAATATTTTTTTGTACATGGCGGTATATCCCCAGATCTGACGATTGAAGAAAACCTTAAAAGTGATTACGAACGTGATCAGTTTCTGTGGCAGCGTGATCATGTATATGTGAGGAAAAACCGATGGGAGAAGACGGTAATTTTTGGACACACTCCTGTAAAAGAACCCATTATTCAACAAAATATGATAGGTATTGACACTGGTTGTGTCTACAAATCGCGAGGCTATGGAATTTTAACAGCTTTAGTACTGCCCGAAAATGAATTTATTGAACAAGAATGTTTAGACTTTTAATATTTTAATAACCCAGTAAATGAGCTTAAGATGTGGAATTGTTGGCCTGCCCAACGTTGGTAAATCAACCCTGTTTAATGCGCTGAGTAATGCCGGTGCCGAATCTGCTAATTTTCCCTTTTGTACAATCGATCCCAATGTGGGTATGGTGCCGGTTCCTGATGAACGACTTCAGAAACTGGCTAAATTGGCAGAATCAAAAAATGTATTGCCTACCGTTATTGAATTTGTGGATATTGCCGGACTGGTGAAAGGTGCTTCTGAAGGAAAGGGAAAAGGAAATGCCTTCCTGTCTCATATTCGCGAAGTGGACCTGATTCTGCATGTGGTTCGTTGTTTTGATGATAATGATATCATTCACGTGGAAGGAAGTATTGATCCTGAGCGCGATATACGGATCATTGAAGAAGAGCTGATCCTCAAAGATCTGGAGAGTGTGGAAAAAAGGGTAGATCGACTGAAAAAGGAAGCCAAAGGAGGAGACCGTGCATTGAAAGCACAACTTGATATTGTAGAAAGACTGGCTGAGCATCTTGGAAATGGAAATTCTGCCCGCACTTTTGAAGTGAGTGCTGATGAAAAAGCTGCCTATAAAGATTTATTTCTCCTTTCCGACAAGCAAGTACTTTATGCTTGCAATGTAGGCGAATCTGACTTGGAATCAGGTAATGAATATGTTGAAATTGTAAAGGAAATTGCCTCCGAGCACGACGATGAAACCGTGATGTTCTGTGCCAAGATTGAAGCTGAGATCGCCGAACTGGATGAGGA
>JBBDLQ010000032.1:0-3914 GCA_040878765.1 Balneolaceae bacterium | reverse complement strand
CGCGAAGCAGGAAAAATGCGGCAGGAAGGGAAGGAATATGTTGTGAAGGACGGGGATGTGTTGTTGTTTCGATTTAATGTATAGGTGATATGGTGATATGGTGATTTTTCCATGGAATAGGTTCTATATAGAAGTATACCTTCCAAGCTGAAATTAGGTCTGAAATGTGTTCAGTAGCACCCTCACCAAATCACCATATCACAAAAACCCATCCAATAGTCTTATTCGAATTCGATCCTTCGTCTCTTCATCACAAAAGGCTGCATCAATCGCATATTCATTCACCTTAATAAACTGCTCAATTTGCCAATCAAAATGATGATTCAGTTTTTGATATTCTTCATTTAGAGAAACGTTTGAGATCGCCCTACCATCAGTATTAACACTGAGGGAATTTCCATTTTTGTAGATATCATTGATCTGATGCTCACCTATCGATTTATAAATACCCGTTTGCACATTGCTGGTGGGGCACACCTCAAGATGAATGTCTTTTTCCTTGAGATGATTCAACAATTCAGGGTCTTCAATACTTCTCACTCCATGGCCAATTCTGGCAGGATGAAAATTCCCTAAAACCTCCCTGACACTGTCTGGTCCCCGGGCTTCTCCGGCATGAGCCGTGCAGGGAATTCCATGCTTGCGTGCATATTCAAATGCTTTGATGTGATTATCAATTGGAATGGTTTCGTCTGCGGCAATATCGAATCCGACTACTTGTGTTCCTTTAAATTGATTCACCAACTTCACCGTTTCCATACTTTGTTCTTCAGTGAAATGCCGAAGGGTGCATAAAATAATTCCTGCTTCAATCGCGGTTTCTTTTATTCCTTTTTTAGCAGCATTATTTACAATTTGCACCACTTGCTCTGCAGATAATCCTTGTTCTAAATGTTGAAGAGGTGCGAACCGAATTTCTGCATAGATAACATTATCGGCTTTAAGTTGTTTAAACAAATCCTGTGTCACCGCCTCTAATTGTTCTTTGGTTTGCATAATTGCTATAGGAGCCTGAGCACATTTCAAATATTCTTCCAAACTGGCACAATTCGCAGGTGCAATAAAATCCCGGTCGTAATCTTCTCTTGAAATACCAGGACGTAATTTCTTTACCACCTCAAAACTCAACGAGCAATCCAGGTGTAAGTGTAATTCTATTTTTGGTAGGGATTTTATGTTCATAAAAAATACTGGTTGAATAATACATTTTAGCCCTTAGCTTCCCTCTCTCTGGATTATGGCTAAAGCCAAATCCTGTCTCTCTCCGAAGAGAGATAAGTTCTTGTCACTTTGAAGTATGGTGACTTTAGTAATACAAATTACTAAGGCTAAGAACCTGTGTCCCTCTGGAGGGACAGGAAGAACAGCTCGCTGTTGCTTCCGGGGAGGAGAGTCAGAATTTCAACTCCAAATCTACATTCGTAATTACTTCTAAAAAAAATTAGTTTCCATTCGGAAATTAAGGCTTCAAACTTAACCAAATTCATGTCTAAAAAACTACTCTATTTACTCGATGGAATGGCACTGGCTTATCGTGCGCATTTTGCATTTATCAACAGTCGCTTGAAGAATTCGGAAGGAATTCCAACCGGACCTGTACTTGGATTTGCCAATACACTTGAAAAAATGCTGGCAGAAAAGAAGCCTACACATATCGCCGTAGCATGGGATACTCATGCTCCTACATTCCGCCACGAAAAAGACAAGGAATATAAAGCTCAGCGTCCGCCGCAACCTGAAGAATTGAAAATTGGCATTCCGCTTATCAAAGAAATGGTGGATGCGTGGGGGATTCAAAATCTGGAAGAAGACGGTTATGAAGCTGACGACATCATCGGAACCATAGCCAGCAGAGCTAATGCGGATGATGTGGATGTGATGATGGTAACGCCCGACAAAGACTTCATGCAGTTGGTGCACGACCACATCCGGATGATGAAACCGGATAACAAAGATGGCGGATTTAATATCATAGACCGTGAAGGAGTAAAGGATTATTTCGGCGTGTATCCCGAAGATGTTATTGATGTGCTGGCGATTATCGGGGATACCTCCGATAATATTCCGGGTGTTCCGGGAATCGGGAAGAAAGGAGCCCCAAAACTTATCAAAAAGTACGGTTCATTAGAGGCTGCCATTGAGGCTGCACCGGAGATCAAAGGAAAACGCGCACGGGAAGGACTGATGGAATTTGGCGAACAAGCCCTTCACGCCAAAGATATGGTGACCATCAAAACGGATGTACCCAATACCAAAGACTGGGAAGAACTGGAATGGCAGGAAATAGATAAGAAAAAGCTGGGTTTGTTTTTCAAACGGATGGAATTCCGCACGCTAACGAAAAGATATTTGAGTGAAGAAGAAGCAAAAGAGGGGCCTGTTGCCTCCAAAGATGGCGATCAGGTTGATCTATTTGGTTCCTTTAAAGAGGAAGCTCCCAAGCAGGAACTGGACGAAAATAAAGTAAATTATGAGTTGCTTGACACCATTGAGGCCGTCAATAAAATCGTTGATGAGTATAAAGATGAGGAGCATTTTTGCTTTGACACGGAAACCGACAGCCCCGATCCGGTGGCAGCGTCGCTGGTGGGAATTTCGTTGACAGCGACACCCGGAACGGCCTATTACATTCCTGTGAATGTGGAAGAGGGACTGGATGAAAAGGAGGTCATTGAAGCCATTCGTCCGCTGTTTGAGGATTCTCATATTTTGAAGATTGCCCACAATTATAAGTTCGATTTCCTGATGTTGAAGCGGGCCGGAATTGAGATCAAAGGCAATGCGTTTGATACGATGATCGCTGCTTATTTGATTGATGCCAATCAGCGTTTAAAAATGGACGAGCTTTCCAAGAGTTTGCTGAATTACAAACCGGTTTCCATCGAAGAGTTGATTGGAAAAGGGAAGAAGCAGAAGTCGATGGCGGATTTGAAGGTGGAGGATGTGTACCTGTACGCCTGCGAAGATGCAGATATAACTTTACGCTTGTATGAGATCTTAAATAAACGCCTGAAAGATGATGAACTCCTGGAAATCGCTTACAAAGTGGATTTCCCGCTTATGGTAGTCCTGGCCGACATGGAATTGAAAGGTGTGAAGCTGGATACGGAAATGCTTACCGGATTTTCCAAAGAACTGGATAAAGATCTGATAGAATTGGAGAAACAAATTTATGAGAAAGCCGGAGAGGAATTCAACATCAATTCTCCGCAGCAGTTGGGTACTATTTTGTTTGAGAAATTAGGGCTGCCTGCCGGTAAAAAAACCAAAACGGGGCAGTATTCCACAGCCGAATCAGTGTTGACTAAACTGGCCGTGAAGTATGAAATACCGAGTTTGATTCTGGATTATCGTCAATTGGCTAAACTCAAATCAACGTATGTGGATGCTATCCCTGAGCTGGTAAATGAAGAAACCGGCCGCGTTCACACCGAATTCAACCAAAGCGTGGCGGCTACAGGGCGACTTGCTTCTTCCAATCCAAACCTGCAAAACATTCCCATCCGCACCGAACGGGGACGTGAAATGCGGAAGGCTTTTATTGCCGAGGATGGCTTCAAACTAATGTCTGCCGATTACTCGCAAGTTGAATTGCGTGTAATTGCCCACATCGCCAAAGACGAAGCGATGATTCAGGCCTTCAAAAACGGAGAGGATATTCACGCCCGCACCGCCAAGGAGATCTTTGATTTGGATTCGCTGGAGGATGTCACGCCTGACCACCGGCGTAAAGCCAAGGAAGTAAACTTTGGAATTCCTTATGGACTGAGCGCCTACGGACTTGCACAAAATCTCGGCATCGAGAATAACGAAGGGAAGGAGATGATCGATCAGTATTTTGAGCGGTTCCCAAATATCCTGAATTACATCAACGATACAAAGGAATTTGCGCGGGAGCATGAATATGTGAAAAC
>JBBDLQ010000031.1:0-1268 GCA_040878765.1 Balneolaceae bacterium | reverse complement strand
GAGGCTCCACAGGAATCACAAATTATCGGGCTGGCTTCTCCTATCAATCTGGAATTTGGGGAAACGGAGATCATCACTGCCGATTATTTTATTGATCCCTCACTCATCGATTCTGTTTCGGCTCCTGAAATATTGAACACGGAATTAGCTATTGATAAATCCAGAATTATTATCTCCGGTATTCTTCAAAAACCATTGGATGTACTTAGCATTTGGGCGGATGGTTTTGCCTATGATTTTCTCCTGAAAAGATCGAATAAACAGGAAGTTACCCTGACTTTCGATCCCGGGAATCGAAAAGTCACAACCGTTCAGATGAAAGGGGAGATGAATAACTGGAATCCCAATGAGGCGGTTTTTGTGAAATCCGGTGATACCTGGGAAACCACAATGTTGGTGAATAAGGGAGTATATCAATATGTATTTGTGATTGATGGAAGGGAAATGCCAGATCCGGCAAATCTCAATTCGGTTTCAAACGGAATGGGCGGTACAAATTCCATTTTAATGGTAGGTGAGGTGGATGCTGTAAAGCCTTATTTAGAGACCTACGATGTGGCCGGTGCAACCATATTTCTGAAAACCGACGCTCCGGAAAATACGCTGGTATTTTGGGAAAATTATGTACTGGATACAAAGCTCGAAGACAATATCCTCAGTTTTAAAATTCCGGCCAATGCACAAAGTATGCAACGGTCTGATATTCGGGCATGGACATTCAACAATTCAGAGATTTCCAACGATGTTCTCATTCCTTTGAAAAACGGTAGGGTAATCCGGGATACAAAGCAGTTAACACGTCAGGATTACCATACATGGAATATGTATTTTGTGCTTATCGACCGATTTAATGACGGAAATCCCGCTAATACAAAAAAAGTAGATGATCCCGATATTCACCCAAAAGCCAATTATTATGGCGGCGACTTTGCAGGCATCACCCAAAAAATTAAAAATGGATATTTTAAACAAATTGGAGTGAATACACTTTGGCTGTCTCCAATCACCCAAAATCCTGAAGGCGCTTACGGGCTTTGGGATCAGGGTGGGCCGGTTACAAAATTCTCTGGTTATCATGGATACTGGCCTGTTTCATCCTCCAAAGTAGATTACCGATTTGGAACCGAAGAAGAATTCCGGGAATTATTGGATGTGGCTCACCAAAATGATATGAGTGTGATATTAGATTATGTAGCCAATCATGTGCACGAAGAACACCCGGTTTACCAGCGGAATAAAGACTGGGCAACCGATTTATATCTTCCTGA
>JBBDLQ010000030.1:0-1272 GCA_040878765.1 Balneolaceae bacterium | reverse complement strand
TTGTCCTCGCTCCGCACGCTCTGCGTCGGAACGGAAGGGAGTGTCAGGGATGCCTACGACTAAAGAATACCAAATCTACCATCACATCCGGTACACCAGGGCATTTATATTCATCCCGGCACCAACGGAGGCAAAAACGAGCACACCTTCTTTATCGATATCGTAATCCTCCAGTTTGTCTTTCCAAATAAGATCGAGCAGGGTGGGGATGGTAGCCACCGATGAGTTACCCAGCCAGGAGATGGTCATAGGCATCGCATCTTTGGGGACTTCCTCTTTATCATACAGCTTATATAATCTTTGGATGATGGCATCATCCATTTTACCATTGGCCTGATGAATCAGAATATGAGAAATGTCGTCAATGGTGATATCACTTTTATCAAGAGCTCCCTTTATTGCAGTCGGGACATTGGTAAGCGCATATTGATAAAGTTTTCGTCCGTGCATTTTTAGGAAAATATCGCCTTTGTCTTTTAAAGCCGGGTTATAGGATTTTTCCATATATAACATGTTGGCATAAATGCGGGTATCGGAGCGGGCATTATGCGATAGGATTCCAATGGGAGTTTCACTTTCCCGGGCTTCCAAAATGGTAGCACCGGCGCCATCGGCATAGATCATACTATCACGGTCGTGCGGATCTGAAATCCTTGATAAGGTTTCGGCACCTATAACCATCACTTTTTGGGCATCACCGGATTTTATGTAATAATCGGCCTGAATGACGGCTTGCAGCCAACCCGGACAGCCAAATGGTAAATCGAATGCGATGGTTCCTGGATTTTCAATTTCCAGTTTGTGTTTTACACGGGCAGCCAGGCTCGGGACCATATCAGTGCGGTTGCTGCCATGTTTTACATCCCCAAAGTTGTGAGCTACAATAATGTAATCCAGCTCTTCCTTTTCAATACCGGCAGATTCAATGGCATCTTTGGCAGCAAAATAAGCGATGTCTGAGGTAACAAGGTCGTCGGTTACATATCGCCGCTCTTCAATTTCAGTGATCTCACAAAATTTCTGAATGATTTCCTCATTCGATTTTTCGAGACGTTTGCCATGTTCATCATAAAATTCATTATCCAGAAAATCTTCGTTTTTGATCCGGCGGGTAGGGATGTAACTCCCGGTTCCCGTTATAATACTATAAATAGAACTGCTCATATTGACTGATATATTCGGTTTAAATTTAAACTAACCTTGTTTTAATGCCCTTGCTGAAACGTAAATCATGTAAAAGTAAATTCAAATAGTTAAAAATGAAAATCAGGA
>JBBDLQ010000029.1:0-6830 GCA_040878765.1 Balneolaceae bacterium | reverse complement strand
TTGATATCCCAGCCTTGCTCCTGGGCGTATTTGGCGAGAATCTGTCCGCCAAACAAACCCTGCTCTTCACCGGAAAGCTGGGCATACATGATGGATCCTTCAAATTCATATTGGCTCAAAATACGAGCCGCTTCTAAAACCCCCGCCACACCGGAAGCATTATCGTTTGCGCCGGGTGATTCTGATTCGCCATCCATCACATCGCTCACACGCGAGTCAATGTCGCCGCTCATTACTACAAAGCGGTTTGGGTCTGCTGATCCGCGCTGAATGGCAATCACATTTACAATTTCTACCGGTTCTGGTATGCGGTTTTCACCACCAACATAATCGCGAACATAGAACACTTCCAGGCAGCCACCGCAATCTGCAGAAATGCGTTCAAATTCATCTTTTAACCAGCGCCGGGCTGCCCCGATTCCCTCTGTTTCAGACGTGGTATCCGACAACGTGTGGCGGGTGCCAAAACTTACCAATTTGGTGATATCTGCCTCAATACGATCAGGTGAAGGCGCTTTCCCGATTTCACGCAGAACTTCAGTTTCGGATGTTTGGGCCAATACAGTCCCAAAAAAAGAAATCACTAAAAGAAATGGCAAAATAACAGCTTTAAATGTTTTCATGAGAGTGGTTTTAGTTGAATTTTGTGAAATACGAGATCTTTTAATCATCCTGATTCAGGTATTCTTGCAGGTTTTTCTGAAATTTGATTTGGGCTTTGAGTCCAGCCCGGTGTGCAAGAAAAGCGCCCAATCCACATGCAACAATAATGGTTAACATATAGGTCAGATCTGAATTACCCAGTCCTGCATCGTAAATCTGAAGCCAAACCAACGGTGGAGCTGCAGCTAATAATCCAAATATATAAGGTGCGGGATTGGGACCGCGAAGCCGCCTCATAAAACGGCGGCCTGTTACAGAAACGATGCTCATATATATCAGGCCGAAACCTAAGAGGAACAGCAATCCCACATAGGATGGATCATTTATTTTTACTAAAAATTCAGAAGTGAAAAGCGTAAAAGCTGCAGATGTTATTAATACACCTGATGTATAAAAAATAAACCGGGGAAGATTATCCAAAGCAGGATGATTTGTTTGTATTAAGTTGATTTGATTTAATGTGAAGGTGAAATTCCTAAAAACAAACCCCAATTTCCATTTTGAACATATCTTTTAACGCTTAAAAATATGCGGGGATCATTTAGCACTTAGCCATGGAACCGGATTTACGAACGAACTTCCTTCTCGTAATAAAAAGAATACCACTTCACCCATCTCCGACTGTGCGGTTCCGGATAGTCCCACTTTATCTCCTTTTTGCAGTACCGAACCTACTCCCACATCAATTTGGCTTAAATTACCATAGGCTGTGTAGTAAGAGCCATGTTTCACAAAAACTACATCGCCATAACCCGGTAAAGGCTGAATTGCATACACATATCCATCGGAAACAACGGAAACCTCTGAGGCGGGATCGGCAATAATATCAATTCCGGGATGTTCGGTTTCGGTTCCATAAATAGGATTTCGTACCCGACCAAATTTTTTCGAAATCGTTTTGCTGTTAACCGGCCATGGCAGCACTCCTTTTGATTGCTTAAATAATCTTTCATAGGTAAGCAGTATTTCATCACTCACAAAATTTTCACGGTAGATGGGGCGGGAATACTTTTCTACTTCATCGGCCCGGCGAGATGCATCTGCAATTTTACGGGCTTCTTCAAGGCGGCGCTGCCGTTCATTTTCGGCCTCACGCAGCTTTTCTTCCTCGGCAATCAAATTGGTGATGGTACTTTCCAGGTTTTCTTTCTCCTGTCTTGTTTTCCGAAGTTCATCAAGCCATGTGCTGCGTTCCCGTTTTATTTCCTCAACTGTTTGCTGCTGCTGCTGCCGCTGATCACCAAGTTCTTCTTTCTCCTGTCTGATCTCACCTAATACAATCCGGTTTTTCTCATAACTGTTTTCAAGATCTTTTTTTACCTGAGCCAATTCCTTCCTGCTTTCCCGGATTAGATTAGCCTGTTTTGTCTTTTGCTCTTCAAAACGCTGCAAATAATGGGATCGCACCAGCATCTGATTAATTGATTCTGAGGTGAGTAATAGTTCAAGATTTCCTGAGCGCCCGTTTTTATAGGCATATAAAATGATCTTTTTATAATTATCGATCAGTTGCTGAAGCTCATTTTCCCTGAGTTCAATTTCCTGTTCGGTAAGATCAATTTCGTCCTCTATTTGATTCTGTTCCTGCTGCAGGCTTCTAATTTTGTCATCCTGCAGTGCAATCAGGTTATTGAGCGATTGAAATTGCTCATAGGACTTATCAAATCGTTCCTCGGCCTGATTTATCCGTTCCTGATAATTTTTGATTCGGGCTTCAAGCACATTGATCTCAGCACGGGTATTTTCCTGCCGGTTCAGCAGCGCCTCCCTTTTCTCCTGATACGTTTGAGCAAACCCTTCGCCACTCATTAACAGTGCAAAAAATAAAACCGCCAGTATTTGAAAGTAGTACCTATTTTTCATTTTCTACGTTGAATCACAATGTTATCAGGTATATCGATTTTTAAATCAGGAATTTGAGGATTAACCTCCAGGTTTCGTACTAAAAATACCACTCGTGAATCTTCATCCGCGCTAAAGATCGTGATTTTTCTTGGTAATATGAATCCATCAAGATTGCCATAGCTTTCGTAAATAATTCTGGAATAGGGAGTATGGCCTTGCTGATTTTGACTGACCTGCTCCACCCATCCATCCCTTTTACTTACATAAACCCGGGTGCCGTTCTTTAAACGAAGCTGATAAGAATTATTGTTTTCCAGGACAGTGGAAATTTCATCTTCCAATACTTTAAAATTAATAAGATCGAGGATGTTAATGGATGCCAGTTCATTTAAGCTGGTCATACGTCCATCATAAATTGAGATTTTTTGGGCAATTTTATCCAGGCGGTTATATATAAGAATAGAATCACGATCCACCAATAATTGTCCGCCTTCAATGCCTATCCGGTTTTGAATGGTAAGCAGACTCAATTCACGGTTTGCGATAAAATCAATAGTAACACGATCGCTGTTTCCGGGTTCACTAACCAGTGCTCTGCCCTTACCTGAAATTGATGTCAACTCCGAGGAATAATTTGGGATATCAGCTGTAACCTCTTTTTCAGGAACATTGCTTCGGCTATAATCTCCTTCCAACACCGGGATCGCTGAGCTACAAGATGATGCTATTATACCAGTTAAGAGTATGATAAACAGCGAATGAAGTGATCTTATTTTCACGTTAATTAGTTAGTTATTTTTTCCTGAAGATGTGTACGTGTGGTGTCTTTTTCGAGGGCTTGTTTCCACCATTTTTGGGCTTCGTCCATGTTATCCAATTTTTCATAAACGTCTCCAAGATGTTCCAGCACCTCAGCACTTGCAGCACCGGTATCAATGGATGCCCGAATATACCGCCGGGCCCTGTCATAATCCTCTAATTTGAAAAACACCCAGCCCACCGTATCCAGATAAGCCGCATTTTCCGGGCCCACTTCAACCGCTTTAAGCGCCAGTTCTTTTGCCCGCTCCAGATTTTCTTCCCTGACCGATAAATTGTAGGCATAATTATTCATCGCATTATCATTTTCAAGATCATATCGCAAGGCTAGCTCATAGGCTTCGTCTGATGATTCATGTTTACCCAGATTTGCCCGGACATCACCAAGAGTCCCATAAATAATGGATTTAAATGGCCGGCGAGCCGGGGCTCGGCTTGCATTTTCCAGCCAGTCTTCTGCTTCTTTGTTTTGATCGCTTAGCATATAAGCTGTGCCTACAAAAAATTGAATGAACGAATCATCCGGCACCGATTCGGAGGCTATTTTTCCTACTTCAATGACTTCTTCATATCTGTTTTTACTAAGTAATAACTGAAGCCGCTGCCTCCAGGCAATATCATCCTGCGGAAGTAATTCGGTGGCTTTTTCCAGGTTTTCAAGAGCTTTTTCAATCTGATCATTTTGTGCATAGAACTCACCTGATATTGTAAAAGCCGGGCCGTATTCCGGTTCACTTTCAGTGAAGGCGTCCATTACCCGTTCAGTTTCAATGCGTAACTGTATATTTTGCGGATCATCCTGAACCCTTGAATACATGAACCGGGTAATATTCATCTTTTTTTCAGCTTCAATAAGCGGGTCCGAAATAAAATTCGTTAATAGAGTTCCGGCACTGTCCCATTTCTGATCGTCAAGATAAATGCCCGCTAGGTTAATGAGAGACTGCGGGTCGCGTGCGTTTCTGTTAAGTGCATCATTCAGTACTTTTTTGGCATTATTTTGATCACCCGTTCTTGAATAATACTGCCCAAGCAGATTCAAAATTTCCAGGTTATCCGGATCAACTTTCCTGATAATTTCAAGCTGAGCAATGGCTGAATCGGGAATGGCAAGGGCCTCATAATTTCTGAACTTCATCATGAGAACCTGTGCATCCGGGCCCGCAAGTTTTATAATTTCATCAAGTGTTTGGTTCGATTTTATAAATTCGCCATAGCTTTTATAGGTCTCTGCAAGCATATACAAGGCGTTGAAATCACCGGGGTGATGATCGAGCAGGGTATTCAGCTCATTTAGCGTGGCTTCATTACGGCCTGCATTTCGATATATTTGTGCGAGCTTGAGGCGATACCACTTGTTCTGTGGCTCACTTTCAACAGCCAGTTTACCATACATAGCCGCATTGGGAAGGTCATCGAGCATAAGGTAGGTATCAGCCAGGGCATAATTTATACCGGCTGCATTCCCCAATTTGCGTTGCGCATCAAGCAGCAGCTCTCTGGCGGTTTCATATTCTTTATTTTCAAAAGCCTCCATACCCTGTATGTAGGCAGATTTACCCGAAAGCTCATTTCCGGTTTGAACCTGGGCTACTGAAAGATTTCCCCCGCTCAAAAAGATGATGACAAAAATAGATGTTATAAGATATCTCATGGCATTCATATTAACGCCAAGTATAACAGGAAAGTGCGATTTTTGCTTGAATTCATTCCCCTAAATTAGAGCAAACAAATACAGCGTCTCTTTTGATGAATAGTTTTGATATTGCAAATCTCCTTGCAGCATAAAATGAAAATTTATTTCTTTTTCATTCCCGTGAAAGAAATTTATTTAGCTGGCCATCAGAAATCCGTGGTTAAAAAGGCTTTAAATAATATAATTACAACCCAATTACTTAATAAAAATGTACAGTAAACTGTAACATTTTAGGTCTAAGTATCTCATTGCTTTAAGTTATTCACATAAATAGCTGGATTATGGGGGCAAAACATTACGTAGTAAAATTATTCGGGTGCCTTTTAGTATCTCTGCTTTGTTGGACAAGAGTTCAAGGGCAGGTAGTAATAACAGAAACCGTAGAAGTCCAGCCTTCGGGACAAACCGGTTTCCAAATGGCGGAAGGAAATGTAGTGGGACCCGGTGGATATTATCACCCTGTGTTACACCGAATAGGCAGAGGCACCTACGTGGTGCTTAAAACCGGAGAGCTTAAATTCTATTTTGAAGAAGCCCAAAGTTATGGGATTGAACAGATTGAGGAACACGTATTGGATTATTCTATTGTTGGGCCTTCTACATCAATATCTGGTTCGGCTGATGTAATTGATTACCTGGGCAACCCAATTCTTCTGCAGGAAGGCGCCGAAATTTCCTGCAATCAAACCCAAACCTATTTTGTATCTGAACTCGAATATGCTATTGGTCCAACTGATGATACTTGGATTTTAACGAGTTTTGAAGGTACGGAATACGGTAATTCTAATATTCTTGATGCAAGAAGTTATAACTTTACTCCACCCACGCATCCTGATCAAACCATGTCAACCTCCTATTTACAATTTGGTATTGGCCAGTTTAATACAAATGCCAACCTAAGGGATGCTTACTTTCTTATCGCAGCGGATACATTAGTTACTAATTATGAAAGTGAATATTATATCTATAAGGTTGCTGGTCCATGGAATGAAGAGACGCTTTCGTTTGAAAACCGCCCTCCCACAGATGTTTCCAATTACCTTGTAGTTACCTCTACCGACACTATACCAAGTGCTGGACTCATCTATTCCTCAGATATTAGTTCATTTGTATCGGGTTGGTTATATGGTACTTTTCCTGATCATGGCATCCGTATAGCCTCCGCGAGCCGCCATGTATTTGAAAGTAAGGAAAACTATTTTGGTACTATCCCCACCATAGGATTACGGCTCACATTACCCGAGGAGGAAATTAACCCAATACTTAATTTCGGTTATGTACAAGCCGGTGATACCCTGAGCGTAGAATACATGGGGCTTTCAGATAACTTTCGCCCTACTTTTGCCGATAATCCCGTTCATGCAAATGACCGCCTTACCTTTAACAAACACACCGGCTGTCAAACCAATACCTATATGAGCCTGCTCCCTCATATTGATGAGGACAGCACCCGCTTATCCCATTTTGAATTTGTATTAAACAATGAGTTAAATCTTCCTGCTGATGGGCATGCTTATAAGGATATATACATTGAGCCAAACATCCTTTTTGATAATGGCATCGTTGGCCTGCCCGGAAGAATGTTTTTTGATTATTATGCTGAATTACATGAGGTGTCCACGGTTTCCATCCCTGAAGGCACGCCCGGCCTTCCTGCCGGTATGAGTCCGGTTGCTTTGCTGGATGGTTCTCCAAATGGATGGGCCTCATTTAGACCAAATAAACCGGGCACTACCCTGCAATACCTTTCTAATCCACTTGCCCAGGGAAAAACATTCAAACTTGTGGTTGCAGGGACCATTCGAAA
>JBBDLQ010000028.1:35257-43392 GCA_040878765.1 Balneolaceae bacterium | reverse complement strand
TTGGCCTTCATCAAATAATGAGAATAGTTTTTCGCGATGTTTTTTGTGCATGACAATCCCGATAATAATTGAAAATTAGTGTTTATTTTTGTGCTATAAGAATACCAAAATACCCAACTAATATCGACCGGCAACATCAGGAATATTGAAGAAGTAAATCCCTGATTTCCGTAATTAAACTGGTGACTGAGTCCTTGAAGTTAAAAGCTGTTTTTGATAATAAATTTGCTTCATGCACCCCTTGCCCCGAATGGATTTCTGTATTTGGAAATTCACCTTTGGCCAACAAATCAACAGATGCAGAACAAAATGCAGTATTTGCCCCTCCCTGATTTAATACCGCATTAAACCGCGTTCCCCCAAACGGATTTGCAGCAAAAGACAGTGCCAATTTTTGATCATCCTTCATTCCAAAAATCCGGTAATAATGCCCCAGCGAAAATTCGGGTGAATAATCATCAAAGCTTACATATTTTACGGGTTGATGGGCGTCTCCAAATAACTCCAGGCAAGAATCTACCATAAAAGTCCTTACTTCAGGATATAATTTCTCCCCAATAAATCCCCGTAATTCCCAGTATGTGAGTTTACGGTCTACATCATTTTTAGGCTGAAATATTTCCGGGACTTCCTGTTTAGGGTGAATTTTTTGTTCCGCAATTTCAAACCAAAAATCCAGCATCCCATTACTTACCAAAACAAAGGGTGCTCCCACTTTCTGATTATACCGTGCTACCTGAATAGCAGCTTTTTCGTCGAGTTTTATATCCGGAGCCTTACACTCAACCAATAGCAAAGGCTTGAAATCCGCATCGTAACAAATGATATCGGTTCGTGAAGATGATTTATCGCCTTCCAGTTTTACCGGACTCTCAAAGGAAATACGGTGTGGAGAAAAGCCTGCTTCTAAAGTCAGATAATCTATCAGGGCAAGTCTAACTCGTTCTTCAGGAAGATTAGCGAAGGTTTTTTTAATAATTGGATTCCAAAGGCGCTTTTGACCATCCCGAAATCGAAACTGAGGATAATGTGAGAGTGCTTTACTGAGCAAGTTTATTTTTTATGAATTGGATTGAGCCTGAAGATAACCAGATTGAAATCTAATTAAATGTGATAACATATTTAACTCATAATCCAACATTTCCAGGAAGTGTTCCTAACAAGAATGTTGGGAACAAGCTGCAAACATACTACCAATTTTTTTAGCCCCGGTTATTAAGCCTTGGCTACTTCTTTGCCTTCTTTATCACCGTGCAGGCTGCGTTTGATGAAGAACTGCTGAATAATGGAAAGTACGTTGAATACCAGGTAATAGAGGCTCAATCCGGCTGCAAAATTGTTAAATATAAAAAGCAGCATAACCGGGAAGATATATTGCAGCATTTTCATCTGACCAGCCATTGGGCTTGTTCCTCCACCACCACTCATGCCACCGGTAAGCTTACTTTGAACCATCATGGCCGCAGTCATCAATAACACAAAACCGGCTATGCTTTCTCCAAGGAAAGGAATACTAAAAGGCAGGCTGATAATATAATCGGGGGCTGAAAGGTCATGTGCCCATAAAAATTCTTCCTGCCTGATAAGAATTGAATTCTGGAAATACCGCCAAAGAGTAATTAAAATCGGGAACTGAAGCAGGTTAGGTAAACAACCACCAAGTGGATTTACTTTATTTTTGCGATACAGGTCCATAGTCGCTTTTTGCTGCTTCTGCGGATTGTCTTTATACTTTTCCTGTAACTCCTTCATCTGCGGCTGCAGCTCACCCATGGCCGCCATACTCTTGTAACTTTTATACGTTAAAGGAGAAAGAACCAGTTTTACGAGCGCTGCAAATACAATAATAATAATTCCAAAATTGGAAGTGAATCCTGCCAAAAACTCAAAGAAGGGAATAACCAACCAGCGAACAAAAGGATCAGAAAACCAGCGTAGCCAGCTCCATCCAACGTCAACCATATCGTAGGCATGTTCATCAACTTTAACGATTTCACGGTATTTCATTGGCCCTACATATAGCCTGTAAGAAGTTGAACCGGATTCATCCAGATCGGTTCGGATGGAGGAGATATAACGATGTTCCGTATTCGGGTTATCAGATGCCCCGGTTACTTCACCAATAAGAATAGCCGCATCGGTCGGTGACAATGGCTTGATCAGCTGGGTAAAGAATTTGGTTTTTGTAGCCGCCCAGTCAATATTTCCATTTATAGTAAGTTCGTCGCGTCCGGCTTCATCTAACTTAAATTTCTCGAGTTCACCACCGGCATAAACATAAGCAGCGGTTTCAAGAGCATCTTGTGAGTGATCTTTTTCCGTGAAATTAAGAGGAGATGTCCATCCAAAATCTATACTTCTGCCAACTACATAATCTCTCAGGCCAACAAACTTAACATCTACATCAATTTCGTAATTATCGCCATTTAGCAAATAAGTGATGATCACTTTCCGTCCATCTTCCAGATCCAGTTCATAACGAACTTCCCGTTGTTCTCCGGATCTTATACTCAAAGATGAACCTTGGGTAACTTGCCTGAAAAGCAGATTTTGGGTTTCTACATTATAATTTTCAGTAGACAAAAACCCAATGTTATACGTAGAGCGAGTGGAATCTTTAATGAGCTGAACCGGCTGGCCATCCCAGGTATCATATTCTTTTAGTATAAATGAATTTGGCCCGGCACCCCGGTTGGTAAAAGTAACTGAATAGAGCGGAGTTTCAACTTTAATCTCAGCCTGTTCGGTAACCTGACTATTGGCAAATAAACCACTTACTTCCGGAATGTCATCCCGGAGGTCTTCACGGATAGTTGGAGTTTGTTGTTCCCGTGCGTCCTCATCCCGTTCACCTAACTGTTCTAACGAATCCTGCCTGTTTAGTTCAATTTGTGCCAGGCTATCCTGAATGGCTCGTTCTTTACGCTGATTAGCCAGTTCCTCTTCTGTTGGCATGGTAAAATAGAACCATCCCAGCATGAGTATAAAAATTAAGACAAATCCGGTGGCGGTATTCTTATCCAAAGGTATAAATTTTTAAAGGGGTGAAGTTTCTGAAAGCAACTGCTCTCGTAACTTTGTCATTAACTGAATAACATCGTGCTGAACATCATTAAAAGTCAGATTAGCGTGTTTAGCCATAAAAACAAAATGAAGACACATTTTGCTTAATTCTGGAGAATCAGTAATGATATGTTGGTTAAGCCTGTAGGCTTCCCTGAGGAAGCGTTTTGCGCGAATGCGTTTCACTGCATTGCCGATTTTTTTAGGAGCTATAAAACCAACGAGTAATTCCCCGCTGGCATTAGGATAGATAGCATAACGAAGATTTACAGTTGATGCAGAGAGGAAGGAAGAACTTGAAAAAAGATTCTCAAAATTTCTTCTGCCACGTAATATCTGTGATTTGGGTAAATTAAATCTTCGAAGGGGATTACCAGCTGCCTTACTTGGCTCCTTTTTGTTCATCACTTACAGTTAGCTTATGACGGCCTTTTTTGCGACGGTTTGCAATTGTTTTACGTCCATTTTTCGTAGACATACGTTCGCGAAAACCGTGCTTATTTTTGCGTTTCTTATTACTTGGTTGATACGTGCGTTTCATGAATCAGGATATTTTATGCGTTCGATTTCTTATCCGAAAAAGGTTTTAAATATAAAGAGAATCTTAGAAAAAACAGAACTATTATTTACTACAAATTACCGCCACCCGGAACCACAACACTTAGGTATTCGTTATCAGTACTTCATAGCAATTGATTAGTTTAATTATACGCCCTTAAGTGTTTATATTTATTGATAATGAAATTCTATAATCGTATGAAATCATACCCGTTAAAATATCTTATCCTCCTTATGATTTTCATGGGTATTGGATTAAACAATTCCCTTTATGCCCAAACCGAGGTCCCGAAAGATTCCCTGCTTAGTTCGGCACAGCAATTATTTGATGAGGGCAGCGAAAAGAAATCACTTAACTTATTTCTGAAAGTGTTGGAAAGTGATTCAACAAATTTTGAAGCATTATGGCACACAAGTTTGTTGTATGCCCGGTTAGGCTTCAGGCTCAACAATGAAGATGCCATGATGGAACATTATCAAACATCCATGAAATACGCAGAAAAAGCCATAGAAGAATATCCGGATGAAGGTTATTCTCATTTTGTTTATGCTATTGCACATGGCAGAATTTCTGATCTATCTAAAACAAATACCCGAATAAAAAAATCACATATTATAAAAGAGCACGCTGTAAAAGCTACGGAATTACTTCCGGATTATGCCCCGGCATGGCTTTTATTGGGGGTTTGGCATAGTGAGGTGGCAAACATTAGTTCTGCACAACGCATTGCTGCAGGTGTGGTTTCTAAGGGGATTCCTAAGGGAGCAAGTAATGAGAAGGCGGAAGAATTTATCAAAAAAGCCATAGAATTAGATCCTGATCAAACGATAAGATATAAACTGGATTTGGGGCGACATTACCTTCGCGCCGGGGAAACCCAAAAAGCCAGGCAAACAATTCAGGAATTACTTGAGGTTGAGACAAAAAATGAAATTGATAAATGGAATTTAGAGCGGGCACGCGAAGTATTAAATGAGATAAAATAACTCGTAAAGCAAACACTTGGGTTGAACCGAATCTATTGTTTGGGTTAATCAAGTGTGCATAAAAAGAATTTATTTCATTAATGTCATTTTACGGGTAATGACCGTTTCCCCAGTATTTAGCCTGTATATATACAAACCGCTTGGCAAATAGGAAGCATCAAAATTTACCTTATGTGTTCCTGATGGCATTTGCCGGTTTATAAGCGTGCTGATTTTACGCCCCAACATATCAAACACTTCAAGCTTTACATCGCTATGCTTTGATAGCTGGTAATTGATAGTTGTTGAGGGGTTAAAGGGATTCGGATAGTTTTGAAAGAGTTGAGTGCTCGTTGGAACCTCACTTTCATCCTCATTGGAAGTTGCAGTTGATTGAAATGTGTAGATGTTACCATCAAATGAACCAAAGTATAATTCCTGGTTTTGATCTTCCCCAAAAGTGATGAGCTGATTTCCGCTAAATGTGTCGATCAATTGATTATCAGTTGCCTCTTCTCCATCCCAACCTAGCGACCAAATATTTCCGGATACAAAATCAGCATATACATACCTGCCTGCTAATTCCGGAACTCCAGTGCCCCGATAAACAAATCCGCCTGTTATTGAACCTCCTTCATCGCGGCCATATTCATATACCGGTAATTCCTTCCCGGAGGTTTCACAGCCCCTAGGTGGCTCATAACACAAACTGCCTTCCATGGTATTCCAGCCATAATTTAATCCCCTTTCAACAACATTGATTTCCTCGCGGGTTGATTGCCCCACATCAGCCACCCATAGCTCCCCGGATTCAGCATCAAAACTAAAACGATATGGATTTCGCAGTCCATAGGCATAGATCTCTTCCCGGTAACCTTCCTCATTATCAACAAATGGATTATCCTCAGGGATGGCATAATTCATGCTGTCTTGGGTATTATCCACATCGATCCGCAAAATAGAACCCAGCAGCGTAGCAGGGTCTTGTCCGTTATCGTGTGGATCTCCTCCAGAACCTCCATCACCAAGAGCAATGTATAAATAACCGTCCGGACCAAACCTGATTTGTCCGGCATTATGATTGGTGTAGGGCTGATTGACTTCCAACAAGGTCAGTTCGGAATTTTCATTTGCCGTCATCTCCGATGGTGAAGCCTCAAAACGTGAAATAACCGATCGAAATGGATCTCCAGGTGTGTAATAGACATAAAAATATCCGTTAGCCTCATATTCAGGATGAAAAGCGAAACCGAGTAAACCACCTTCGCCAGAGGTGTTCACCTGATCACTGATATCTAAAAATACCTCGCTTTCTGAAGTCCCCGGATCGTTTTCAAATACTTTAATCCGGCCGTTACGCTCTGCAACATATACATAATTATCATCTTCATTGGCATATTGATAATCTATAGGAGCATTAAAACTCAAAGCAGAATAGGCATCAATAATTTCAACCTGGGCAGCGCTGTCATAACTAAATAAGCTGAGTACAATCAGTAGTAAAAAAGTATAGAAACGTTCCATAGGATTATTTTTATGTTGATTTATAGTACAAACATAATTTAACCCAAGAAGTTTCTTATACGGATAAAAAGATGACTTTCAGTGTTATTTCCCCAGAGTATTTACTCCGGTTTCCAGCCTTTCATTCCATCGCGAATAACTTCGGCAAGACGGGATACAGGCACCCTGTCCTGACTCATATCATCACGGTAACGAATAGTAACAGTATCTTCACCTTCTGATTCCACTCCGTCAAAATCTACGGTAATGCAAAATGGAGTTCCGGCTTCGTCTAGTCTGCGATAACGTTTTCCGATAGAACCGGAATCATCGTACATCACAGAAAACTCATCTCTTAAATCCTCCTTAATTTTGTGCGCCAGATCCTGCAGTTTGTCTTTTTTGATGAGTGGGAAAATGCCTACCTGAACCGGGGCCAGTTTTGGATTCATTTTTAAGACCACACGGGTGTCGCCGTCCACTTCCTCTTCTCGATATGCGTCACAAAGTACCATCAAGGTAAGGCGGTCTAAACCAACAGAAGTTTCAATAACATAAGGCACAAAGCGTTCCTGGTTTTTCTGGTCGAAATAATCCATTTTTTTACCGGAAAATTCGGCGTGCTGAGTGAGATCGAAATCGGTTCGGTTGTGAATTCCTTCCACTTCCTGCCAGCCGATGGGATATTTATATTGAATATCGGCGGCGGCACGGGCGTAGTGAGCAAGTTTGTCTTCGGGATGGGGGGCGGTTCTCAAATTCTCTTCCCGGATTCCCATTTTCTTATGCCACTCAAGCCGTTTTTCCAGCCACTTTTCGTATTCCGCTTCATCGGTTCCGGGCTTCACAAAATATTGCATTTCCATCTGCTCAAATTCACGCATGCGAAATACAAACTGCCTGGCAACCACTTCATTTCGGAAAGCTTTTCCGGTTTGAGCGATTCCAAATGGGATGGTAGTTCGAGACGTATCCATCACGTTTTTATAGTTCACGAAAATTCCCTGTGCAGTTTCGGGGCGTAAATACACTCCGTCTTCTTCGGTTGAAGTAGAACCAAACTGCGTTTTAAACATCAGGTTGAATTGGCGCACTTCGGTCCAGTCAAATGCACCGGATTCAGGAGCACGAATCTCATTTTCCATGATAATCTCGTACAGGTCTTCCGTCAGGCTTTTTCGGGAGCCGGCTGTGTCCAGCTTTTCCTGAATTTCTTTCGCTTCCTCCTCTTTATCATCCTTTCGCAGCTTTTCAATGTACTGCTCAATGATCATATCTGCTCGATAGCGTTTTTTGGACTGTTTGTCGTCGATCATCGGGTCGTTGAAGCCGCCAACATGACCGCTCGCCTCCCACACTTTCGGATGCATGAAAATAGCTGCATCAATGCCTACAATATTATCGTGGCGGCGGGTCATCTCTTTCCACCAGGCATCACGGATGTTTCGTTTGAGTTCTACACCGAGGGGTCCGTAATCGTACACGGCACTGAGTCCGCCATAAATTTCTGATGATTGAAAGATGAACCCGCGTGCTTTCGCCAGCGATACAATTTTATCCAGATTGTCCAAATTCGACATGTGAGTGATTTTTCAGTTCCTAAAATTCTTTGAGCGCCAAAGATAAGGAAAATTTTAAGTGAGATAATTTTAAATGTTAAATAAGTCCACTGTTCATTTAACATTTAAAATTGAGCATTAAACAAACATGCTTGTCTATTCACAAAATCATACCTTTAGATGCACTGAAAACTGTTTACAGAAAACTGATCACTTAAATGGCCAAAGAGAAAAACAAACTTCCCAAGCTTCCTAAAAAATCTAAAGCGCAAAAAGAGCGGGCAATAGAAGTTTTAAATGAACTCTATAAACATTATCCCAATCCGCATTGTGAGCTGAACCACAGGGATCCTTTTGAGCTTTTGATCGCCACTATTTTGAGTGCGCAGTGTACTGATGTTCGTGTAAATAAAACAACCCCGGCTCTTTTCGAAACCTATCCAACTCCGGAACTGATGAAAGATGCTCCGCTGGAGGAACTGGAGG
>JBBDLQ010000028.1:30475-35157 GCA_040878765.1 Balneolaceae bacterium | reverse complement strand
GAAACCTATCCAACTCCGGAACTGATGAAAGATGCTCCGCTGGAGGAACTGGAGGAATTGGTTCGATCTACCGGGTTTTATCGGAATAAAGCCAAATCGTTAAAAGAGTCTTCAAGAATTATTTCTGAAGAATTTGGAGGAGAAGTTCCCCAAAACATGGAAGATCTCCTTAAACTGCGCGGAGCTGCCCGAAAAACTGCTAATGTGGTTCTGGGAAATGCGTTTGGTATCAATGTGGGCGTGGTGGTAGATACCCATGTAAAGCGTTTTTCAAACCGGTTTGGACTTACCAAAGAGAAAAAGAATACCGACAAAATTGAGAAAGATCTGATGGCCTTATTCCCGCGAGAAAGCTGGACCGATTTGTCGCACTTAATGATCCATCACGGCCGCGGTCCCTGCAAAGCAAGAATTTCAGAAGCCCCGGATCACCCCCTGTGCAAAAATTATGGTGTCAACTGTAAATGCCAGAAAATGCGTGGAAATGATTAATTTTAAATGTGTAAGTGTTAAATGAAGATAGAATCATTTAGCATTCAGCATTCATGGAAAAAAATCATATCAGTATAAGCACACTTCTTCAATATTTTAGTAAAGGGCGAGATATTTTTTGAAATTATATTTAGCTTTTTGAGGGTACTTTAAACTTAAAACAGTCTCAGAGTAGAGTAACCTCGCAGGTTCTCCAAAGGTGTTCTGCTAATCCGTAAATAGATAATACTATTTGATGAGTGTGAATTTTTTCGTCTGGCTAAACGCTCCCGCCCGTAGACGATACAAATACACTCCGCTAGCAAGATGTTTGGCATTAAAATTAAAGTTATGCTTTCCTCTACTGGCCCTGCCTTCAAATATGGTGGCTACTTCCTGCCCAAGCATGTTATAAACTTTCAAACTTATATTTATTGTTCTGGGTAGCGTAAACTGAATGCTTGTACTTGGGTTGAAGGGGTTCGGATAATTCTGCTTTAAACTAATACGATTAGGTATAGAAGTTTCAGACAGCTCATGCTCCGTACTGGTAAAGATGATATCCGGGCCAAATACAATAGACATTCCTCTTCCAACCGGTCTGTTATTTACCAACACGGAATTATTACCGGCGAAATCTGAACTAAAGAGCCCATCATTATTCCCCCAGTACAGACGGTTTTCATAAATTGCAAGACCACCCGGACGCCCACTTTCAACGATAATTTCCTCATAACCGGAACTGTCTGTAGCAACTTTAGTGATTCCATTATAGCCATAAGCAAACAAGCTATCTATGGATGCATCGTACGCCAAATCAGTTATATACTCTGCTTCGTGAATTCGACTACTAGTATCACTTTCAACATGCATCTTGTAAATTCCCGCTATCCATTCACTACCGTCAACTATCCAAAACACTTCGTTAGTGGAGGCTTTGTAGGCAATATCACGTATTCGGGTTGTTCCTGACCAACTTATTTCCTGCAGCATTTGTGCATTATTACCATCTATATCATCTACATAGAGCTGAGCCTGCGAACCCTGGGAAATACCCCAAAAAAGGCGGTCGTTTTCTTCATCTAATTCAAGTGAATTTATTTCAGCATCATTGCTAAATAAGGTTTCCAGTTCACCGCTACCCTCTGCCGAAGTTTTAATAACATGGTAAGGCACATCATATTGGGTATCTCCATTCCGAGTCCAAATCAACTCATCGGCGCCTTCATGGTAAATCATTTTCCGGGGATCTACCAAGCCGGAATTATTTTCATTATAAATTTCGGATACCGTTGTACCCTCCATATCCATTTTAAGCACCGAAGTTAAATTTCTTGTTGTTACATACATTGTGTTGTTTGAGGTATCCAGAAATAATCCGGAAAATCCATATTCTTCATTTGTATACACTTCTTCCAATCCGCTGCCATCCAGGTTTGCCCGTTGAATTTTTCCTGGCATTTCCTCAAAGCTATCCCCGTCACTGGTCCAGTAAATTTTACCATCCTCCAGGTCAAGTTTTATTTGGTTTCCGTCCACAAAGCCGGAATCAACTAATACCTCCATGTCACTTCCGTCAATATTCATTTTTTGAATTTCATCCGTAGCAGTTAGTACATACAGCTTAGCATTTTCTTGATCTAGCGCAACACTTTGGGCATCGCTCGTCTCATTGTCAAGCGGGCCGGCTACCTGTTCGTTTAAAAGATTTGCCCGAAAAATACCTTCCTCACTATCTGCTACATAAATGATGCTATTAACCTGATCTACTGCAATTCCATTGGGGCGCTCAAGGCCATCCTCCTCACTTAAAAGAGTATCTAGTATTTGCCCTTCATAATTCATAGAAAACAAGGCGCTTTCTTTTTCATTATCTGATCCCTCTCTTACCGTAAAATAGATCCTATCCATATCAGGAACCGCCACAACATCTGTAGGCCAGCCCAGGTTTTGGTCTACCGAATTAGCAATAGCTCTCATTCCATGCTGAGAACTATCGGCCGGGGCGATCATAACAGTTTGAGCAAATAAGTCGGCCCAAAAAAGTTCTCCCGTATTCGTATCTACCCAAATGCCTCCTGGGTAACTTAAATTTGGATGTAAAACTTGCGTTGATTTACCCGATTCCAACTCAGTAGCTATGATACCAAAATTAAAATCTGTTTGATAAATAGTTTGTGCCTGGCAAATACTGCCTGTTATCACGAATATTATCGCATAAAAAATTATCTGGACTGTAGATTTTATGTTCATTAGGTGATTTTTATTTTGAACTTATTGAACTATGTTTAACATAAATACGTAAGTCGGCAATCATACAGCTCATTATTCGCCCTGCTTAAAGCAATTTTTGTCAAATATTTATGTCAGTACAAATTTTCAACTCCTATACCGACCCCATCCCGCCGTTGCGCTACGATGTGCAAATTATCCCCATCAAACAAAACGGGGAAACGTATCTGTATTTTCAGGACCAATACGGATATGCAACCGCCAATTTTGCCGTGCCTTATTCCGCACAATCTATTTTTTCATTATTTGATGGCAGCCGCAGTGTGGAAGATCTTTTAGCTTTTTCTGATAATGGAATCACAAAAGAGCAAATCCTGGAATATGTGCAGTTTTTAGATGAACATGCCCTGCTTCATTCGGAGCATTTCAGGGCACATGCTGAGGCGACAGAACTGGAATACGAGCAATCAGATATTCACCCTTCAAACACCGCAGGGTTTTCCTATCCTGAAGATTCCAAAGAGCTTACCGACTTTCTGAATGAGGCTTTCGAAAAGCTACCGGCCACAGAACCTGTAGAAAAAGCAAAAGCCCTTTATGCTCCACATATAGATCTTCAATTTGGATTGAATAGTTACGTAAAAGCTTTTTCATCCATCAAAAACCTGAAGCCCAAGCGAGTTGTAATGCTTGCTACTTCACATTATTCCGGATTGTACCCGGATATGTATGAGGACTATCCGTTTGTGATTTCAAAGAAGGATTTTAAGATGGTAAACGGGACCGTTAAAACCGACCGTAACATAATTGAAGAACTCGCTCTTCAAATTGGGGATGATGCGCCGGAAATTGGAGTCACTTTTCAGGACCGTGCACACCGGATTGAACACAGCCTGGAATTACACCTGGTTTTTCTAAATCACTTGTGGGCACATGATTTTGAAATTGTGCCTATTCTGGTGGGTTCACTTGATGAATTATTCTACAAAGAAGATGGCTTTAAAGGACAACAGGTAAAGAAATTCAGCAACTTATTGAATCAACAATTCGGAAATGATGAAGATACTTTTTTCCTCATAAGCGGAGATTTGTCACATGTGGGCAAAAAGTTCGGGGATAATAAACCGGCTAAAGAATTATTCGAAGAAGTGAGGGATTTTGATAATTCCTTTCTGATATTTGGGGCAGAAAGTAATTCAGATAAACTACTGAACCTGATGAGTCAACAATATGACCCCTATCGTATCTGCGGTTACCCGCCTCTATATTCTTTCCTGAAAACCATCCCAAACTTAAATGGAGAAATCCTCACCTATGATATCTGGGATGAAGAAGAACGTGAAAGCGGTGTGAGTTTTGGCTCAATTCTGTTTCGTTAATAATTACCCGTTGCGCATGAAGTGTTTTACGCAGATTTAGTATCATTGCTTTTGAGTACAATCAATACTTCAATCTCAGGTGAATGAAAAATAATATCATGGCGTGGCTTAAGGGAATCGGGTCCTTCATCTTATGGATAATGGCCGGGATTTCAGTTCTCGTTGTTTTCACCGGGATGTTATGGCTCACTGTTGGTGCTTTTAAAGGATATCCGGCACTAATAATTGCTATTGCAGCCTTTACAGGACTTGGGTGGATGATCCTGAATGGATCAAAATCTATTTTAGGCAAGAGTCTGAGATTCACCCCTATCACCATTTCCATGTTCATCGTTCTGTGGGCGATGATTCCACTTGGCCCGGATGAAATCTTTGAGTTCCAGCCATTGCCCGGTCAAGAATTATGGGACCTCGGTGATGGAAGAGTGGTCGCCCTTACACATCATCAACCCGCAAATTTGGATAGTCTTAAAGATGAGGCAATTCTATTTGTGCATGGCGGACCCGGTGCTTTTGTCCGTGAATTCGACCGTGATTTTATGGCAAGTTTCACGGATTTTGGATATGAGGTGTATGTATATGATCAGGTTGGAGCCGGGC
>JBBDLQ010000028.1:25925-30375 GCA_040878765.1 Balneolaceae bacterium | reverse complement strand
CTGCTTGGAATGATTTTACCGGTTGAAAATCAGTTTGTCAGTCAGGCTGAATTTATTAATCACATCGATGCAGATCTTCAGAAAAAAATGGTGGCAACATCCTACTGCGCCGGGGATGAAGCTTCTCAGCAAGAGTTCCCCCAGCTTCCTTTCAACATGAAAGCAAGCCGAATGATCCGGGAATCATTTATGACAGAGCGGCGACCTGATTTACTCAATATTGACATTCCTGTTATGATGCTCCTGGGAGAATGCAGCTATCTTCCCCGTGGTTACGCAATAGATTATTTCGAAGTTTTCCCCATCGAAAGAAGCCACTGGATTCCAGGTGTTGGGCATATCATATGGGGAAATGAAACCGGTCGGCAACTTACCCGCGAATCTGTAATTCTTTTTTTAAATAATGAGGAAGCCCTTCTCCTCAACGAACCGGATTATAAATCACGATTCAAATTTATTGAACAGGGCAGATAGTTTTGAGGAGATTGTTAATACGTAAATGGATATACTTTTCAAATCAATAAAATAGATGCATATTCACCGCTAATTAATTTGAAAATATTAATTGAGCTAAAAGGCATATGAAATTCTCTTTTCCGCATCCATTGGCAATATTACTCATTTTTATTGCGCTGGCTGCAATACTCACGCACATCATTCCATCCGGACAATATGATCGAACCATTGATGCGAAAACCGGCCGTGAAGTGGTGGTCAGCAACAGCTACCAACAGGTAGAAGCAGAACCCATCGGGGTTTTTGATGCGGTAGTTAAAGTTCCGGAAGGCATTATTTTTGGGGCTGATATTGTGGTGCTTATCCTCATTATTGGCGGAGCTTTTGTTGTTGTGGACAAAACCGGTGCCTTTAATGACGGTATCACGGCCTTAATCAAGCGATTTCAGCATGCGCAAGGCCGGGTAATGGTCTTGGTTGGCCTGGTCTTTGCCACTGCCGGGGCATTGAATCACACTTTTGAGGAAATCATTCCTATGATCCCTTTTTTGGTGATCATGGCTAATAAACTGGGCTACACGAAAATTTCGGCAATTGCCATTAGTGCTGGCTCTGCTTCTATTGGTGCAGCTTTCAGTCCCATCAATCCATTCGGAGTTTTGATCGCCCAAAAGATCTCGGAAGTTGCCCCTTTTTCAGGTACCTGGTTCCGGCTTATTGTACTATTGATCGTACTTTCATTTTGGATCTGGTGGGTCCTCAGAATTGGTAAAGATAAAGAGGCCGTCCAGCCCGCTGAACCTGATGATCAATCGAAACTGCCCCGTAGATCAGCTCTTATATTAACACTTGTTCTGCTCACTTTTGCTACGATGGTATATGGAATTTTAGCCTGGGATTGGGGCTATAACCAAATGTCAGCTTTGTTTTTGGTAATGGGAATTGTAGCCGGACTTATTGGCCAGCTGGGTATTAACGGCACCTCAAAAGCGTATGCAGCAGGATTCCAGGAAATGGCTTTTGCTGCGATCATCGTAGGGTTAGCGCGTAGTATTTATTTAATCTTAGAGGAAGGGATAATCATTGACAGTATTGTTTATGGATTGTTCAATCCGCTTCAGGATCTCCCCACTGCTATTGCAGCATTTGGTATGACCCTCTCCCATGCACTTATCCATATCCCAATTCCCAGTGCTTCCGGCCATGCGGTACTCACGATGCCGTTATTAACACCACTTGCTGATCTCATTGGGATGTCGCGTCAGGTGATGATACTTTGTTACCAATATGGCGGTATTATTATGGACATGATCACTCCCACAAACGGAGCCTTGCTGGCAATATTAACCGCCGCCGGCATTTCCTATAAAGACTGGATTGTCTATTGCTGGAAACCTTTTTTGGTGATTATGGCTATTTCCCTCACTGCAATTATGGTTTCTATTGTAATTGGGCTTTAGGAAGAATCCAGCTTACTTTTTGATCTCCATTTTCTCTGCAAAATGAGCACAGAAATCCCTCATATCACCGGAAATACGTTCATCATTAGTAGAATTTTCCAGGGTATCGGCCATAGTAACGAGAGTTTGATGAAAAAATATTTTCATTTCATCCACGGTCATATCGCGTGTCCAGAGATCCAGTTTCAGGGTGTCTTTATTAGCAGCATCCCAAAGTGAAAGCATCAGGGCCCGGCAATGTGCTTTGTCTTTACCCTGTAAATCGGAAGCATTCCAAATGATATCCGTTGGGATATTTTGGTCATCTAATTCAACGGTAATGTTAATTTCTTTTTTCTGCATGAATTTCATTGTTTGATTTCAGCCTCAAAACTAAGGGTTTTTGGCTTTATTAACTCATTGCTTTTCCAGCAAGTCGACCACCTCGTCATCCCCGCGAAGGCGGGGATCTAAAAATCACCACTGGCAATCCTCACTATTTATTTCATTCCGAAGCATATTAATCCATATTTTCAAGCCCGCTGAAATTTCCTTCAACATCAGACATTCATCATACTTTGTTAGCAATAGATAATATCACATTACATCTCGGTGATCGTGAACTCCTTGATCAGGTAAGTACATTTATAAATCCCGGTGAACGCATTGGCCTCGTTGGTCCAAATGGAGCCGGTAAATCTACCCTTCTCAAAATAATTATGGGTATTCAGGAAGCAGATGACGGATCTATCTCTCTGGCCAAAGAAGAAACACTTGGATATTTGCCGCAAGACGGAGTGGATCCTGATTTTTCACTTTCGGTAATTGAAGAAGTGGAAACAGCATTTTCTGAGCTTTTTGAGCTGGAAATGAAAGTAAAATCCATCCAGGAAAAACTTTCACATGTTGATCATTCCAGCAAAGAATATGAGCAGCTGATGGAAAGCTACGGCAAACTCCAAACCGAACTGGAAACCTCGGGTTTATACGGGCTGAGATCAGAAATAGAAAAAGTATTAATGGGACTTGGTTTCAGTAACGAAGATTTCCACCGAAATACTTCTGAATTCAGTGGTGGATGGCTGATGCGTATCGCCCTGGCAAAGCTGCTTCTTAAGCGTCCCACTTACCTGTTATTAGATGAGCCTACCAATCACCTTGATATCGAATCCCTGCAGTGGATGGAGAATTTCCTGAATAGCTATGAAGGCGCCGTAGTAGTAGTTTCTCACGATAAAGCATTCCTGGACACCATCACCAACAGAACCCTGGCACTGCGAAATGGGGAGATCAGTGACTATGCAGGAAATTATTCCTTTTATGAAAAAAAATGGGATGAGGAACGTGAACTGCTGCTTAATGCACAAAAAAATCAGGAAAAGCAGATAAAGGAAACCCAGGAATTTATTGACCGTTTCCGGTATAAGGCTTCCAAAGCGCGGCAGGTGCAAAGCCGGGTGAAGCAGCTGGAGAAAATGGAGCGCATCAAAGTTGAGGATGAGCTAAGTAAAGTTTCTTTCCGTTTTCCGGATCCGCCGCGCAGCGGGCAGGTGGTCATGAAACTCGAAAACCTGCACAAAAGCTATGGCGATATTGAGGTGTTTTCAGGAATTGATTATGAAATTGAACGAGGAGATAAAATTGCCATCGTGGGACCAAACGGGGCTGGGAAATCTACCTTGATCCGAATCCTTGCCGGCAATGAGCCTTTTCAAAAAGGGAAACGAATTGAAGGGCATAATGTGACCGTAAACTATTTTGCCCAGCATCAGGCGGATGAACTCAATCCAAAACGCGATGCCCTCGAAACCCTGCATGATGCTGGTTCCGGTGAAAAAGAAAGTCGGTTAAGAACCATTTTGGGCTGTTTTCTCTTTCAGGGTGACGATGTCTTCAAAAAAGTTAAAGTACTGTCAGGTGGAGAAAAAAGTCGCCTGGCACTGGCAAAAATGCTGCTGTCACCGGCTAATCTTCTCATTTTTGATGAGCCTACTAATCACCTGGATATGAGCAGTAAAAACATTCTTCAGCAGGCCATTCAGCAGTATGAAGGAAGCTGTTTAATTGTATCACACGACCGGGCATTTCTTGATCCCATTGTCAACAAAGTTCTTGAAGTTCAGCCGGGATATATCAAAACCTATCTTGGAAATGTTTCTTACTACCTCACCCGCAAAAAAGAGGAGGCCGAAGCCGAAACAACCGAGCCTTCACCCCAAAAAGAAGTTGACGAGAATGATCAGTTATCCAGAAAAGAGCAGCGGCGAATTGAGGCTGAAAAACGAAATGAACTGAGCCGGAAAACCAAACCTATTCGTAAAAATATTGAATTGCTGGAAAAGGAAATTGAGCAAAAAGAACAACGGAAAGAGGAGATTGAAGAGCTTATGGCTCAAACTGATTTTTACGATGATGCCGAAAATGTGAAAAAATTCTCATTAGAATATGACCAAATCAAAGCCGACCTTACCGACCGGTATTCCAAGTGGGAGGAGTATCAGCAGCGAATGGAATTGATTGAGCAGGAGATGACCGAAAACAGTGAACAGTGAACA
>JBBDLQ010000028.1:0-25825 GCA_040878765.1 Balneolaceae bacterium | reverse complement strand
GCAGCGAATGGAATTGATTGAGCAGGAGATGACCGAAAACAGTGAACAGTGAACAGTGAACAGTGAACATAGTTATGAAGATCAGAGGTTTATTTTTTGGATTTTTTTTGGTGATAGCAGGATTTGCCTGTTCATCTTCGGAGAAGGCTGTATCTGATTCGGATGTTACCTCTGACGTTGAAACCCAACCTGATGAACGAATTTCTCTGAACATAAATGAGATGGTGAGTTTTGAGTTCTTCAAATTTGATAGCAGCTGGACGGGCATCCTTACTACTTTCACCATGAATGCCGAGGGAGAAAAGGTATTGCGATCCCGATTTGTTTCGGCTGAGGACAGCACCTGGAATGATTTTGAGCTTTTTGTGGACTTCCTGAATATTTATGAAATATCACCGCAACACGAAATTGAAGGCTGGGTTCCGGATTCCGGCCAATTACCAAAGCGTGTGTACAGTTTTGAAGTTTTTGACGGCGATACCACCCGTTCATTTTCCTACCAAGATCCCATGAACGACATCCGCGATTACTGGCAGTCCCAAAACCTGCTTACCTTTGTTACCTTTGTGCAGAATGATCTCGAATGGGTTGAAGAGGCAGATTAGCCCTCATCTATTCTGCTCCGACGCAGAGCGTGCGGAGCGAGGTCGAAACCTTCTCCACTCTGTTGGCTCTCGTTGCTAAGCTCCAGCTAAGCAACGCTGTCGAGGAAGCCTGTCTGCCGACAAAGGCAGGCTCTAGCTTCCCGTAGTGAGGTGAATTACTTAGCAAAAATTTGCTCTTTGTTTTGAAAAGCCTTGAATTCAAGCGCATTCCCGCTGGGATCGAGGAAAAACATTGTAGCTTGCTCGCCGGGTTCTCCTTTGAAACGAATGTAAGGCTCTATCACAAATTCAATGCCTGCAGCTTTCAGTTTATCGGCTAATTTCTGCCATTCCTCCATTTCCAGTATCACCCCAAAATGGCGAACCGGTACGCCGTGGCCATCTACGGAATTCATCGCTGATTCTTTGGCTTCATCCGGGCTAAGATGCGCAACTACCTGATGCCCCCACATGTTAAAATCGATCCAGCTATCCGAGCTGCGGCCAGTTTCACAACCCAATAAATCATGATAAAATTTATAGGTTTCTTCGAGGTCTTTGACGGGAAAGGCGAGATGAAAAGGTTGAATGCCGCTCATAATTTTCATTTGGATTAGGTTCAGATTTCAACCCAAAAGTAATGGATTGGTTTTAATTAAACCATACGGTGTGTGGAGATTGACAAATTTCATCCAAACGGTGGTTTGATCGAGTACAGATTCAAGGTGGCAATCATTAATATCCTTTAAATCCTGTAAATCCTGTAAATCCTGTAAATCATGGTTCAAACATCCCGGCAAATAATTCCAACGTCAAACATCAAAAAAGTTTTGTATTCTTGAGCAAGGGCAAATACTTTATCAGCGGAAAAAACACCTTCTGTTTCTTTGGGCAAATTAACTATGTTGGCGGAAATAATATCTAATATTGAAATATGAATGAATCAATTGATGCGCTTCAGCTAAATCTCGATAGTGGCGGACTTCATATTATGAATCTTTCTCTTGCCATTATCATGTTTGGGGTTGCGCTGGAGCTTACTGTTGATGATTTTAAGAAAGTCGCCAAAAATCCCAAGGGTACAATAATTGGATTAACCTCTCAGTTTTTTTTACTGCCGGCACTTACTTTTTTAATGGTTGTATTGATAGAACCGCACCCAAGTTTTGCTTTAGGTATGATGATGGTTGCCGCATGTCCCGGTGGTAATATTTCCAACTTTTTCTCGCTGCTTGCCCGTGGGAATGCAGCCCTTTCGGTAAGTATGACCGCTTTTGCAACCCTGCTTTCAATTTTCATGACTCCATTCAACTTTGCTTTTTGGGCCAGTTTATACGGGCCAACGAATGCCATTCTCACCCAAATTCACCTCGACCTATTTGAGGTGTTTCGCATTATCGTACTTATCCTGGGTATCCCTTTAATTTTAGGAATGACCCTCAGGCACTTTAAAGATGAGTTATCACAAACTATTTCACCATATATCAAAAACTTCGGAATTATCTTTTTTGCGGGATTTGTGATCGTAGCCTTCAGCATGAATTTTGAGAATTTCATGAAGTATGTTCAGCTGGTTGTGGTGCTTGTCTTTTTCCATAATGCCATTGCTATGATGAGTGGCTATGGTTTTGCTTACCTGTTTAAACTTCCCCGAAATGACCGGAAATCCATTGCTATTGAAACCGGAATACAAAATTCAGGTTTGGGTTTATTGTTGATTTTTAATTTCTTTGACGGTCTCGGCGGAATGGCTTTAGTGGCAGCCTGGTGGGGAATCTGGCATATTATTGCCGGGCTAAGTATAGGCTGGTATTGGTCAATTGGAAAATCAACAATACAACGCGTATTCAGCAATGCGTAAAAATTATCTGTGGTATCAAATGTTCCGGTATCCTATTGTAGGTGCCGCACTTCGTGTTTTTTATAAAAAAGTTAAAGTATCGGGCAAGGAGCACCTGCCTAAAAACAAACCCATTCTATTTGTTCCAAATCACCAAAATTCATTTATGGATGCCCTGTTGGTGGTTTGTTCTGTACGGCCTTTCATTTATTTTTTAACCCGTGCTGAAGCTTTTAATCCACCATTATTGGGGTGGTTTTTAGGTACATTAAATATGCTTCCTGTATATCGCGTTCGCGATGGTTTCAGCTCTGTGCAAAAAAACAATGCTATTTTTGAACTGTGTTTTTCCTATTTCAAGCGAAATGATGCCGTTCTTATTTTTCCGGAAGCCAATCACGACTTAAAAAAAAGAATTCGCCCCCTAAGTAAAGGGTTCACACGCATTGCTTTTGGTGCAGAAGTAAAAAACGATTGGGAGCTGGATTTACAAATTGTACCAGTTGGATTGAACTACACCGAGCAACCTGCTGCCCGCACTATAGTTCATGTAAATTATGGAAAACCCATACCCGTAAAAGATTTTGAGGCCGCATTTAAAGAAGATGAAAACGAAGCCACAAAACAAATGAAAGAGGTGGTATCCGGGAAAATGAAAGAACTTGTTTTTCATGTTCCTAATTTGGAAGAATACCCGGTTCAAAAAATTCTATGGCACGATTTAGAATCCAATCAACATCACCTTACCAACCCTGATATTGTTAATAATCGAATTCACAAAACTAAACCACATATTACCCAGGATCTGATAAAAGAGACTAAAGAACTGGATAAAATGATAACAGGTCATGACGTTACAACCAGGGAAATTGCCTCCCCATCAAAATTTAGTTTTAAGGATGCCCTGCTTCTGCCTTTTCTGCTATTTTCATTTTTGAATAACATCATTCCCTACCAACCCATTAAATATTTGACTACCAAAGTCATCAAAGACCATGCTTTTGATGCCTCTATTAAATTTTTGACGGGTTTATTTCTTCTGCCCATTTTCTACCTGATCGTTTGCGTGATTCTTGGATTATTTGGGATTGAATGGAAATACCTGCTTGGTTATTTTGGCCTGAGTTTTGTCACCGCCCCGCTTTTCATCAGGGCGAAAGAACTTTTTACTTCAGATCCAGTCCGCCGATTGAAAAAACAAAAACCAGATATCTTCAATGAAATTCAGTCTCGTCTCGATCCATTCAGAAAATTACGTGATTCTATTTTAAATGAATGAAGCACAATTGTTTAGTGTTTAAGATGTGAACAAAAAATCAAGAAACAGACTATGAAGATGAAACTTTTCACTTTTTTCGCAGCATTATTAATGATATCAGCCGGTTGTACAAAAACCGTTGAAAAAGAAATCATCAAAACTACTTTTGACCATTCTGAATTGGTTGCCACTGTTATGCCCGTCGGCGATAGTGATGTTTCAGGATCGGTAACTTTTACTGAATCAGAAGAAGGAGTATTAGTGAAGGGAAGTTTTGAAGGTCTTGAGCCCGGGAACCACGGATTTCACATACACCAATATGGTGATTGCCGGGCCGAAGATGGCACCAGTGCCGGCGGTCATTTTAATCCTGATGAAAAAGATCACGGAGCCCCAACTGATATGGAACGGCATATGGGCGATCTGGGAAATATTGAAGCCGATGAAAATGGAACAGCTATGGTCGATTATACAGATGACACCGTAACCCTCAGCCAGATTTTAGGACGGGGAATTATCATTCATGCCGGAGAAGATGATCTGAAATCGCAGCCAACTGGTGCAGCAGGAAGTCGTGTTGCCTGTGGTGTAATTGGTATTGCCCAGCAGTAAGCAATAATCCCTTTTTTTAACAGAATATTATATCCCACGGTTTTTACTGTGGGATTTTTTATTCATCCCAATATTTAGTTTCCGGACTCCCACATTTTGAAATACTCTTCCAGTTCTTTTGCAGTGGATAATTCCAAAGCTTTTTTAGCTAATTCCTGGAAATCTTTAAGTGGCCTTGAATTTAAGAGTTCCTGAATAACAGGTATGGAATAAGGCAGCATACTAAATTCCCGGATACCGAAGCCCAATAAACAAGCTGCCCCGATTTTATTGCCGGCAAGTTCACCACACACACTCACCTCTATTCCGGCTTTATCGGCCCCTTCAACCGTCAGTTTTATCAGTTTCAATACTGATGGATGATAATGTTGAAACAGGTCACAAATGCGTTCATTGCCCCGATCAACAGCCATGGTGTATTGGGTGAGGTCGTTTGTTCCTATACTAAAAAAGTCCACCTCGCGCCCGAATTGATAAGCTGAAAGTGCTACACTTGGAACCTCTACCATTAAACCCAGCGGAATTTTTTCATCAATTTCTACGCCATCTGAGATCAGCTCCTGCCTTATTTTCTCCATTTCCTTTTTAATTTTATGCACCTCATCCAACACAGAAATCATGGGTACCAAAATCTTGATCCTTCCCTGATATTCACCCGACACTTTATAAATAGCCCGTAATTGATTGCGAAGTAATTCCTTTTCATCTAAAAGCAGCCGAATTCCTCTCCATCCCAAAAACGGATTCGCTTCTTTGGATACTTTTATACCACTTTTATCTCCGCCGATATCAAACAGGCGAATAGTAACCGGCCCGGTAGTACCTGATAGAATTTTACCATAAAAAGCCACCTGCTCTTCTTCACTTTTACGAAGCCGGTGGCCAAAAAGCAGGCTTTCGGTCCGGAGTAAGCCCACGCCTTTAGCATCATTTTCAACAACTTTTGGTAATTCAGCCTCAAATTCAATATTTGCCAGTAACTTAAACTCACATCCATCGGTTGTGGCAAAAACTCCATCGTGTTTTTCTACAGCCCCTTTTGCCCGTGCTTCAATTCTTTCCTGATAGGATTTCAGCGTGGTTTTAGCAGGGTGTGAAATCAATATCCCTGCAGCTGAATCTAATATTACCTGATCTCCTTTTTCAACTTCCCTGGTCGCATTATTGGCACTAACTATACAAGGCAATCCAAGTGATTTTGAAATGATGGCGGCATGGGATGTCACCCCGCCTTTCTCCATTACCAAGCCGACTGCCCCGTCTTCATAAAAAGAAACCAACTCAGTTGGGCTAATTTCCCTGGCAATAATAATGGAGCCCTTTTTCACCGATTTAATATTTTCCTGATCACTGACAAGGGCTATATACCGGTCCCGGATCTCCTCCAAATCCACTATTCGCTGCCTGAATAATTCTGATCCACTTTCTTTCAGGCGTTCAATAAACAAACTAAAGGTTTGGTAAAGAGCAAAATCGACACTTAGCAACTTGTTTTCGATTATATCAAAAACATTTTTCTGAACATCAGGGTCTTCAATAATTTGAAGCTGTGTATCTATAATCTCAGCAGAACCCGAATCCTTCAGTTCTTTTGACATTAATTTGAGTTCCGAGAGCAGGGTTTCTTTAGCCTCACTAAACTGAGCCTTATGTTTTTTGACTTCTTTCTTTTTAATGAAAGAAGGATCAACCGCTTTAGAGTCCGAAATTATTAATACAGCTTCCCCAATAGCTATACCAGTACCTGCACTCAGCCCTTTTATATGAATATCATTTGTATTAACGGCTTCCATAGATTTTTTTATTCGTCTTCCATTCCAAATTTACTACTTACCAACTCGCAAATGGCTTCCATAGCCTTTTCTTCATCCGGACCTTCAACTTCCAATTCTAATTCGGCCCCCTGCTCGGCAGCCAGTGTCATAACACCTAATATACTTTTACCATTAACCCGGTAACCGTAACTATAAATGTAGAAATCGGATTCAAATTTACCAGCTAGTTTAACCAATGCCGCTGAGGGGCGGGCATGTAAACCTGAAGAATTTTCTATTGTTATTTTCTTTTTGATCATATTTTGAAATTAGTCTGTTAAAATGAAAATAAAATCACCAACATGCCATGTTTTTGAAACTAAAAAAAAGCACATTCATTCTCCTAAAAGTGCTTATGGTAAACTTCCTTAAAAACTGATTAATCTTTCACCTAATGTTTCTTAAATTCAGCCAAACAAAATAAATTGAATATATGTCAGTAACTGAAAAAGATGTACAATACATGGCCGGGCTTGCACGGCTTCAACTTTCTGAGGAAGAGATTAAATCATTCGCCAAAGATATGAACAAAATACTTGGCTACATGGAACGCCTGGATGAATTGGACACTTCTGATGTGGAACCTCTCGAGCATGTAATTGAACTGGACAGCCGTTTTCGTCCCGATGAGGCAAAAGAACCGCTTTCTCATGATGACGCCCTTAAAAATGCACCGGATGCCGACAGCGACTATTTCCGCGTACCTAAAGTGATTGAATAACTCACCTATTTTATTTCATGGCCGATAAAACCACTGAACCCACCAAAGATTTCTTTTCGAAACTTAGCGAAACAAAGCAGCATATCATTGCGCTGTTGATTCTGTTTCTCATTCCCTTTTTCCTTTTCACCGCCACCACCATAGGCGGAAAAGAATTCCAGCGGCATGATACAACCCAATGGCGGGCCGGGGCCGAATCGGTGATCGACTACCGGGAAACCTATGATAAAGAGCCGCTTTGGGTAAACAATATGTTTGCGGGAATGCCTTCTTTTGTGGTTTCCACTCAAAAACAAGTTCCGCATTTGGATAACATCAAGTCTCCGTTTAGTGGTATTTATCCCGCTTTTCAGTATTGGGTAATGCTCTCAGGAATGTATTTTTTATTGGTGATTATGGGATTCCGCCCACTTATTTCCGCATTTGGCAGTTTGATGCTTGGACTTTATACCTACATTCCCATAATTATTACTGCCGGCCACAACACCAAATTTATCACTCTGACTTATATTCCCTGGGTGATTGCAGGCTATTGGCTGCTCACCCGTAGAGAAAAGAAACTCCCCGGACTGCTGCTTTTTGCCGTAGCCATGACTTTAAACCTGCGTGCCGGACACCCCCAAATCACTTACTACTTTATCTACCTGCTTGGCTTTCTCTGGATATTTGATTCCTGGAATGCTTTCAAACAACAAAATCTTAAAAGCTGGGGGATAGTCACAGGCTATTTGGCTTTCGGAGCTATTATCGGATTAATGGGCCATGCCGAAAAATTTCTTCCCCTTCGTGAATATGCCGAATACAGCCTTCGCGGCGGCTCAGCCCTTGATAACTCCTCAGGACTTACTTCCAGTTATGCTTTTGCATGGTCTCAGGGAATCCGCGAAACCTGGACCCTTATTGTGCCCAATATCTTTGGCGGGGCTTCTCCCGAATACTGGGGACCAAAATCCTTTACCTCCGGTCCGCACTACCTGGGAGCCCTCAGCCTTCCTTTTATTTTGATGGCTCTTTTCCGTCAGCGAAGCAAAATTATGTATGTATTTTTTGCAGCAGGCACACTCGGGATGATGTTTTCCTGGGGACAGCATTTCTCTCTGCTTAATGAATTTGCTTTCGATTACATCCCCTATTTTGACAAATTCCGTGCACCCGAAACCTGGCTTACCCTCACTGTTTTTTGTTATACCATAGTTGCCGTTTACGGGCTGGATTGGTTTGTTGATTTTGTGAAATCCAAAAATGCCGATTTCAAAAAGCTTTACCTGCCACTTGGAATAGCGGCCGCCGTGCTGATACTTTTATTTGTACAACTCAATTCCAGCAATTATACCAAACCGGGTGAAGTTTCAAACATTGCCAACCAGATTGCACAACAAAATCAGGTCAGCCCCAATAATCCGCAAGTACAACAGCGTGCTGAACAGTATGTGAATTCGGAAATGGTCCCGCAACGTGAAGAAAAAGCTAAAGGCGACCTCATGCGGCTGGCCATTATTTTGATCATTGCTGCCGGATTGATGTACGTTGTCTTTGCTCAAAAAATCCCGCTTTCGCTCGGCTTATTTGGCTTTATTCTGATTGCAGGTTTTGACCTGCTCAGTGTAGATAAGCGCTACATTCCCGAAAATGTAATTGTTGATGGGAATGTAAGCCCTGAACGCACGCTTGAATCTCAGCGCCGCGAGCTGGATACCTTTATTCAAGAACATATCTCTGAAAACACTGAATATCCTTACCGTGTATTTCCACTGTTAGACAATCCATACAGCAGTGCCACCCCATCTTATTTTTACCCACAAATTGGCGGCTATACCGGGGCCAAGCTCAGTATTGTGCAGGATGTGATGTATAACGGCGGCCCACTGGATGTGCAAAGCCGGGATTTCAACCCGGATGTACTGAATGTCCTGAATGTAAAATACCTGACTTACCAGCAAGGACTTCCCCTGCCCGGTTTCGAACCTGTTTTTGAAAGTAACCGCGGTGTGGTGTATGAAAACCAAAACGTGCTGCCCAAAGCTTTTTTTGTGGATTCGCTGTTTATCACCCAAGATCCTCGTGAAGCATTCGGTTTCCTGAAACCCGGTCAACTCGATTTTGCAACCGCTGCCGTAGTTGAAACTCATGAATCGCTAACTACAGTACCCGATACCACCTCATCCGTTGAGGTAACAAGCTACACCGGCCCGGAAATGGCGCTGGAAATCAGCCGCAGTCAACCCGGTTTTTTGGTGCTCAGCGAAATCTATTATCCAGCCGGCTGGATAGCTGAATTGAATGGCGAAGAAATTCCAATTTATAAAACCAATTATCTGCTGCGCGGAATGGAAATTCCTGCGGGAGATCATACCCTTGAACTTCGGTTTGAGCCGCAGAGCTGGCATACCGGGGTTACATTAGCCTGGATTTCCCTGTTTGCACAACTATTAATTGCCGGTTTATGGGGATTTACATTTATTAGGAATCGGATATCCAGAAGTGAATAAATCACGCCTCAAAAAAGCATTACTGTTTACCTATTACTGGCCACCCGCCAGCGGCCCAGGTGTACAGCGATGGCTTAAATTCGTCAAATTTCTTCCTGAATTTGGATGGGATGTCATCGTCGTAACTCCCAAAAAGGGGAGCTATCCCAATACGGATCCCACATTGCTAGAGGATATTCCCAAACATACTATTATTGAAAAAACTGGTACAATTGAACCTTTTCGGCTTTTCAATATTTTAAGTGGCAAGCCAGCTAAAGGCAAAACAAGTACTGTAGGGATGAGTGAAATCAAAGGCTCTCAAACATTCGTTAAACGAATTGCAGCTTATGTTCGGGCCAATATTTTCATTCCAGATGCACGATTAGGCTGGGTGCCTTTTGCCAAATCACGAGGAAAGAACATCCTCAAATCGCAACCCATCGATCTGATAATCACTACAGGCCCACCTCATAGCACACACTTAATTGGGCTGAAACTGAGTCAAAAATATAACCTACCCTGGATCGCTGATTTTAGGGACCCATGGACATCCATCTACTACAACAAATTTCTTCCAAGATCGGAACGGGCAAAAAAGAAAGATGCTAAGCTTGAATCCCGTGTTTTGGCAGCCGCTAATTCAACCATTGTAGTTAGTAATGGACTAAAGAAAGAATTTCAAGATCGGGCTCAAGACATTCATGTCATCCCAAATGGATACGATAGTGAAGATTTCACAAGCTTGGACAACCAAGAAAAAGGTGCTTATTTCAAACTCTCTTATATCGGGAATTTGAAAGGTAATCAGAATTGCAAAACCGTCTGGAAAGCCATTCGTGAACTCAGAGCAGTGAATGAGTCTTTCAGACATTCGTTCAAGCTATCCTTCACAGGAAACATTCACGAGGAAGTATTACAAACATTCAAGGAATATGGAATAGATGATATAATTGAGACCCTTCCATTTGTTGAGCATCAGGAAGCAGTTAAAAGGATGTATGAGTCAGATGCACTACTCTTCCCGATTCCGCAAGCAGAAAATAATAAACAGATCATTACCGGTAAGATCTTTGAATATCTTGCTTCTCAAACTCCCTTACTTTCAGTTGGACCTCTTCATGGAGATGCTGCTCGAATTTTAGAAGATTGCAACCGTTTTCCCATGTTGGATTATGATGATGAGGTCGGTATTAAACAACGAATACTTACTCTTTTTGAGCAATGGGAAAAACCCCATAAGCAACCTAAACATTCGGGTACCGAACATGAAAAATTTTCCCGGAAAAAGTTAACACAGACACTCGCTGAAATACTTAACGATGTAGCCTGATCACATGAGCAAATCCGTTATTGATATCAGCACCTTTGAACAATCTTCTGATTTTTATGGAGAGATTGACCTGATTTTGACTGTCAAGAGTTTTGACTTGCGGGCTATTCGAAAGCGGTACATTGAATCCCGAAAAAATAAAAGTGGCAAAACTGGAAGTGTGGAACGCCGAAAGCCTGCTTTGGGAGGTGTGGTTTCTGTACGCCTTGCTAATGGAAGAACTGAAAAGCAGGAAGTGCTTTGTAAAACACCCGAACCACGTGGACTTGATTTGAACCACGGTCGATTTGCCATTGCAAACGAACAAGCAGTTTTTGTGATTGAGGAATCAGGTAAAAATCTCACTATTCAGGATCCATGGTTTTCTTACATACACACTGTACAATTTCACCCTGCTAATCCTGATCATATTTTAATTTCTTCTTCAGGATTTGATCTCATTCAAGAGTACGATTATCGGTCTAAAGATCTGACGTTTGAATGGCTTGCATGGGAGCATGGATTTAACAAAGCCAAAGATCCTGAAACTGGAAAATCTGTCATGCTTACCAGAAATCTTAAAGAAGCAAAGATACTCGAACAAGAAGGTATAGATCACCTTCTTGTTCAGAATCCGGAAACCGATCATTTACCCACTGCCAAAAGAGCCGCTTTCATTAATTCTGTGACTTATCATCCACAAGATCCCAATACCCTATTGGCAACCTTTTTTCACGAAGGTAAAGTATATCAGATCAACAAAAAGACAATGAAAGCTGAGGTTGTTTTAAGCGGTCTGAAAAATCCCCATGGCGGACATTTTACTGGGCATCAGCTTATTGCCACAAGCACAGGAAGCGGTGAGATTTTCATCAAAAAAAAGGGGCAGCTAATACGGCTATCTACAAAAAATTTAGCGGGTAAACCAGATTACCTAATCGACATGGAGTGGATCCAAAATTCATTAAGTTACAATGGTTTTCTGGTTGCCATCGACTCGAATCGAACCAGTTTTTTAGTCATAGATCCAAAGAATCATCGATATGACATCATACCATATGATGATAACTGGGCTGTGCAGGATTTAGTTGCCGGAACGCTTAAATCCGCTCAAAAATCTAGCCTTTCTGCTATCATATAAACCACCGGATAAGCTCAAAAGCTTCCGCATACTCCACGTTGATCTGAGTACCCCGCATTTTAGACAATCCATAGAAAAATTCCTCATCCATATAAGGCCGGAATTTTTGACTTTCATATTCTGAAATAGCTTTCATTTTGGCTTCAATATGAGAGCGGTTTAATGTAATATGAAAACTGTTCGTGAACGAAAAGTTATTCCAGGGAAGCTCGTATCCTAAAATTTTGTGATGTTTAAAAGCCCGTATGCCTTCTTTATAAATTGTGTGATGATCCTGATGAATATCTTCGGCGTTTGGAAGAAGAACCAAATCGGGCTGATGTTTATTTTTAAGCCTGATCAATTCTTCCAAAATCTCTTGGCGAAATTTTGGAAACTCCCTAACCGGAAAATCATATTTGATGATGTGGTCGGTATCGATTCCCAAATGTTTGACCGCCCGCTCAAGTTCTTCATATAATTGGTTTTCACGGTACCCCTTCGGCATTGATTTATTGCAGGGTGAAAAAACCACGTAATAAACTTCCACTCCTTCTTCCGAAAACCGCTTTAGTGCCCCGCCGCAACCAAATTCGCCGTCATCGCCGTGTGGAGCTAATACAAATACTTTGTTCATTGTTTATTTAGGTATTTTAATCTCATTCTTCCTACTCTTTAAAGAATACTGAATTTTCAGTAGAATTATGCAGAAGATGAAATAAATAAAAGATTGTGGTAATTATTCTTCTGTTCTTTTTTATCTTAACCAGCAGTATTAAAGGCTTTTGAAAGCCAATCATCAAGCACTATAAATCTGCGGAATAATTCTGACAATATGAAAATATTAATGGTCTTAGATCGTACTTTTCCATCAGATATTCGTGTTGAACATGAAATTACTTCGCTGACTAAAGCTGGCCATACGGTACATCTTGCCTGTTTTACTTTTATTGATGAACCACTTGAAGACTACTGGAATGGGATAAAAATTCATCGAAAAAAAATCAGTTCTTTTATTCATAAAACCAGTGTCGGGTGCCTTAAATTTCCATTCTATTTTAATTTTTGGAGATCTTTTCTAAATAAAATTAATAAGAAATATCATTTCGATGCTGTTCATATTCATGATCTTCCTCTAGCTAAATTAGGCCAGGAACTAAAGAAAGAGCGTTCTATTCGTTTTGTGTTGGATTTACATGAAAATTGGCCTGCACTATTATCAATAGCTGAACACGTACAAGGTCCACTTGGTAAATTATTATCTTCACCAAAACAGTGGCGTGTTTATGAAAAGCAAATGATTGAAAATGCTGACGATGTAATTGTTGTAGTTGAGGAAAGCAAAAAACGAATTCAATCATTTACTGATAATCCTGATAAAATACATATCGTATCTAATACTCCTGTGCTTTCTGAACTTAAAAACCTGCGAAAAACAAAAGCAGAAAAAAACGATAGTCTGATTTTGTTTTATGGTGGTGGGGTTACCAAACATCGAGGACTTCAAGCCGTCATTGAAGTACTGGCTAAAATAGAACATAAGGATATTGAATTCTGGATTGTGGGTGATGGCAGTTATTTGGAGAATTTAAAACAGCTATCTATAGAGTTGAAAGTAAAAGACCAAATCAGATTCCTTGGCTGGAAAACTCTCAATGAACTTACAGAATTGATGCTTAAATCGGACGTGCTTGTAATTCCCCATAAGAAATCAGAACATACTGATTCGACAATTCCCCATAAATTATTTCAATACATGCTTACTGGAAAACCCATTTTAGCAACTAATTGTATTCCTATTGAGCGCATTATTAAAGAAACAAATTCTGGCTTTATATACAATTTTGAGGATCCAGAAAGTTTTAAGAAAAAAGTGAATTACATTTATAACAAGTGGTCTAATAATGAAAATTTAGCCATGGATGGAATTAAGCCTGTTTTAGAAAAGTACAATTGGGCAACTGATGAAAAAACACTTCTTAATATTTACGCCGATTAAACATGAAGCAAATACTGGTAAAAAAAGGACAGATTTTGACCGAGGAATTACCTGAGCCCCCTCTTCAAAAGGGCATGGTAAAAATCCAAGTCTATCATAGCTGTATTTCAGCTGGTACAGAGCTTAGTAATATTTATTCTTCCGGGGCTGGCATTTTACAGCGTGTAATCGAAAAACCAGAAACGATTAAACGGGCATTTTCCAAAGTTTCCAAAATGGGTTTAAAAGCCTATTGGAATTCTGTTCAAACCGAACTCAATGAAGCCAAGCCTTCTGGTTACTCTTTATCCGGAAAGATTATCGAAGTAGGTGATGATATTAACACATTTAAGAAAGGAGATTTAGTCGCCGCCGCTGGTGGTATTGTTGCAGCTCATGCTGAAATTGCTGTTGTACCTAAAAATCTTGTAGTCCCAATCCCTGAAGAAGTAAGTACTAAAGATGCTTCAACAGTGGCTATTGGAGGAATTGCCTTGCAAGGCATCAGGAGAGCTAACCTTGAGTTTGGATCTAATGTAGCCGTAATTGGTACCGGATTGCTGGGATTGATAACCATACAGCTTTTAAAGGCACATGGTATACGTGTAATTGGAATTGATATCGACGAAGACCGGTTGAAGCTAGCTAAAAAATGTGGTGCTGATAAAACTTACCTGGCTTCCAATGAGAATTTAATAGATGACATCATTGCTTGGGCCGATGGCCAAGGTGTTGATGCTTCTATTATTACTGCATCTTCAAGTTCAGCTAAACCATTATCTCAAGCCTTCCAAATTTGCAGAAAAAAAGGAGCTGTAGTTTTGGTTGGGGTTACAGGAATGGAAATTAATCGAAAAGATATTTATCAAAAGGAGCTCGATTTCTTTATTTCCACCTCTTACGGTCCTGGAAGATATGACGATAGCTATGAGAAAGAAGGTGTTGATTATCCTTATGGATATGTTCGGTGGACAGAAAATCGAAATATGCGAGCCTATTTATGGGCTCTGTCTGATAAATCGGTGAACCTGGATCTGCTGTCTCAGGCTGAATTTAGCTTGGAAGAATCAGAATCAGCTTTTGAACAACTCAAATCAAATGATGCTCCACTTATCTCATTTTTCACTTATGATTCGAAACCCGATAAAAATTCAGGTAGCTTAACAACTAAAAGCTCCATCGTATCTGGTAAAATTAAAACTGCAGTGATTGGGACAGGCAACTTTGCTGTTAACATGACGATCCCTAATCTTAAGAAGCTGGATCAATATTTTTCTTTGGATGTCTTGGTAAATCGGACCCCTTACAAGGCAAAAAATATAGCCGAACAAATAGGTATTAAGGCTATTGAATCCTCAGCAGATGATTTATTGACTAACCACAATATTGATGCCGTATTTATCACAACGCGACATGGCTCACATGCTGATCTTGTCTTGAAATTTTTAAAAGCAGGAAAGCATGTATTTGTTGAAAAACCACTGGCTGTAAACCAATCTCAACTTGATGAGATTAAGGAATTTTTTAAATCCCATAAAGAAACACCTGTACTAACAGTTGGGTTTAACCGGCGTTTTAGCCCTTTTATAACCACCATACACGAACAATTAAAAGGACGAATACATCCTATTATTGGATTTTATAGAATGAATGCAGGCTTTCAGCCAGAAGATCACTGGACGCATAAAGATGGAGGAAGGATTATCGGGGAAGGCTGCCACATTATAGATTTGTTTGAATACCTGACAGGTCACCCACCACAAAGTATTAGTGTCGATGCTGCCTCTTCACAAACTCCAGGAATGTTGAGCTCTGATAATCGAACCATTACCGTGAGCTATAGGGATGGCTCCGTATGCACCCTGATTTATACCGGGCAAGGAAGTAAAAAGCTGAGTAAAGAATATTTGGAGATTCACTTTGATGGAAAAAGCATTATTCTTGATAATTACTATGAGCTGCTTGGTTTTGGAGTTGATTTTCCTTCCAACTTACTTCGTGGAGATAAAGGACATGAAGCCATTATAAAAGCTTTTGCACTCGCTATTAAAGAAGGGAACAATTGGCCTATTCCGCTTGAATCTTTATTTAATACTTCTAATTTAGCTTTATTGAGCTCAAGATGAATTCTCTAATAACAAATAATAAATTTTTACGATATATAAATTCTAAGATACCTCCAATATACCGTAGACATTACTCATATTATGAGAAAACTCTTGACTTAATAAGTAAGGCAGAGCAATCTGGAGATGAATTCATAAAAGAATTTCAACTTAATAAAATAAATGATCTATTAAACATTGCTTGGCAAATCCCCGGATATCAGAAATATTGGAAAAATGAGGATTTCAACAAGAAAAGATTAGAAAGTTTAGCAGAATTCACGGAGCTTCCTGTCTTAAAAAAATCCTATATAAAAGCCCATAGAGAAGATTTCAAACCCAATCAGCCTACCTATAAAACAACAAGAACGGGTGGTTCAACAGGGTCTCCATTCCAAAGTTATGAACCGATATATTTACCCAGAATTGAATTAGCCTTTATTCACAGTATTTGGAAAAGATTTTATGATAATATTGATTTAAACACTAAAGCCACCATTTTGAGGGGAGCTAAAATTAAAGGGAAATCGAACTTTGATCCAATGAAGGGTCTATTTTTATCTTCCTATCAATTAACTTCAGATAGTGCCCGTGACTTTATTGAATTGATAGATAAACATAAAACACCCATTCTTCATGCTTACCCTTCTTCATTAATTCAGTTCGTAAAGTATCTTAAGAAATTAGATAAATATCCCAAGCATCAGTTTTCCCTAATCGCCTTAGGTTCAGAACCTATTACAAAAGATCAAAAAAAATACCTCTCTGATTTTTTCCAAGCTCCAATTGCACATTGGTATGGGCAGGGAGAAAAAGTAGTATTAGCCGGAAACCGACCCGACGATCAGTCCTTAATCATTGAAAAACTATATTCAATCACAGAACTGCTAAATACGGAAGACAAAGCTATTGAAACTGGCAAAGAGGGACGCATTATTGGCACTTCGCTTTGGAACACAACAATGCCTTTATTACGCTATGATACTGGTGACAGAGGAGTTTCTGGCAAAATTTGGGAGTCAAATATTAATCAACCTGAGAATCTGGTTGCGATTAAAGGGCGCAGTCATGAATTTCTTGTTACAAAGAATCAATCTTTGGTGCCTGTCACAGCTTTAACCTTATCATACCGTCGGTTTGATGAGATTAAAAGAGTGCAATTTGTTCAATCTATGGTTGGCACAGCATCTATTTTGGTAGAATTAATGCCAGATTCTGAAAACTTTGATTTAACACCCCTTAAAGAATTACTGGATGATTTGCTACATAACCAGGTTGATGTTGATATTGAAGTAGTTCCAAAGATTAAGCCTACTGAAAGTGGAAAGCATGTTTATCTAATACAGAATCTTAACTTATCTTCTTTCAAAAGTGAAACACCGGCCTAAAAAAGTACATATTATCGGGCCGTTTCCACCGCCGTATGGCGGCATTAGTGTTCATATACAGCGAATGTATTATTATTTGAAATTTCATAATATCGAAGTTCATGATTCTCATCCGGTAAGTGAAAAGCAACGGCCCGATAACGTTAAGGCCCTCACAAAAAAAAACCTCTTATCTTTTTTTACAAAGCCGGATGACCTAATTCACTATCACTCTACCAGCATCAGGATGAGAATTTTTCTTGGTTTTGTTGCCTTAATCAATCCAAATGTATACATACACATACATGGAGCTAGTTTAGTGGATCAAATTAAAAAGAACGATTTCAAGAGCAAACTACTGAAACTTTTATTACCACGACTGAACGTGATAAGCAGCAACCCGGAAATCGCATCTTACATTCAATCAAGATTAACGATAAGGTCTCACCACTATTATGATGCATTTATTCCCCCACTATATAAACAAGAAGTTGTTGACAAAGTACTGAGGTCTGTAAGTTGGCCTGATTCAAAGTATGTGATTTCTATGGGAGGATGGTTTGCAAGTTATAATTCTGAAGATCTCTATGGCTTTGATATAATGCTTCAAACACTGCATATGCTTCGTGCCAAAGGCTTAGATATATCGGTTGTCGCAAGTGTAAATGGGATTAAAGATAAACAGTTGTATTGGTCTTTTTTAGAAGAGCGTGATGCATTAAGTTTGAACCAACACTTTCAACTTATAATGGAAGACCTTCCAGAACTGTATCCCGTGTTAATAGAATCGGATTTATTTGTTCGGCCAACAAATACCGATGGGAATGCGGTATCAATTAAAGAAGCGCTTTGGTTTGAAGTTCCTGTTTTAGCCAGTGATGTTGTTTCCAGACCCCAGAAAACATTTACATTTAAAAATCGAGACGTTGATGATTTAGCAAGATGTATTGAGGAAGTATTAGAAAATTATACTAAAGAAAGATCTACATTTCATTCTGAAAAAAAGTTTAAACACCCAATGATCAAAGAAATTTATGGATTTAAGTAATAAACGAGTATTAGTAACCGGTGCTGATGGTTTCATTGGTTCTCATCTGACGGAACATTTAATTAATAAATGTGCGAATGTACGTGCGCTGGTGTATTACAACTCGTTCAATAACTGGGGTTGGTTAGATTCTAGTAAGCACAAAGATGATATTGAAATTATAGCTGGAGATATCCGTGATCCGCATTTTTGCCGTTCATTGGTTAAAGACGTTGATATTGTGTTTAACCTAGCTGCACTTATTGCAATTCCATATTCGTATGTTGCACCTCAGAGCTATGTCGAAACAAATATCATCGGTACTTTAAATCTGGTTCAGGCGGCCAAAGATGAAGAGTGTGATCTTTTCCTGCAAACTTCAACATCAGAGGTTTACGGCACCGCTCAATATGTTCCAATTGATGAATCCCATCCTTTGCAACCTCAATCTCCGTATAGTGCTAGTAAAATTGGAGCAGATCAAATAGCTCTTAGTTTTTTCAATACCTATCAGTTACCTGTTGTAATCATGAGACCATTTAATAACTTTGGCCCTCGACAATCTGCACGCGCTATCATTCCAACCGTTATAACGCAAATTGCTTCAGGCAAAACCACCCTTGAGTTAGGCGATCTTACCCCAACTCGCGACTTTCTGTTTGTGAAAGATAATGCTGCTGCAATGGCAACAATAGCTCAAACAGACGGACTTGCCGGAGAAGTATTTAATATTGGTACTAACAACGAAATATCGATCGGGGACTTAGTACAACTTATTGCATCACTAATGGATGTTGAAATAGAAATTAAGCAGGATGAAGATCGTATCAGGCCAGCTACATCCGAAGTATTCCGGCTAAAATGTGACAATAGTAAACTATTAGAGAAAACAGGATTTGAACCCACCTATGGTCTAAAACAAGGACTTAAAGAGACCATTGAATGGTATTCCCAAGCAGAGAATTTAAAACATTTCAAAACGGATATTTATAATGTCTAAAAGAGCCATTATCCTTGCCGGAGGCAAAGGAACACGATTGAAACCATATACAGTAGCTATGCCTAAACCACTGGTTCCAATTGATGACATGCCCATTTTAGAAATTGTAATCAGACAACTTGCTTCTCATGGCTTTGATCATATTACAATCGCTGTTAGCCACCTTTCAGAACTTATTAAAGCTTTTTTTGGTGACGGCTCAAAATGGAATCTTACCATTGATTATTCTGTCGAAGAAAAGCCCTTGAGTACCATGGGACCACTTACTCTCATTGAAGATCTCCCCGATAATTTTTTAATAATGAATGGGGATGTACTTACAGACTTAAATTATGGAGAGTTTTTTGAAAAGCATGTAGAAGAAAATAACATTTTTACTATCTCCTCCTACTTCCGCAAAGAGGTGAGTGAGTATGGAGTTCTCAATGTAAACGAGAAACATGATTTGGTGAATTTTTTCGAAAAACCCGAACAAGAAATTCAGGTTAGCATGGGAGTATACGCCGCAAGTAAAGAGATTTTAACTTTCATTCCTGACAATACATTTTTTGGCTTTGATCATCTTATGCATACTCTCATTAAACATAATAGGTTTCCTAAAGTCCGCTCCTTCCGAGGTTATTGGTTAGATATCGGCCGGCCAGATGATTATGAACGTGCTATTGAAGAGTTTCAGTCCATGAAAAGCAGGTTTCTGACAAATGAGTAATCATTCATCTCACATAATTGTTACAGGCGCAAATGGGTTCATCGGGAAACACTTGGTTAAACATCTCACCAATTCTGGTAAAGAAGTCGTTGAAATAACACATTCTGACGGTGATATTCGGACTCTTAATTTGAGTAATCTTAGAGAATCCACTCAAGTTATTCACCTTGCTAACCGAAATTTTATACCTGATAGCTGGGAACATCCGGGTGATTTTTTTTCTGTCAATATTGATGGCACATTAAATATGCTTGAGCAATGCTGGAAATCAGGCGCTCGTATTATCTATGTAAGTGCCTATGTATATGGGCAGCCAAAATACCTTCCGATTGATGAGAGTCATTCACTGAGTGGATTAAATCCGTATATGAAAAGTAAAATTCTTACTGAAGAACTTGTTCGGTTTTATGCCGATAATTTTATGGTGCCTTACGCTATTATCCGTCCTTTTAACATTTACGGAGCCGGACAAAGTGATTCATTTTTGATTCCTACCATAGCCCGTCAAATTGCTGATCCTAAAACAGATACAATTCAGGTACAAAGTTTAAGCCCAAAACGTGATTTTTTACACCTCCACGATTTTAATAATGCTCTTGAAGCCATTATCGATACTCCTATTCTGAATGATACCTATAACATTGGTTTTGGGAAATCCTACAGTGTGGAGGAGATTATTAATACTTTTTTTGAGATAACAGGTAAAAAACTTCATTATTCCGAAACCGGTGAAAAACGAACCAATGAAGTACCTGACGTAGTTTCTGATAATTCAAAAATTTCAAACAAAACGGGTTGGAAGCCGAATCTATCTTTAAAGGATGGCTTATCTCTGGTCTTAGAATCATATTAGAATGAAATGTAAATTTTGCCATATCAGTATGGATGAGGTCATGCAAATTGATTCTCCCGTAACTCCATATTCCTATATGTTATATGAATGCCACTCATGCGCATCTCGTTTTTTTAATCACTCAGAACATGATGTTTCCCTTGCTGAATTATATGATGATTTAGCTAAACATCGTGCCCATTTTCCAGTTGAATTTACTCCAAAACCATACTGGCAGAACCAAAAAAATATTTTGATAAATCTTTTAGGCAAAGAGCCTGAATCTATACTGGATGTGGGGGCAAGAACCGGTGATTTTCTGCTTCATTTTGATGAAAGCATACACCGCACTGGAGTCGAAGTTTCTAATTACTTCTGTGAAATTGCCAGAAAAAGGGGATTAACCATGCATGAGGCTTTCCTTGAAGACATCACCTTTGAAAACAAATTTCAGATTGTCTCTTCATATGCGATTATGGAACACCTTAAAGACCCCGTAAAGTTTTTGGATATCTTACAAGCTATAGTTAAGAAAGGGGGAATTCTGGTAATTATGGTGCCAACACATCAATCATTAAAAGCTCGGTTTTTGCAAAAAAAATGGCATATGTATTCCCCACCGGAACATCTGAATTTTTATTCTCGACGGATGCTTGATGAATATCTGTTAGATAAAGGATTTACTTTACAAAAAAGATATTATTCAATTGGTGGAATGTTTAAGCCTTTTCGGAATGTCCCTGGCTTAAAAAAGATACATCGTAAAATACCGGGTTTTCTTGATGCCTTGCCACTTATAAAAAAAATCCCTGTTTATGATCATATGTTCAGTTACTATAAGCGAGATTATTCCTTAGATGAATAGACAAGCTTCAAATATAATTTTACCTCTCATTAAAAATCTTAATCAAAAAGATTTTAAGGGCTACGACCCCTATGATATTAAAGCTCACCCTTTCCTTTTAAAAATTATAAAATGGGGAAATAAAGCTTACCCTTTTGAAATTTTGCGGGAAATTATTCTTGAGGCCATTTACCACTTTCCAAAATCAGCGCGGTCTTTTTTCAATATTCAACCCACTCATAACTCTAAAGCACTTGGGTTGATGGGCACGGCTTGCGTGGAGCTATCTATGTTAGATGAAATGGATACAAAGTCTTTATCTACTATCCAAAGGAGAATTGATGAACTTCTTGAGAAATATAAAACAGGTACTTCCAATGGAAAAGGTATGGGATGGGGATATCCTTTTGATTGGCAATCGCGGGAGCTGATTCCCGCTCAAACACCCAACGGAATTGTAACTACAGCGGTTGGCGAATATTTTTGGACGCAATACAAGATTACCACAGACAAGACTTTTCTGAAAAAATGTGAACAGATTTGTCATTTTCTATTCAGTTTGCCTGTAGATAAATATACCGATGCTAAATATTGTTTCTCATATGTACCACACTTCCAGAATCATGTTCATAACCTCAATCTTTTTGTTGCCGATTTTCTCATTAAAACCGGCATTGAAGTTGAAAATAATGAATGGATAGAGTCGGGCCATAAGGCACTCAATTATACCATTGCTGACCAACTAGAAAATGGTGCCTTTGATTACAATGGCCCTCCCGAAAAACCAAAAAACTTTATTGATAACTATCACACAGGTTTTGTACTCAGAATGCTGGGAAGCTGTTACCATTACACCCAACGCGAAGATGTAAAAGGTGCTTTAATTAAAGGATTGTCATTCTACCTTGATAATTTTTTCACCTCAGAAGGTGCCCCAAAATTAAAGCCTGATAAGCTGTATCGTATTGACATTCATTCTGCTGCAGAAGCCATTAATAGTTTAGTATTTCTGGCTAATTACAATGAAAAAGCCCTACCTGTTGCTGAAAAAGTTCTTAAGTGGACGTTGAATAATTTATACGATCCGAATGAAAATGACTTTTTCTATGCCATTTCGAAAAGTCGTTTTACACGGAAAACCTATCGCTCAGAAATAAAATATATAAGATGGTCGCAAGCCTGGATGGTGCGGGCTCTTTCGCGATATGTTTTATATTCTGAAGAGAATAAAATTATCATATAACCTAATAACGACCTGCTCGCTTGCTAACATACGTCAAGGAAACTATCAAAAATTCGGCCATTTACGGAATAGGTAATATTTCTGTGAAACTGGTCGGCTTTGTACTCGTCCCTTTCCTGACCGATCCTGAATATTTGAGTGTACAGGATTATGGTGCTTTGGGCGTACTGGAGGCTGTGAATCAGATCATCATTTACCTAATGGGACTTGGCCTCTATAATGCCATGTTTCGCTGGTATTATGATCAAAACGAAACTGAAAATAAATCTACATTCTTCACCGCCATTGTCGTAGTTACATCTCTGGTGCTACTTACAATATTATTAACATGGATATTCAGGGAAGAAGCTGCCCAGTTATTATTTGGCAGTCTTGAATACGATCAGGTTATATTACTTCTAATGATTTCAACTGGATTGCAGGCTTTGGGTCAACTTCCTGCCACGTTGATGAGACTTCAAGATCGTGCTGCATTCTTCACGACAAGTAATGTCATAAAACTTGTAGTAACTATGGTGGTAACCTTGTATTACCTGCTTTGGTTGGAAGAGGGGTTAGTATCAATCTACGCTGGACAAATTGTTGGCTTTGCAATCTACCTGGTAATGTTACTTCCATATATGCTCAGGAATTCAACGCTAAAAATTCATTTAGTTGTTTTTCGTGAAATGTTGGGATATGGGTTCTCCATGATGATAGCAGGAATAGCGGGAGCATCCGTCAACGTTTTGGATCGTTTTGTGCTCAATTCAATGTCAGGATTGGAGGAAGTCGGGTTTTACTCTTTAGGATACAAAGTGTCGTCAGTACTCAAAGTATTTGTAATAGGTTCAGTTAGTATGGCTATTACTCCTATGATTTTTAGAAAAATCCATGATTCAGATAGCCATCGGTTTTATAGAAAAACGATGACTTATTATGGTTTTGGAATGATGATCTGCATTATGGGTATTTCTTTGTTTAGTAAAGAAGTGCTTAAAGTATTTACAGGAAGCACCCTTTATTGGTCTTCATTTACCGTGATTCCAATTCTTGCATTTGGACTTTACTTTGTTGCTTTACGAGATATCGTTGTAACTGGGCTTCACATCACAAAAAAAACTTCTCGGATAAGCCTGATGACGACCATAATTTCTGTACTAAACCTTGCACTCAATATCCTGCTTATTCCATGGCTTGGAGCTGAAGGTGCAGCAGTCGCAAGTCTTTTATCGCACCTAATGTTTTTTGTGGGCATCTTTTATTTCTCAAATAAAGTATATCCCATAAAATTTGAATGGAATAAGATTATTCTGATGTTTGTACTTGGTCTCATCTTAGTTTATTCAGCTCTGTTAACCAATAATATGTCACTAACTATCAGACTTGTTGTTAAAACATCTGCAATTATCTCTTTCCCATTCATTCTATATATATTCAATTTCTATGAGGATGCTGAACTTCAACAAATTGTAAAAATCTGGAGAAATTGGAGAAATCCTGCTCGATGGAAATCGAATATTCAAGACCTGTTTTAAGCTGAAAACTTTTTCATTAAAATTTCAGCTATTCTCTCTGATGTTTTGCCATCCCATTTTGGAATATTTGTTTCCAATTTAACTTCATTCAACTTTTTAGAAAGTATGGATTGCAGATTATCAATTTCTTCAAAGGGAACAAGAGTATTACTGCCTAAGCTACAAGTTACAGGTCTTTCAGTGTTATCACGTATAGTAATACATGGGACATTCAAAAATGATGTTTCTTCCTGAACTCCTCCGGAATCAGTCAAAACGAAGGCTGATTCTTTCATGAGTTTCAAAAACTCAAAATAACCCTGTGGTTCCAGGATTTTTATTCTGCTGGCCGAGTCAAGTTCACTAAACAAAACCATTTTATTGAGATTGTTTTTAGTTCTCGGATGCATAGGAAAAACAAGAACGTGCTTTTCAGAAATTTCTTTTAATAATTCAACCAACTTTGAAAGTCGCTCTTTGTTATCCACATTAGATGGACGGTGCAGGGTTACGAGTCCAAAACCTTTACTCTGGACCCCTATTTCATTTAATACATCTAACCGATCAGCTTTATCCAGATTTCTGATCAATGAATCAATCATCACATTACCAACAAAGAATACTTTATCAGAGGCTACGCCTTCCTTTTCTAAATTTTTAAGCCCACTTTCTTCTGACACGAACAACATATCAGATAAATTATCAGTAACAATTCGATTTAATTCTTCCGGCATTCTACGGTCTCCGCTACGTAATCCTGCCTCCACATGAACAACACTAATATGCATTTTAGATGCTACAAGCGAACAGGCAAGAGTTGAGTTTACGTCCCCTACAACAAGCACCACATCAGGTTTTTCCACTTTAAGAATTTCTTCAAAGTGAACCATTATTTCCGCTGTTTGTTTTGCGTGTGATGCGCTACCAACGTTAAGGTGAACAGCCGGTTCGGGGATGCCAAGTTGTTCAAAAAACAACTTGTTCATCGAATAGTCATAATGCTGACCGGTATGAACAATCTTGTGTTCTATCTTTTCATATTGATCAAAAGCCATACTCAATGGTGCTATTTTCATAAAATTTGGCCGGGCACCTACTACACTAATTATTTTCATATACTTGTATGGTGATTTTATATCAGTAATTTTCAACTGAAGCATACTAATACAAAACCTTTTTTGATTGTTTTATAGTTTTCCAACAAACTTAAGAAAATAAATTCTAATTAATACCCAAACACCAAATACACTTCGCACGTTGGAATGGTGGATATTCTCCCCGATGAATCCCCTAAATGGAGGACGCTGGAAAACATCATCCATGAAAAAAACTAAGTAAGTTATCTAATCAATTTTTTAACCTTTCAGAGCACACTGAACAAAAATTGTAAACAGGTTGCAACATTCGTATTATAATTGCAACATTAGTTAAAAGCATTTTTGTTATGAGCACGAAAACAAAAAAAACGGTTTGGTTTGGCATGAAAGTCACTCCT
>JBBDLQ010000027.1:0-6994 GCA_040878765.1 Balneolaceae bacterium | reverse complement strand
GAGTGAGAAATTTGCCGCAGAAGCTCCTTTTTTTTGAAACATAGGTATGGTATCCAAAAACTGCCATACCTCTTCAATGGATTTAAAACGGCTCAAGTGCTCATCTCCTCAATTTTAAATTCCTGAAAGGCGTTCTTAAGCTTTTTAAGCTTTGAATGATCGGTATTGAAATTAATGATTTCATTAGCCGAATCTCCCCTTTCGCCCATAAGTTGAGAGATTGATGCAACCTCCAAAATTTCAATTAATGAATTGGTACAAAAAAGGGTTTCCGCCTCTTTTAAATCGCTCCATTCAAATTCACCCACTTCTAGTTCGATGTCTGCCCGGTTCATCACCTGAATCACCAATTCCCGGGTTACACCAGGTAACAAATCACATTTAACCGAAGGAGTAAATATATTTCCTTCCTTTATCCAAAATAGATTGGCCGCAGTAGTTTCACTGATCTTGTTATTGATCGTGAGCATCAGGGAATCGTCACACCCGGCATTCATTGCCTCTTGAGCTGCTTTAATATAGTTCAGCCCATTACTTAGCTTATATTTTCGATCGAGGGCTACAGAGGGAATACAGCGGGTTTTAGCCAATAGTAATCTGAGTGGTGTTTTTTTGGACTGAATTTCAGAAGATTGTATCAACCAATTCATTTTTCGGGATGAGGTTGCATATCCTCTTTCCCCTTCCCTCCAGCATTGAAGACGAATCATTGCTTCCTTTTCAGTAAGATCATTTTTCTCCAAAACCTGCAAAAACTGATCTTTAAGCTCCTTAGAAGAAAAAGGGGGCTTTATTTCCAGATAATCCAGTCCGTCTGATAACCGTTCAAAATGGAGTTCCCAGCCCAAAAACTTACCAGCATAACTTCGAAAGGTTTCAAAACAGCCATCCCCGTACATCAATCCTCGGTTCAAAGGAGAAATTCTTGCTTCAGATTCTTGGATCAACATACCATTTAATATGATATACGCAGGCTTACTCATTCCAAATAGACTTTTAAGGAATCGTAACCCACCCCTTTTTCATACCCAATTTGTGTCTTCAGAACATCCCCGTTTGTATCAAAAAGTATATAACTGGGAAATCCGGGAACTTTCAGATAATTAAATAAATGAGTGCCATCCACATAGGTAAAGCCTGGATATTTTTTTTCTGCAGGAAGGGATTCTTCAGCATCTTTAACAATTCCTGCTATCACCTTAATTGAATTCTGAGTTGCTTGAAAATTTTGAATTTCCCCGAGCATTGCATCCGATTTTTCTGACCAGCTTGCCCAAAAAACAAGGATGGTATTATAACCGGATTGTTGCTGAATGGTAACTGTATCTAATGCCCCTATTACATTGAGCGGCATAATATTAAGTGAATCCGAGCTTGCAACATTATTCTGAAATCGAAGATGTTGTTTGTTAGTAAAATTGAAAGAGGAAAATATAATAACGCCTATCGTCAGAATTGCAACGATGATCATAAAAGGCACGAATTGCTTCTGTTTTAAACGCATATTTTTTGAGGAAAGATAGCCAAGTTTCTACTTCAAAATCAGTGCCGATATTGGTTCAACTGAGATGGTTTTAGTTGAATAGGAAATACCATTCAAAAGATTTAAAACTGTTTCATTTTGATTCCATTCCGTTAAATCAATTTCATGTTTGTTATCAGAGCGATTTAAGATCACCCATATATTTTCATCATTATAAACTCGGGTAAATATCACCAGTTTTTGATCAGAATTTTGAAATACAACTTCTACATTCCCGTGTTTTAGAGCCGGTTCGGTATTTCGCAGATCTGCCAAAGACTGATAGTATTCAAATAGCTCCGTATCAAAATTATTGTCATCAACCGGCCGCTCTTCTCCATATGGATGATGGCTTTCAGCTTCATAACTCAAATCTTCCCATACCATCGGCTTGCGGTCATCGGGGTCATCTGCACCCCACATCCCGGATTCGGTTCCATAATAAATCATAGGTGCGCCTTTCCAGGTAAATTGAAAGAGTGAAACCAGTTTTTGAATCCGGCGTTCTTTTTCATTGGGTTTTCGTACATCAAATCCATCCCTTGGGTGACTTTCTCCCTCATAATCAATACCGGGATTTACCGTGAAAGAAGCTAATCGTGCCGTATCATGGCTGTCCATTAAATTCTGAAGCACATGTCCGGCTCCATCCGGGTAATCCTCTTCCACTTGTTTGAGTCTGCGTACAAATTCTTCGGTATCAATTTTATCATCTATCAGGAAATCTTTGGCAGCATAAGCAAAGCGATAGTTCATTACCGTAGTAAACATCTCACTGTTTATGAATTCTTTGGCTTTATCCGTCCATATTTCTGCTACTGTAATAGCCTCCAGATTTATATCTCGGACCAATGCATGCCATTCTTTCCAGAATTCCTTGCCTACTTCTTCGGCCACATCCAACCGCCAGCCGTCTATGCCGTCAGATGGGTCGCCATCTCCATTTGGATCCATCCATCTTTGGGTTACCGCAAAAATGTGTTCCCGAATGGGTTCTATCAGGGTTTCATTTTCTTCGCGGAATACCGGCAATCCTTTAAATCCCCACCAGCCCTCGTAATCAAATTCATTTTCGGGAGTTTCAGGATCATCAAATTCAGTGACGATGTACCAGTTTTTGTAAGGCGAGCTTTCCTGATTTTTCACTAAATCCTGAAAAGCCCAAAATTCGGTGCCGGTGTGATTCCAAACCCCGTCTATTACTACTTTCAAATCCCGGTTGTGAGCTTCTTTAATTAATTGCAGAAAAAGAGAATCGGCAGATGTCCACTCCCAAGTTTCGGGATCACCAGGATCTTCGGCTTCAAACATGGCAAGATCGCCTTCAGGATCTGGGCCGAAATTCCTATCGATGTGATGGTAATAAGATGCATCATATTTGTGCATGGATTGCGCATCAAAAACAGGATTGAAATAAATAGCTCCTACTCCCAGCTCTTTCAAGTAATCCAGTTTATCAATTACGCCCTGCAAGTCTCCACCATAACGGCGTTCCCGAACCACCGCATAGAAATCGTCGGTATGATTGATTTCCCATTTATCGCGTTTGTACCAGTCTTGAGTCCAGGAAGTGGGATGCCATCCTTCCGGCCCACGTGCCCTTTCTCTGTTGGGTTGATTATTAGGGTCACCGTCTCTAAACCTTTCAGGAAAGATTTGGTACCATACGATGCCTTCAGCCCATTGAGGGGCATCATAACTATTCAGCTGTTCTGAAGACTTTTTTTCAGAGCAGGAAACAAAAATGACAGAAGTAAACAGTAATACAAATAGGGCGAATATGTTTTTCATATCAGGATTTATAGGGTGAGATCAAATCAATTATGTTTCCCTTAGAATCTCTGTAAACCAGAAAATCTGAGTCTATAGTAAATATTTTTGAGGCATTATGCTGTTCAGCCATAGCTATCAAACACAGATCTGCCAAAGAGGAGGACATATTCTGGTACTTCAGAATTAGACGGTGTATCAATTCTTTTTTTGTCGGATAAGGATTTTCTACTTGAATTATTTCCTCATCAATAAAAGAAAATAGTGTTTCTACCCCATGATTTGCATGATTTAAAAGAAATACGGCCTCGGTAATAACAGCTGTGCATGTTACCATGGGGGCATCAAATGTATCCATCATAGCGCTAGCCCAGGTGTGCTTCGAATCACGACGATCGATCAGGGCAACAATCGGACCTGTATCAACTAAGACTATTTTTGCCAAAATCTTCCATATACTTTGGATTGGTAGAAAGATCGCCTGGCCCCTCAACAGAGCCAACCAAATGCTTGGCCCTGTCTAATAAAGAGCCGGGTGTGGGTTCAACTTTATATTCCACCATTTCCTCGTTTACGAGGTTCATGATAACTTCTTTCTGAGATACCCCCTTACTCTCAGCCAGCAGTTTAATTTTGGCTTTTTCTTCAGGCGTCAGCTTCATCCCGAACCATACGATGTCTTTTTTATCTTTTTTACTCATGACATTCTAAATTCTTTTCAGTTGCAACCAATTTAATTATATGTTGCAACATTTTCCAGTCATTGTTGCAACTTTCTTAAATCTGCTCTACATTTTCATCCACGTCGTCTACAAAATACATGGTTGCAGCTGCAATTATCATAACAATTCCGCCTAAAACTAATGCGTAAACAGCCTCACCCCCAAAAAATGTTCGGGTAATAAAGCCTAAAACGGTAGCTGCAAGAAGTTGAGGAAGTACAATAAAGAAGTTAAATATTCCCATATACAATCCCATTTTTTGGGAAGGAATGGAACCTGCAAGAATTGCATAAGGCATAGCTAAAATTGAAGCCCAGGCTATTCCTACTCCAATCATGGAAACGATAAGCATCATAGGATCTGAAACGTAATAGATCATTATAAGGCCAAATCCACCGAGAATAAGTGAAAGTGCATGTACCCATTTTCGGCTTAATAGTTTAGCCATGGGTGCCAATCCGAAAGCTACTAATGCGGCTACTCCGTTATACACTCCAAACATAACACCCACCCAATCTGCTCCTTCATTATATAAAACAGAAGTTGTATCACTTGTACCATAAATGTGAGCTGTTACCCCGGATGTGGTATATATCCACATGGCAAATAAGGCGAACCAGGAGAAAAACTGAACCAAAGCAAGTTGCTTCATGGTTTTTGGCATGTTAATCATATCGTGCATCACTACTACCAGTCCCTGTGAAGTTTTGCCGGCTTTTTGCAGCATCCCGGCAAACAGAGAAATGATACCTACGGCAACTAAGCCGCCCGTGGCAACATACACTTCTTTATCCAATTCAAAAGCGTAGGTGAAATACGTGGTTATCAAACCAACAATAGTAAAAACGATGCCGAGATTAATTTTTCTTTGCCCCTCTCCCGCTTCAATGGGAACTTCCCGAAGCACATTCTCATCATCGATTTCTTCTTTTTCTGCCCTTTCAAATGCTTTGAGTTGTTCCGGTGAATATTCTTTAGTGCGGAATACAGTCCAGGCTACTGCACTTATAAAAGCAAATGCCCCGAGATAAAACGACCATTTAACCGAAGGCGGTATAATTCCTTCAGGCGCTGTGTTTGCTACACCAAACCAATTTGTCAAAATCCACGGAAGTGCGGATGCAACCACGGCACCGGTTCCAATAAAGAAACTCTGCATAGCAAACCCTTTAGTGCGCTGTTCGGAGGGCAACATATCTCCCACAAACGCCCTGAACGGTTCCATTGATACATTAATTGAGGCATCCATAATCCACAGCATACCAGCTGCTACCCACAACATGGGTGAATTCGGCATAAACACTAAGGCAATGGATGCAGCAATGGCTCCAAAAAGAAAATACGGGCGTCTTCTGCCTAAACGAGTCCAGGTCCGGTCACTGAAATATCCGATGATAGGTTGTACAACCAATCCGGTTAACGGTGCAGCGATCCATAAAATGGGAATGTCATCAACACTGGCGCCCAGGGTTTCGAAAATGCGGCTTACATTTGCGTTTTGCAGGGCAAAGCCAAACTGTATGCCCAAAAAGCCAAAACTCATATTCCAGATTTCCCAAAAACTCAGGCGTGGTCGTTTAGTCAGGTTTTCCATGTTTGATCTTTTTTGTACCGCAAAGGACACTAAGTTTTTCCCTTAGTGGTCATTGCAGATAGTTAATTATTCATTTGCAATGAGCAACCAGGAATTCGGTGCCACTTCAAAATAGTTGTTTTCAGTCGGAGGAAGTTGATCAGAAAATATTTCATATCCGGAAGCATCTTCTGGAAGTGCATAATCGGTTATAGGAACATTAACTGATTCTTCTCCAAAGTTTAGGTAAACAAAAACCCAGTCATCTCCTTTTTCCCGCTTGTAAGCATACGTATTTTCCGGAGAGGTGTAGATTTCCAACTCTCCTCCAAAATCTCCATTCCAAAGTGCTTCGTTTTCTTTTTTAAGATTCAAAAGCATAGTGTAAAATGGCTGATATTCGTATTCCTTCCACTCAATCTCATCTTTTTCGAAGAACTCGAGTTGTTTATCCAGGCCAGATTCCTGACCGTTATATATCAGCGGCATTCCATCAATTGTTGCTGATAAAACTGCGAAATTCTCGAAATTATCACCGTACATATCCGGATCAGTTCCATTCCACGAATTTTCATCGTGATTGGTTGTGAAATACATACGGTAAGAAGAAGACGGATAGTTGGCTTCGGTATCATTCATCAAGTCAGTTAAATGTTCCAGAATCTGTTCCCCTTTGGCAATTTCACGAATGGTGTGGGCATATTGCCAGGCGTAATTCATGTGAAATGCTTCTATTAATAATTCGGGTTCACCATCTTCCGCCAGCATAAAAACCGGCTTAATTTCATTTAAGGAGTCGATGGCATTTACCCAATAATCGGTTGGCACTTTTCCGGCAACATCACAGCGATAACCGTCTATATTGAACTCACGAACCCAATATTCGAGTGCATCTGTCATGGCAGACCGCATTTCTTTATTTTCAAAATCAAGTTGTATAACATCAGTCCAGTCGGTTCCACGCGGTGGCATAAATCCCCCGTTTTCATCTAACTCGTACCAATCGGGATTTTCGGTCCACGGATTATCCCAAGCTGTGTGATTTGCAACCCAATCAATGATCACTTTCATATCCCGCTCATGAGCCTCATCAACAAATGCCCGGAAATCAGCTTCAGTTCCAAAATTTGGGTTGATGCCCTTATAATCCTGCACCGAATAATAGCTTCCAAGAGGTCCTTTTCGATTAACTTCTCCAATGGGGTGAATGGGCATCAGCCACAATATTTTCACTCCCATTTCCTGTAATCGCGGCAAATCTTTCCGAACTTCCTCGAAGGTTCCTTCCTCAGAATACTGCCGGACGTTAACTTCATAAATGTTGGCGTTTTTTGTCCACTCAAGTTGTTCAACTTTACTGACGGGAGGTGTTTTATCGGTTAAATCAGTTTGATTGCAGCCAACGAA
>JBBDLQ010000026.1:26449-43796 GCA_040878765.1 Balneolaceae bacterium | reverse complement strand
CAAACACCCTCTACACTTGTTTGTAAGGTGTCATTTGTAGAGATATATCCTCTTTTATTGACTTCGATATTAGTTTTTTCCAATCCCAAGTTGTTTGAATTAGGTCTTCGTCCGGTAGCAGCCAAGAGATGAGTGCCGGTGACCTGAGGTGAACCAGTATCACAATCGACATTCACAGTGATTTCGCCATCCTTTTGGATGGCACTTATACATTTTGAATTCACCCGGAAGTTGATGCCTTCTTCCCGTAGTATCTCTAACAAAGCTTGAGAGGTTTCTTCATCCTCACGCCCTATGATGGTTGCCCCTTGTTCAATAATGGTAACTTTACTTCCAAATCGCCGAAACATTTGTCCAAATTCCAGCCCAATATAACTTCCCCCCACAATAATCAGATGTTCAGGAACATCTTCAAGATCCAGAATCTCCGCATTGGTCATATAGTCAACTTCATGTAGAGCAGAGGGCACAAAAGCCTTGGCTCCTGTGTTAATGAAGATTTTATCGGCAGTTAGTATTCTATCTCCAACCTGAATAGTGCGATTGTCCGTAAAACGGGCATGTCCTTCAATTACCGTCAGGCTTTCAGTTTCTCTTAACCAGCCCTCAACACCTTTAGTGGAATTTTGTACCAATTTATCTTTTCTGGCTTTTACTTTTTTCAAGTTCACTTTAATGTCGCCGCCAATCTCAACACCGAAATCATTACCTCGACGTGCCATATAAGCCGCCCGGGCGCTGGCAACCATTGCTTTGGTAGGAGTGCAGCCGGTATTTACACAAGTGCCACCGAATTGATCCCGTTCAATTATCGCTGTTTTCAATCCTTCAGTTGCACATCGAGCGGCCAGCGAAGGGCCGGCTTGTCCTGTTCCAATTACAATAACATCAAAAGATTCCATGAAAAATTTATCGTTGTTTGTAGATTTCTGTTTCCGGCCAAAAAACTAACCAGGCAAAGGCAAAATAATCTCCGAAAATCAGTGGTTTTAGCTGTTGTCCTTCCAGGAGACCACCTATGGCTTTTCCCGAAATATCCCACCTCGACCCGGTTTGGTTATCGGTTATCGTTGCATCTTCGAATGAGAAAGTGAGAATTTTGTCATCAAGATTGCGATTGAAAACACCTGTGGTACCGTCTTTTCGGGATTGTGATATTTGTGAAGCATCCATAGCTGAACGTGCACCTTCAGTATGAAAAATTACGATTGGAGTTTCATTCAATTCATCATTAATAACCCTTTCTTGTTGTGATATTGAATATGGATATGCAATTTGGGCATTATCAATACGAACACCGATTACTTTTTCCATGGGTTTTAGTTTGCCGTCCTCCGGTTTGTCCATAAAAAGTGGTGTGTTGTTGATATCATCATATCCTGCATAAGGGTTTTGACCGTAAGATCTTCTATGGCCGGTTTCCTTTGAAAGTACTTTTCCATCAGGATAGGTTTCTTTGAACTGATTAAAAGACATGAGTTGACTTGGTAATACTTTAAGCTTTTTACCGGTATAATCGCCGACTAATGCCTCGCCTGTAAATTGCTGCCAGAGTGACTCAGTTTTACGGTCAAACATGATCATATCAGAGTGACGCAGAAATCCGGATACGCCAAATTCATGAGTTTCGCTATCAACTCGACGGTCAAAAACGATAGCTGAATAACAAAGAGGGCAGAAGGTGACTAAAATCGGAATTTCCCCAAACCAATCATTCACAATTTCATGCCAGATCAAAATTTGCAGGGGATAGGCTCGTGCTTTGCCATCAAATTCAAAAGCGATCACGGGTTCGGATTCCGTTATCCATTCTGTGGCTTCATTCTGGGAAATGAATTCGGGATTATTTATAGCAGGGATTCCGTCTTTTGGAGGACCGCCTGATTTGAGTTCACTTAATTTTATACTTTTTTTTGAAAGATCAGTCTTCCAGTCAGCAAAATTTTGAGCATTTACATCAAATCCAATTACCAAAAAAAGGAGCCCTATCAACCAGGTATGTTTAAGCAGATGTTTTGTCATAATGCAGTATTCATAGTAATTATTTTAATATATCAATATATTTTTTTCAGCTAACACTGGGATAAATACACGCTTTTGGGAAAAAGTCTGAAATAGCAAACCAATAGCCATTATATGATTTAGTAGGCTGTAATTGCTGTCCAGTCCGCGGTCCGTTCACAGCTTCGCCAAATATATTCCATTCGGTTCCTTCCTGATCTCTCATTATCACAGGGAGTTGATCTTGAACGGGGGAGAATTCTAATTCCGTACCATCTTCAAGCATGCTGTAATATGTTACTAAAAAATCAAGTGGTTCACTTCCGGCTGCTACAATATGATTACCTGCATACTCCTCATTTATAACATGTATGCGATCTGGCATTTCTTCCTTTAGAAAAACTCTTATTTCAAGCTCATGATTTTCAACATTTTCAGGGAGATATGCGTGTACAACTGTTTTGTTAGGAAGACGATCATTTTCATTTTTTACAGGAAATAAAATGTACTCATCGTCTGTGAGATAGCTTTCGCCATAGGTATATCCGGAGTAAGATCTGGCATACCCGGTATTTGTTGTTAATACTTGAGATTCCGGATACATGGTTTTCCATGTTTTCCAGGTAGTCTCGATCATTTTGTACTCACTATTAACAGACTCGCCCGATAATGAGCCATTTACAGCTCTCATCTGCATTTGAGACCAATTGGAATCAGTCAAACGGTCATAGGCAATCAGGTTATTTCTGAATAACAATCCGGATACACCAAATTCTGTTATTTCACCATTTATTACGCGGTCCCATACCATTCCTGTACCTGTAAGCGGACAGTAAGTTAGGGAAAAATATTCATCACCTATTTGATCATTTACAATTTCATGCCAATCTAAAATCTGATGTGGATAGGCCCGTATTTCATCTCTAATTTTTAGCCCAATTACTAGCCGTTCATCATGCACGTATTTTATTTCATGTGCCGGGGCAAATGTTGGTGAATCAATAGAAGGAATTCCATCTTTTCCCGGGCCGCCATCTACTACTTCATTCGAAGAAATTAACCACTCAGAATCAGGGTTTTCCTGGTTATTAGTATCGTCAGATTCACTGTTTGATGATACCTGATTACATCCAAAAAAGAAGAGCAGAAGTACCCAAATACCTAAATTATGCACTGACATATTGTATTCCTCATATTGGTATTAAATTGAACATTATGCAGATTAGACGAACTCAAATCAGGAATTCTTACATTAATTATTTTTGATGTAAGTAAGAGGAGAAGGAGATAAAACATCAGAGTAACAAGAATTTGTTGAAATAATTTATTAAAACATTCACTATTTGTGATTATATAAATTAGTAGCAAGATTAATGATTGAGGTCAGATGCCGAAAAAAACTAAATACCAATGTTTAGGTACATAGCCTGTATAATAAGTATGATTACCCTATTGGCCAGCACAAATATTAGTGCCCAAACCTGTAGCTGTGCCGGTGCTCCCTTAATTAGTTCACAAAACTTTACCACGGTATCTGAAGGTAATTTGGTAGCCGGTTTAACCTGGGAATACAATAATATTTCAAAGTTATACAATGGAAGTAATAAACTTGAAAACCTGACTCAGGAACGTTCTACAAAAACAGCACTATTAGAATTGAATTATGGTATCAGTAACAGGTTCTCGCTTACTTCTACATTTACGTTTATTGAGAAAAGAAGAACAACTGGTCTTCAAATACAAAATACTTCGAATACGGTTACAACGAGTGGACTGGGAGATGGATTGGTGATGGCCAAATATCATCTTATTAATCAAGATTTATGGAATCCTTATCAGGTAAGTATTGGTATGGGTACGAAAATCCCATTTGCCACTACCTCATTAAAGGCTAATAATTTATCACTGAATGCGGATATGCAACCTGGTACTGGAGCTTGGGATGGAATTGCTTGGTTATTTGCTTCCCGTGTACTCAGATATATTAATATGAATGTATATTTCAACAGCAGTTTTAGATATTCCGGAACCAGCGAACGATTTAATAGCACAGATAAGTATCGATTTGGGAATGAATTTGTATCCCTGGCAGGTGTAACCGGAGCCATGTTTGATCGCTTATCATTTGATATACAGATGAAGTTCAGGAAAACAAATAAGGATCAAAGGAATAAGTTCAAATTACCTAATACCGGTGGCGAATGGTTGAATATAAAATCCGGGATTGGGTATCAAATTCATGAACAAATTAATATACAGTTGAGGGGAGAGGCTCCGATCTATCAACATTTAGATGGAACACAACCTACTACGACATTTATAGTCTCCGGTTCGGTATTCTTCAGCCTAAAGAAAGCTCAAAAGGGATTTACCTATGGTACACCAGATTAAAATAGTTGTAATTACTTGTGTATTTTTATTTATACAATCAATTACAAATTCATTGATAGCTCAAAGTGATTTGGGAATAGGATTAGAATGGCATGAATATGAAGAAGCAGTTGAGTTGGCCGAAAAAAATGAAAAGACCATCATGCTTTTTATGGAGGCAGACTGGTGCTCAGTTTGCAAACGTATGAAAAGAGAAGTTTTTCCGGATAAGGAAATTCAGTATCTGCTAAATGAAAACTTTTATATTGTCAGCATTGATATTGAATCAGGTAAGAACATGTTGTATCAACAAGAGAACATCACCCAAAAAGCATTTAGCAAACAAATGAATTTGTTTGCTACTCCTACTTTTATTTTTCTGGATTTTGATGAAACGGTAATTGGCAGTAAACCAGGTTTTATGGATAAAAATGAACTTAAACAGTTGTTAGAGTTTATTTATTCTGATGCATATAAGAGTAAATCCTTTGCTGATTTTCAAAATAATTTTTAACCATATCTAATCAATAAATTGTGAAATTTCGGCTTCATACAGTACCTTGCTGGCCAAAATGATTTAGTATTTAAAATCGATAGAGTTAGGTAGGTGCGAATGTTTAGTTGGTTCAGTAAAAAATCAAATAAAAGCCATTATACCAATGAGGAGTGGATTTCTTATTTAAGTCCACCACCCGATGAAAATGCCATTAGTGACCTGAGAAATCATTTGGTTAAGGGGCTTAGAGCTTCCTTATACAAGTATGTGGACAGAGATCTAAACGATTTTGTTGAGGATATTGCCCAGGATTCTATTCTCAAAATTTTGGATAAATATGATACCTTTCGCGGGGAGAGTAAATTTACTACCTGGGCAATGAAGATTTCGGTAAGAGAGGCATATACGGAACTCAGGAAAAAACGATATAAGGATATTTCCCTGGAAGATCATAGCCGTCATGATCCTGATGAAAAAGCTGCAGTAGAAATTGAACATGAACAGGCCGGACCCGATCAGCTTGCCCATGAATCCATATTAGTGCAAAAAATTATGAGGATGATGGAGGAAGAACTCACGGACAAGCAACAAAAAGTCATTCAATTGTTAATGATCGATCAAATTCCCATGACTGTAGTTGCGGAAATGATGGAAAGTAATAGAAATGCCATCTATAAATTAGTACATGATGCAAGGTTAAAATTAAAAAACAGGATGGAAGTTGAGGGAATGAATCCTGAAGAAATACTTGAACAAATGTAAGATATTTGAAGCTGGAAGCATCTAAGAAGAGACTAAATAGTAAAAAAAATGAAATTGAATAAAGACGTTATAAAAAAATTGCTAAATAAAATTCCAATGACTCACGAAGCGGAAATTGGGTGTGATGAGTGCTTTGATCAGCTTAATGAATTCGCCGAAATGAAACTGTTGGGTAAATCACCGGAAAAAGCCATGCCATTGGTAAAAGAGCACCTAGATAATTGCGGAGAGTGCCGGGAAGAGTATCAGGCTTTGCTAAAAGGAATGAAAGAGCTGAATGAGTATGCTTAAACAATAAATTAGTTTGGGATATTTATTCAGTGCCCAAATCATCGTTTCTCCTCAGTAATTTAGATGTATCAATAAAAATCAATTGTTTAAAATGTAAAGTTAAGAGAGTTAACGGGTACAAGTCATAGACGCAGCTTATCACTATGATTGGTTTTAACTTAAAGTAATATGGTAATAAAAGTCCTGCTCATCGCATCAAGTAATCACATTATTGAATTACTAATTCTCATAAATATTATTTAAAACTATTATGGACTTTAAAATTTATAACACCGAAAACGCACCTGATAAATCACAACCATTATTAAGTGCTGCTAAAGAAAATTTTGGCTTCGTACCTAATCTTTTAGGTGAATTTGCAGAAGCACCGGCCGCACTGGAGGCCTATTTGAAACTAAATGAAATTGTTGGTAAAACAAGTTTCAGCCCAAAAGAACAACAGCTGGCGATATTAGCCGTGAGCATAGAAAATGAATGTAATTATTGTTCAGCAATCCACTCTACTGTTTTAAAGAATCAGTTAAAAGTAGATGGGTCGATCGTAAATGCAGTACGTAACGGCGAACAGGTTCCTGACGAAAAACTAAATTCCCTGGTTACCTATGTTCGAACAGTAGTTGAAAAAAGAGGACATGTAAGTGAAAGTGATTTGCAGGCTTTTATTGATGCAGGATACACCAAGCAAAATGTGCTGGAAGTAAATATAATCGTTGCTCTCAAGACGATTAGTAATTACACGAATCACATTGCCGATACCCCATTAGATGAGGCATTTCAAGCTGAATCTATTGAGTTTCAGGTAGCTTAAGTTACCTTGATCCTTTCATATTGAAATAATGCTATTAAAGGCTTGATCAAGAATTTGATCAAGCCTTTTTTTATGGATTTATAAAAGTGATTATGTAAAATTTCACATTTAAACTACGCACCCGATTAATAAAAACCCTATACTTTGAGTTCCAAAAAATAAATAAGTTATCTTCATTCTTATGAGAAAAATCTACTATTCAGTTATTATCCTTTTTGCCTTAATTATATCTATAAACCCAGCCCAGGCACAGCTTTTTGAAGATTTTGAATCTGGTGAAAAACTTGGTTACGCGGGGGGAACTGCAGACCTTGAAACAGGAACTTGGTATTTGGAAGATGCTCTGATTAGAAGTGATGGAAATGGAGATTTGAAAAATGGATTTTACTCTGTAAGGATTCGTGATGGGTTTTTGAGAATGGAATTCAATAAAACTGATGGTGCTAATGAGCTGACATTTTTATCTGGCAACTCTGACTTTAGTGGTGATGGCGGCGGAGTGATTCAAGTTCATTACTCAACGGATGATGGAGGAAGCTGGACAGCTTTGGGGGATCCGGTAACCCTAACAAATAGCTTAGATTCTTATACATTTCCGGTTGAAGTTCAGGGCAATATTCGCTTTCGTATTAATAAAACCGATGGCGGTAGGATAAATATAGATGACTTAAGAATTACTGATTTTATCACACCCGAAGAAAATGCCACGATAAATGTTTTTGTAGACGGGCAGGAAGTTTCAAATGAAGGTGTTATTCAGTTTCCTTCTACTTCAAGCAATAGTCAGCGTGAGAAAGTGGTAACTATCAAAAACAGGGGAGAAGAAATCCTGGAACTTGCTTCTGTAACATCTCAAGGTGTTGAATTTAGTGTTTCTGATTTGGCAGATTCGTCCCTAGCCTTCAATGAGAATACGGAATTGACCTTAACATTTTCCCCAGATAGTGAAGGCCCGTTTCAGGGAATGCTTGAAATAACAAGTAATGCGGCTAACGCTGCTACATTTTCATTAAATCTTTCTGGTGAAGGTTTTGCAGACGGGGATGCAATATCAATAGCCGAAGCCCGCGAGTTGCCTTATGAAACCAGGGTAACCGTTGCGGGAAGAGTAACAGTTGCCAACGAATTTGGCGGACCCGTTCATATTCAGGACGGTACCGGCGCGATACCTGTTTACTATTCACCCCTGCACAGCGAAGTTGAAATTGGCGACTCGGTACAAATATCCGGCCCGTTATACTATCCGCCTTATGCTTCGGATAACCCTGACGAATTCTCTATACAGATAACTACCACTCCTAATGATAATGATGTCTCTTTCGAGATTTTTGATGTTGAAAGCAAGCAGTTAAAACCAACGCAAATTACCATTCAACAGTTGAATTCCGGAGAATTTGAATCTCAGCTTGTGTTAATCACAAACATTAATGTTGATCATACAGGTTCATTGCAGGGAGAAAGTAGTTATGATATTTCGGATCAATCAGGAACCAGCGTTTTACGGATTGATGGTGATACCGACATTGCTGGTGCAACTTTACCTGATGGTCCGATTAATATAGTAGGTGTTATAGATAAATTTGCAGGGGATTACCAATTAAAGCCCCGTTTTACGGATGATCTTGGGGTTGAAGAAATCATTTATCCAGGCGAAGATATTTCCAAAGATGAAACTTTTGAAGTGGTAACCTGGAATATAGAATGGTTTGGGTCTAGCAGTAACGGACCAGAGGATCTGGATACTCAGTTCAACAACGCCATTACAGTTATCAATGAAATTGATGCTGATTTATATGCCTTCCAGGAAATTGCAAATACCACGCGTTTTGCGACATTAATTGATTCACTGGAGGATTACGGTGGAATTATCGCAAGCTTTTCTCAAACTCAGAAGACAGCATATTTGTTTAAGAGAGCAACTATTGATTCTCTGGATTCCGGAATGATTACGGATAACATGACCACATCAAACTGGGCCAACGGTCGTTTCCCGTTATTCTTCCAGTTTAACGCAACCATAAATGGAATAAACAGGGAAATTTATTCCTACAACATTCACGCAAAAGCTTTTGATGATCTAGGTTCCTATGATCAGCGAGCCAATGCCTCCCGTGAATTAAAGCTATACCTGGATAATATGCGCAGAGATGATAATGTTATTTTTATAGGTGATTATAATGATACCATAAATGGATCCATTACTTCCGGAGAAGATTCTCCTTACAAGAATTTCCTGGACGACAGTGAATATACCATCATCACTAAAAACCTTGAGGATAAAGGGTTGGCCTCTCAGTCTGTTGGATCTTTCATTGATCATATCACTATAACTTCCGAATTATCGGACGAGTATTTTGAAGGTACTGAACGGGTAGAAAACACAAATTATATTGGAAGTTACCTGAGTTCAACATCAGATCATTATCCCATTTGGACACGATTTGAGTTTGAGCCGCTTGTAAGTATTGATGATGAGCGTTTGGATCAGACTGTGGCTTTTTCACTCGGGCAAAACTATCCGAATCCATTTAATCCTTCAACGGTGATCAGTTATCAATTGGCCGAAAATAGCTCTGTAACACTTCAGGTTTTTGATTTACTGGGACGGGAAGTAGCTACTTTAGTTAATGGTGAACGTAGAGCTGCCGGAGAACATCAGGTTACTTTTGAGGCAGGAAATCTCTCAAGCGGTGTTTATATTTATCGGCTTTCAACCGGTAATGGACAGCATTTAATGAAGAAAATGCTACTGGTTAAATAAGGTATTCCAGGCTTCACCCATCGGCTACAAAACTTGAACCATACTATTCGCTCCGACGCAGAGCGTCAGGAGCGAGGGGGGGATTAGGCTCAAGGTGTTAGAATTATATTGTTACCCTCGCTCCGCACGCTCTGCGTCGGAGCGTTTTTTTGCTAAAGAAATTTGTATTCGTTGGTTTGATAGTATTTGGGATAAGTATCAATCCGAACATGCAGCCAAAAAACACCTAAACCCGAGGTACTAAGCCATTTGGGTTTTGAACCGATCTGTTTCAATGTTTCTTGTCCAACTTTCTTCCAGAATTCATGTAACTGTCTATCATCAGCTCGTCTTACAAAATTACCGATATGGGTGTAAACAGAATATTTTTTAACCGGACATGGGGCAACTAACTGTGCATCATTTCCAAGATTGGGAAAACTGACTACAGGTTTATCATCCCGAAAATATTGATTGAATGATTTATTATCAGGTGCAACACCCGCCAGGAAATCGCTTTTCACCAGATTACATTCATATGCACTTTCAAGTGTTTGCTTAGTAATGGGTTTGTTTTCCCAGAAAAAAGCTTCAAAGCCTGAACTTGCTAAATAGTCATTATAGAATTTTTGAAAATCTTTAGAATCCTTCAACAAGTCTAAAAATTGCTTATTTGAAATCAGTTTCCCTTTTTTCTGTATCTGGAATTTCACATTATTATCAGAGGTTTCAACCTCATTTATCGTCCACATATCTGAAATTTGTTCAATGATATTTTTTAATTGTTTTACTGCTCACCAACAATCCGTTCATATTCCTTTTCCAGAGGTATATGTACTTTCCAAAAACCCGCAGGCTCTTTTCCTGCCAGTACATCACTGAGAATACCTAAATGCGTATGCCAGCCGGCACCCACACTGATAAGGGTTGTCGGATCATCTCCAAGTCTGCGGTGTGTTAATCTGAGAAGAACCTTATTATCCTTTTTGGGAATAAGTTCGTAGGTAACCTCTGATTCTTCTCCGTTTTCTTCGCCCCAGGTATAACTAAGTCTGCGGGGCGGATTCCATTCCGTAACCCGACCTTCAAAATAGGTTCCGTCTCCCATAGCTTTATACTTTTCGGGTATAGGATCATCAGTTTCTGACAGATTTTTATGCTGAAACCGGAATTCAACCTTACCATTTACACGTGGTTCTACATCACCGCCTGCAAGCCACTTTGCCTTCAATTCCGATTTGGTCAGGTAGTCCCAAATACGTTCGGGTGGCCCCGGTAACAACCGTTCAAATTCTATGGTGTCAGGTTTGGAAAAAATGCCGTTTTGTTTGTTCATGATGGTATCCTGTGGTTTGATTGCTAAAAAATGTATCTTAAAACGGTTACTATTTAAACCCTCATATTATGGATTACAAAAAAATCATCACCATTGAGCCAGGTAAAAGAGGTGGCAAGCCATGTATCCGGGGAATGCGAATTACTGTGTATGATGTACTCGGATATCTTGCCGCTGGGATGTCGCCCGATGAAATCATCGAAGATTTTCCCGAACTTACCAAGGAAGACATAACAGCCTGTCTTGATTATGCTTCCGACTCTGAAAAACATACCCGATTGTTGCGTCCGGCATGAAATTTCTGATCGACAACAATCTTTCCTATAAGCTGATTGAACATCTAAAACCAGTTGGAATAGATGCTTCACATATAAAGAATGATCTCATCAACTTCGGCTTTTGTACGCCCCTTTTTCTCCGCTTTAGCAATATAATGGGGATATACACTTGCAAAGCTGGTAGTAAAGATTCGGTGTTTTGTCTTATTTGAATTCATGTCTTATACGTTTAATGATTCAGTTGTGCGGTTTCTCCTCTTCACCCAAAGCCACTTCCAGTGCATCCAGCTTTTCATTCCAGAATTTCCGGTAACGGTAGGCCCATTCAAGTACTTCCTGAAGCTTGCGGGTATCAGCACGGCAATATCGTTTCCGGCCTTTTTTTTGGATCACAACTAACCCGCATTCGTTTAATATTTTGATATGTTTGGAAACTGCAGGGCGGCTAATTTCAAACCGCTCAGCTACGTCGTTCACCGCCATAGATTTTTGGGCAAGTAAATCAATGATTTTCCGGCGAGTGGGATCGGCAATAGCATGGAAAACATCCTGAGGCATAAAAAGTAATTAATGTGTAACTGATTGGTTACAGATATATATGTAACTATTCAGTTACGCAAATTAATTTCAATAAGGCCGGAAATGCTTAAATAAACAGAGAATTAGATCAACCGTCCTAAAGCTTGTAATTAATTGAGATAAAGCTACCCACAGAATACAGTTTCACATTTCCCCAACCCACTTCTTGCAGCGGTAATTTTATAAATGGTTCAACCCTGAGGTTCCAGCTTTGGTGTATATCCAGTTCATAACCAACAGAAAATCCCGCATTACTTAGTAAATGAGCTTTTCCCGATTTTTCATTCAGACTTTCGGTTTGTCCGGGCGTACTATAATCATATTCAAACCTGTAATCTTCACTTAACATGATGTAAGTGGATAAACCGGCCGTTGCGAATAACCTGGATTTATTAAACTGATGAAAGTCATATTTCAAATTAACCGGGATATCAAGAATAAAGCATTCGGCTGCAATTCCGTCAGGTTGATTGTAGTAACTCCAGTTAGCGGGAGGCCTGTAACCCTGACTACCTGAGCTATACCTGACTTTAGAATGAATAATACCGGTAGATAAAGATAGATTTGAATTCAGCATATAACCGGCCATTAATCCAATTTTGTAACCCGGATCATGCAATGCTGAAATTCCACCTACCGAACTTAAATCAGGGGAAATGATCAACCCTAAATCAATCCTGGAGAGTAAATTGGGATCAGTGATATTTTCGGGATAATTATTCCAATGGGAAGCCGAAATTCCGGATTCCTGAAATGCAGATACAGATCTAATGGCAGTTGCCGGCGGATCATTTGTGGAGGAAACAGATGCACTTGTGGTACTTATGAGGGCGGATGCGATCATGCCACCCTCAGCTCTATTGTCAGAAAGGGTAGAAATGTCATCATTAATTTGAATGGAGTCTGTCACAACTTGTGCAATTGCTTCATTGCGATCATAATCTGGTTCTGTTTCTTCGAAATTCTCAGCCAAATTTTCGTTAATTCCGGTCGGTTCTTTTTCATCAGTATCCGGCTGTTGGTCAGGGGTGGCTGGTGAAATCTCAGATGTGGAATCAGGCAGAATTCCGGAAGCTATATTTTCATCTAACTGTTTATTTAATAAATCTATCTGTTGATAATTCTGGTATGTGAAATATCCTAAAACTGATACGATTAGTATCGAAGCAGCCGCAACCCACCTAAGTCGCCTTTGATAAGAACGTACTGCTTGTTGATGATCCAGTTTTTTTTCTAAATCAAGCCAGTCTTTTTCCCGGAAAGAAATATCGTATTCTTCAGCTTTCTTCTGGAAAAACTGTTCCAGCGGGTCATTATGATTATCATGTTCAGACATAATGCTTCATTTGGTTAAGTTTTCTTCCAACATGGTTCTAAGATTTCTCTTTGCCTTAGAGAGATTTGATTTTGAAGTACCAACGGAAATTTCAAGCATTTGAGAAATTTCTTCATGCTTAAATCCTTCAATTACAAACAAATTAAACACAGTGCGGTATGCGGGACTTAGCTTCTGAACCATTTCAATCAGCTCATCATAAGAAATACCGCTTATAATTTTCTCTTCCGACATTATGTTGTATTCATCAGACAATGCTTCAGTTAATTCGTTATGCTTTTTATTTTTATGATATTGATTAATCGAGGTATTGATCACAATTTTGCGAAACCACGGCTTGAATTCCCGGTTGGTGTCGAATTTCTTTATATGGCTAAATACCTTCATGAAAGCATCATTTAGAATGGCAGCGGCTTGGTCTCTGGAATCAGCATACCGCAGGGTAATGCTCATTCCATAGGCATAGAACATTTCATACAGCTCTTTTTGGCTTTCACGACGTTGCTTTCTGCAACCTTTGATAATATTATGAAGCAAAGGGATTCTGTTTTTAGGAAACAATAGGTATATATAAATGAAAATTAATCATTGCTCCTAATTCTCAATACAAGTTTTTATGTAATAGGGTTGCTTTAATATGCCAACAAAATTCACTATTTCCCGCCTAAACCAAACACCCTGTGGATATTAAATCCAAATCTGAAATCGCCTTTCCAAAACCGGTCGCGGTTATTTGCCATTATAAATTGTTCGTTATGCCACTGTGAACTGGTTAAAAATAGCTGAAAAACATGTCCGCCTGTGTCAATGTTTAAAGCAACGGCCATTGCGTCATAAGTAGATGGATTCCGGTTTCCAAGTACCGGTAAATATTCCGTACTTACCGTAAAACGGTTATTGATTTGGTAACTAAGTAGTAATCCAAGACCCAGTAATTGATTTTCATTTCCTGAATTTACCCGGTTGAAGTGAGCAATCATGGGGGTAATTTGCACACTGAGCCGGTCAAATTTTTTGGCAGCCATTATAGATGCAAAATAACTGAGGCGTTCTGAAAATTCGAAATTAACGCCGGATAACGTAGTTATGCCTAACGATGCTTTTACTCCAAGGCTTAATGGCGTACTACCGGAAGTCGTTTGCTGCAGGATGTTATACTTCGTTCTGATATCAACAATTTTATTGAATGTCATTCTGCCAAGCCCAATTGAAAACTTATCACTAATGCCATAATCAATTCCAAGCTTAGTATTTGCTCCGTCGTCCAGGCCGTAAAAACGGTCAATTCCACCTCTGACCAACCCAAAAGTATGCATAACAGAGCTCTCGAGATTGTTCTTTGCTACATTATGAATGGTGCTTATGCCAATATTGGTTGATGCCCAGAATATTCGGTCTATGGTGTCATCCGTCTGAACCCGCTCCCTGGGTAATTGTGCACTAACTGCAGAAGTAAAGAAAAACAGTAAAATTATTCCGGATAACAGCTTTTTATTTAAATTATGAAATGATCTCATTTGGTCCGTTTTCAATTAATATTTTTATTCTAGGCTACTCTTTGGTATCGGCTTTAATGTGACCTCGATTTTAATATCCTGAATTTCATTTACGCGATAAAATAGTATTCCAGGAGGCACAATATCATAATCACTGATTGATAAGGTCCACTCTGCTACTAATATCAAATTCCCATCCTGATTATGAAGGAACCCTTCCACTTCCAAATTTTGTATCACTCCATTAATAGTAAACTCCCCAATAGCTGTAACAGATTGCTTTTGGTGAAAATCAGAAATGGCTGAATAGGTAGAATCAAGAGACCCGGTAAATTCTGCAAAAGGATGATCTTTCACATTCAGTGTTTGATACATATCCCTGTCTCTGCGCTCAATGCCCGTTTTCAGCGTATTTAAATCAATGTAGAAATCGATAAGATTTTCATTGAGATCGATCATTCCGGTCAAATGATCTGATTCTCCGGTAAAAGTATGAAGGGGGACTGTTGAGGTAAACTCAGCATAACCGGAATCTGAATAATAGACGGTATCAGCAATATTAAAAGAATGATGAACCGCAGGCTGAAAAAAAAGTAATATGGAAAGTAAGAAAGCACTAATCATCGCTGCCCTCTACTACCGTAACTTTCCCGACCATTCCATTATTTAAATGAGGAATACAGTAGTAATCATATATTCCGGCCTCATTAAATTCAAAAGAAAAAGATTGATCAGGCGGGACATTTCCGCTGTCAAATTTCCCATCATGCTCACCATCAGTACCGCTTGTTACCGTATGCCCTACACTGCTTACATTAACCCACCTTACCGTTGTGCCCACTTCAATCTCAATATTTTTAGGAGAGAAAGACACGCTTAGCATCTCCACCCGAACTTCAGAGGGATCCTGATTATCATCTTCATTATCAGTACCGGAGGTGTTATTGCTGCAAGCAAAAAATGAAATACATAAAGTGAAAGCTAAAAGATAAAAAACAATAGAAAGGGGTTTCCGGGGTATCATCATATAGTATTAAGTTTGCCTGTTAGATGTAATATGATTCTGATTATATAAACCTATACAGCACTAAAGAAAGAAGGGTTGCCTTGGTTTTAAAAATGCTTTAGGTATTTATTCGATACATACTTTGCACAAATCCATTTTCATAAAAAGTGATTTGTTGATGCGTCAATTTAATGCCTTTCTAAAGCGGCTCGAAAAGTGAAATTCCTTGGCCAAACAAAATGGGGGGAATTTTGTGATGATGTATTCATCCAGGCTTTGTAAGTTTATTTACACGAAATTGTGAATAAAAGCAGTCTTCATGTATCTTAATCCCATACAATACTGTACATATCACTCAAAATTGAATTTCATGAAAATGATATCACGCTTATCCGTATTTATACTGTCTGTTTTTTTTCTGGCTGCATGTCAGCCTGAAGTTGACCAATCGAATGAAAATGTGGAAGAGTCAAAAACCACGGTTGGAATGTTGCAGCACATCGTTTATTTCTACCTGAATGAGGATGTGACAGAGGAGGAAAAAGCAGATTTTGAAGAGGGATTGCAAAAGCTATTATCCATTGATGAGGTTTATTTTTATCAAATTGGAACACCGGGAGAAACAGCAGAACGTGATGTGACCGACCACTCATTTGGATATTCAATTTCTTCCTGGTTCCAAACCATGGACGATTATATGGTGTATGCCGAGCATCCCATTCACCTGGAATTTATTGATGAATACAGCCACTTGTGGGCGGATGTTAAGGTGTTTGATTCGGAAGTAATAGTAGAAGCAAACTAACTATTTGAGTTTATTTACTATCAATAAAGGAGTTTGTTGAAATAATATTATCTGAAAATATCAAAAATACGTTCTGTAATCTTAGCTTTTTATCCTTGGGTAAGCAATATCAAACTATCTTCTAAAGCCGCAACAGAATGGGGCATTTCAGCAGGAATATCTACTTCGTTATATTGCTTCATCCGGATATCTTTTTTCTCTTGATGATAAATGACAGCACCTTCCAAGACCAATAACTTGGTAGGGTGATGGGCTTTATGATCTTCCAGCTTCATCCCTTTGTTGAAACCGAAGAGCAGTACCTTAAAATGATCTCCAATATGAAATGATTTGGCTACCGGATTTTTGGCAGACTTGAGCTGTTCTTTAATATCCTTTACAGTCATAAAGCATCCTTTTAATGATTGTGTTTACTTAAATCTACAATAATGATCGGAATAATGTTCCTTTGAGTGAATTTTATTGATCATGTTTGGCTATAATCCAAATGGCATGAATGATGCCTGGCAGAAATCCTAAGATCGTCAACAAAATATTCAGCCAAAAAGCCCCTTTAATTCCAACTGTTAAAAAGACACCCAGGGGAGGTAGTATAATTGCAAAGATGATTCGTAATATGCTCATATTTATTTAATAAGATTAATGAAAACTCAGCCTGATTTTAGTTTAAACTCAGGATAAAACGGCAGTTTTAATTTCATTTCCTGAAGCCAAGGTTTGATAGACTACGCAAAACCGTTCAGTAAGTTTGATCAAGGTATCAATTTTCTCTTGATCTTCCTCGGTATCAATTTCAAAAGTAAGACGAATGTTTTTGAAGCCAACAGGGGCTGACTTATCCACGGAAAGGGTTCCCCGAAAATCCAGGTCACCTTCGGCATGAATGACCGCATCTTTCAGCTTAAAATCTATAGCAGTGGCAACGGCACCTATGGTTACGCCGGCACAAGCTGAGAGGGCTTCTAACAACATATCGCCCGAACATACGGCCAAGCCATCACCACCCGTGGCCGGATGCAAGCCTGCTTCAACCATGGCTTTAC
>JBBDLQ010000026.1:9135-26349 GCA_040878765.1 Balneolaceae bacterium | reverse complement strand
GCCAAGCCATCACCACCCGTGGCCGGATGCAAGCCTGCTTCAACCATGGCTTTACCTGTTTCCACCTTACAGGTAATGCCTTCCCCAATTCGGGATTTTGCTTTCAATGTCACCATAGCTGAATTCGGATCCTCTTTATATCGTTCTTTGAGCGGGGCTTGTATTTCTTTCAGTTCATTGGATTTCATGATAGTGTTCTCAAATTCTAAATTTTTTGTTCCCGTAAATCTTTAGCGAGGGAAGCTTCTTTAATTTTTCGGTTGCGAAGCACAAAATTGACATCATGTTCATTATCAAGCATTATCTGCTTGTGGTAATAATTGATATGTTCAAGAATAGCGAAACCGTTGGCTAAAAATCCCCAAATAAGAAAGTTGCTTCCATTTAACTGCCTGCCCGATGCATACCATTGCAGGACGATGACAACCGGAATGAGGACAATCCCGATTTCATTCATTGTTTTAAATGACTGAAATCGTCGTAGTACTTTTGTCTGATTGATGGATTTTCCCTTTAAAACGGAAAGTTTCTTCCACCAATAATATGTGCCTTGAAACAGGATGAAACACATGAATAGTAATCCATAGGATAGTATATACAGGTTCGAAACGGTATAACTAAAGTTTAAAAACGCCAGAATCCCAAGGAACATTACAAAATTAATTCCTTCCACCTGGGAAGTCCATTGTAAACGTTTAATTACCCTTTGTTTTGTAGACTTGGCTACCATTTAATTCTGATAGACTTTGCCGCCCTTCATCACAAAAGAAACAAATTCGAGAGTAGATACATCATTCAGTGGATTATCATCTGTTGCCACAATATCGGCAAATTTTCCAGCCTCAATTGTTCCAATCTGATCCTGTAAACCAAGTACCGTTGCCGCTGTTATGGTAGCACTTTTTATGGCTTCTATAACCGGCATTCCGGCTTCGGTCATATAGCGGAATTCCTGTCCGTTGAGTCCATGTGGAAAGACACCGGCATCGGTGCCAAAAGCAATTTTTACTCCATGTTTATAGGCTTTGGCAAAAGTGTTCTGAATTTTTGGCCCGATTTCCAAAGCTTTAGGAACCACTAAATCCGGGTAATACCCTTCCACTTTAGCTTTTTCTGCAACCCATTTTCCGGCTGTTATGGTTGGCACATAGTAGGTACCTTTTTCGATCATTAAATCCATGACTTCTTCCGTCATGTGTGTACCATGTTCGATAGTTAATACCCCCGCCTCAACGGCCCGTTTCATACCTTCGGTTCCGTGGGCATGTGCGGCTACATGCATTCCGTATTCTTTGGCGGTTTGAACAATAGCATCCAGCTCATCCTCAAAAAACTGCGGGGCATCTCCCGATTTGGCTACACTCAAAACGCCGCCTGTAGCGGTTATTTTGATATGATCGGCTCCATTTTTGTAACGTTGGCGAACGGCTTGACGGGCATCTGCCTCTCCGTTAACTACACCTTCACGCGGTCCTGGATTTCCCATTAAATCTTGTTTCCAGCCGTTTGTGGGGTCGGCATGTCCACCGGTTGTAGCGATGGATTTCCCAACGGTTATAATTCTTGGCCCTTCTACAAAACCTTGATTAATAGCATTTCGGAGTGCAATATTTACTCCTGATCCACCTAATTCGCGAACGGTGGTAAATCCAGCCATGAGCGTTCGTTTGGCATAGGCTGTAGATCGCATGGCAAAGTCAGCTTCATTAAAGGTAAAAGCTTCCAGATATTTTTGGGGATTAGTTTCACTTTCCAGGTGGACATGAAGATCAATAAGCCCCGGAAGTACTGTTTTTGATTTCAGGTCTATTAGTTTGTCGTTATCGCCTGGATTCACGTAACCATCTTCAATGGCTGTTATTTTATTTTCTTCAATAATGATGCTTTGCTCATTTTTGGCTTCATCTGAAACACCATCAATTAAAGTACCGGCGTGGATAATAGTACGTTGTGCCTGAGCCGAAAATGCAATAAATAATGAAAGGCATAAAGTGGCAAGGATTGCGTTAAGGTTCATTTTTCTCATAGTTGAATTATAATTTATTGGAATATAGGCAAATGATAGAAAAGAATAGTTTTGAAAACCTCTGCTTTGTATCCAAAATATTGTCCTGGTTTATTTAGTTCTTTATTCACTTTGAAATTTAAATTGTGGTAGTTTTGGGTAATTAAAGAAATTCTCAAAATTACAGGATGACAGTAATAATTTTTGTAGCTGGCTTAGCTTTATTGATTGGCGGAGCTGAACTGTTTTTGAAATCGGTGGATAAATTCGGAATTGCCTGGAGAGTTTCGCCGGTTATTATGGGGCTTACCGTAGTTGCTTTTGCAACCGGGGCACCGGAATTGGCAATAAGCCTTCAGGCTGCTATTGAGGGCCGGCCGGATTTGGTGCTGGGGAATATTATTGGCAGTAATATTTCAAATATTTTGCTCATTCTTGGTATCACCGGTTTAATTGCACCCCTTGCCATCACAAACCGGATCATAAAGAGAGATGTCCCCATGGTAATTGCCGCCAGTGTTTTAATGTATGTGTTGGCTATGGACGGTGTATTATCACCGTTAGATGGGGTATTTATTTTGTTGGCCTTGCTGGCTTACTCTATTTACATGTACTTCCAGATAAAAAGCGATCGAAAGAATAATCATCGTGAAGAACTATCACAGGCCGCAATAAATATTTTGAAGAACAATCCTGCATTCTTCTATACCAAATATATATTTCTGTTGCTTGTTGGGTTATTCATGATTGTTGCCGGCTCCCGGTTGATGGTTCATGCCGCGGTTACCATTGCTGAAATATTGGGTGTATCAGAATTGATTATTGGTCTGACTATAGTTTCCATAGGTACTTCTTTACCCGAAGTAGCCACTTCGGTATCTGCAGCACGAAAAAAAGATTACGATACAGCCATTGCCAATGTGTTGGGCAGTAACCTGTATAATATTTTACTTACGCTGGGATTAACTATCGTAATTGCCCCGGGAGTAATTAGCGTTTCACCGGATGCAATAAAATTTGATATGCCGGTTATGATTATAGTGATAATTGCCTGCCTGCCTTTGTTCTGGCCTGGTAAGCAGTTGGGAAGAATAGAAGCAGCTGGTTTTCTGATTTATTATGCTGCTTATCTGGCCTATTTAGTTTTAATTGCAACACAACATTCATTTAAATCCCAGATGGAGTGGTGGATGATTTGGGTGATTATACCGGGTACCATATTATTTATAGCAATTAAATTCATTCTTGATTACAAAAAAAAGATCAGTGCTTTTGAATAATAATGTTTTGAGTGAATTGCCTAAAAAATTGATTTTATAGTATTACTAATGCAATAACTTTTATGATTAGAAATTTTATTTCTGGCCTGTCTATTATCCTGCTGCTAACCGGATGCATGAATTCCAATGAGGCACATCAGGATTTTGATATTAACCTGCGAAAGTTTGCTGATGGCATCCATCACTATGAACTTTTTGCTGAAGATCTGGATTACAGCCGGCTGGATACGAATGATTATAAAGGCATAGCCGATAACCTCGTACAGTTCCAGAATGAAGACGGCGGCTGGCCCAAAAATATCGACTGGCTGGCTGATGTGGACATGGACTCTCTGAAAAAAACCTTAAGTGATTTTGACGCTCAAAGCACTTTCGATAATGATAATACGCATCCGCAAGTCGATTTCCTGGCGAAAATGTATGTTAAAACCAGAAAGGATAATTACAGAAAAAGTACGGAAAAGGGATTGCAATATATTTTAGATACACAACATGAAAGTGGCGGCTGGCGTGGCTGGGATATGGATGCCATTACCTTCAACGATAATATTATGGTTGGCATTATGGATGTATTACTCGATATCAAATATGAACAGCCATATTACGATTGGCTGGAACCGATGACGAGAGACGAATTGATGAATGCTTTTGAGAGGGCTTTGGATGTGACACTTCGCTGCCAGATCGAAACCAATGGGCAGAGGAAAGCATGGGCCCAACAGCATGACCATGAAACCCTGGAGCCGGTGCAAGGGAGGTCTTACGAGCATCCCGGTGTGGTTACGCGGGAATCAGTTCCTATTGTGGAATTCTTGATGCGGATCGAAAATCCTGATGAACGAATTATTGAGGCAGTGGAAAGTGCGGTCGCCTGGTTTAAAGAATCCGGCCTGGAAAATATCCGTGTGGATACTATCCAGATTTCCCCGGACACTTATCCCGGCCAAAACCTCGATATTGACAGAGAAGTAGTGGTCGATTTTTCCGCCAAAACCATTTGGGCGCGTTATTATGAAATCGAAGATAATACTCCGTTTTTCAGCACTCGGGAAGGTCAAAAAGTGTACTCGATGGCGGAAGTAAATCCGGAACGCCGCGGCGGCTACGAATGGTATGGTTACTGGCCGGAGGAGTTAATTAAACAAGATTATTCGGTCTGGAAACAATGGTTGAACATGTAGTCATTTCTTCGCCTGCTCTTCCTTTTCCTTCAAAACATAATTCACATAAAGGAATTCGAGCGCAGCAGCCTCATAGCCGTTCCAGTTTTGGATGAGTTCCTGGAATCGTTTTTCAGAAGTGTTGTGAGGATCTTCTCCGTAGGAATAAATAATCCACCGGCGCAGGCCTTTTTCTTCATCACCATTTTTATTAGATGGGAAAACAGCATCAGTCCGGCCGCGCATCATCATAAGATCTTGACCCGAGGTTGGGCCAATGCCTTTGATGTTAGTGATCTCATCATAAAAAACCCGGGGCTCACATTCCATTAAATGATTCATATCTACAATTCCGGCTACAATGTCGTCCGCCAATCCCACTAAATATTGGCCTTTACGAAGGGTAGGGCCAAGTTTTCGGATATTTGCCGGATCGGCTTTCATGAGTTGGTGAGGCCGGGGCCATGCGGGCAGTGATTGCTTGCCAATCATTAAAGCCGCTCCGTAGGCTTCACGAATTTTGAACATCATCTTTTTGGCGGTGGGCTTGTGATTCATTTGCATCTGCACAATACGGTACAAAATATCCTCAAAAAGATTGCTGCGGGTCATTCTTTTTAGCCCATACAAGTCCATGAGTTTATCACCTAAAACCGCATCATCTTTTGCCTGATCGTATAAGGGACGAATGTCCATATCTGTACCCAGAATTTTAGCCAAACTTATATTAGCTAAAGTGATTTCTTTTTTTGAGAGGGATTCTGCCGTTTCAATATGAAATTCCGGATTTTCCGGATCACCGTTAAAGAACACCGTGACAATCACATCAGAATCACCAATAGGAATAGGGCGGGTGAATCCTTCCTCAAAAACTTTTTCGGGTTCGTGTTCATGATCGAAATAGGATTCCACATCAAGGCAGAGAAACCAGTCGTGGGGTGGAATGGATTTTAGGGTCCAGGTACTCATGTTAATTGATTAAGGAATAAGTGAATATGGAGTCTGTAGATAAGGATTCCATATTTACATATCCACTTATTTGCCTTGAACTATTGGGCTAATTCAACTTCTTTGGCATCACCAAACGGATTCCAGCTTAAGGCCTTTATTTTTTCAAGTAAAATATCAACAGAAACGTAAACAACCGGAATAAATACCAGCGTTACGAGTGTTGAAGCTGTGAGCCCGCCAATTACCACTCGGGCTAAAGAAGCCTGAATTTCGGCACCTGCACCTATTCCAAATGAAAGGGGAAGGAGTCCAAGAACGGTAGTCAGTGTTGTGATCAAAATAGGCCGCAGGCGTAATCGTCCGGCTTCAATTACGGCTTCGAAAACGGGCATATTTTTTTCTCGTCTCATTAAGTTGATGTAATCAACCAGAACAATGGCATTATTTACTACGATACCAATAAGCATGATCATTCCCATCAGGCTTTGAATATTGAGTGTGGTACCCGTAAGCAATAGGGCGGGGATAACGCCAATCATAGCCAATGGTACCGAAAACATGACCACTAATGGATCAATGAATCGTTCAAACTGTCCGGCCATTACCATATAAATTAATATAAGCGCCATGATAATGGACATGGTGAAATCGGCTGTAGCTTTCTGTTGTTCTTCGTATTCACCGCCATATACAATTGAAAATCCGGTAGGTAACGGGAAATCATATAATTCTTCTTGAATAGCTTCAACGGCATCACCGAGGGCTATACCGCTTTCAAGATTTGCGGTTATATTGGTAACTCGCTGCCCGTTAATCCTGTTAATATCTTCTGGGCCACGCCCACTTTGTTTTTTAATAACAGCAGATACCGGAATTACCCCACCATCTGGAGTACGAATGGAAATATTGTCGATATCGAGTGTACTTAGCCGGTCTTCGGGGCGTAAGCGGACAGTGATAGGATATTCATCTCCGCCTATTCTGTATGAACCGGCCCGGCTGCCACCGATGTTTGTTTGTACAACCTGAGCTACTTCACGAACGGAAAGTCCAAGGTCGGCTATTTTTTCACGATCAAAAATAATGCGTTCTTCCGGAGTTCCTTCACTTCTTCCGGCTCGTACCTCAACTATTCCGGGCAGTTTTTCGACGCGCAACTTGATCTGTTGGGCAAGTTCATAAGATTTTTGGATATCGTATCCCCGCAGTTCGAACTGAACGTCTTCACCACCGCCACCACCAAACACACGTCTCAGGATCCAAAGTCCGGATTGGGCGCTGACCCGGATATCGGCACCCGGAATTTTACCAGAAAGGTTTTTCCGGATATCACTTGCCAAATCAGAGGTGCTTTGGGTTCGCTGAGATTGTGGAACCATGGTTATTTCAACTTCAGCACGGCCGTCACGTACTTCCGTAGTAAAATATTCAACATTTTCCATTGGGAGAGTAGCCCTGACTATCTGTTCCATTTCTTTTAGATACAGATTTTGAACAGCGATATTGGTGCCATCAGCCATTTCCAGGTCAATATCTATTTCATCTGCATCGGTTTGAGGGGCAAGTTCCACAGGTATTATGGGCAGCAATAAAAAACTGGTTATTACCAAGGCTGTAGTAACGCCAAAAACAACGGCTTTGTGATGCAGTAATTTTTCAAGAAGGTGTGAATAGGTGATTTCAAATTTCTGGAAAAATTTCTGGAAAGCTCCTTTTTTATTATCCATTCCTTTTTTAACAGTCAGGAATCGGCTTGAAAGCATTGGGACTAAAGTTAAAGCAACCAGCAGGGAACAGACCAGGGCAAAGACTACAACCAGGGCCAGCTCCTGGAACATTAATCCTGAAACTGTTTGCATAAAAACTACGGGGAGGAAAATCACACATGTAGTAAGTGTTGAAGCAATAATAGCCCCGGCCACTTGCTTGGTGCCAATAAGGGCACTTGCTTTAAGCTCTTTGCTTTCTTCTTCCCTGAGCCGGATTATATTCTCGAGTACTACAATGGCATTATCCACAATAAGGCCTACACCAAGAGCCAGCCCTCCAAAACTCATTTGATTGAGCGTCAGGTCATTGAAATATAACAGGGCAAATGTTGCAATGATGGAAATTGGAATAGCTAAAGCTATGATAAAGGTAGAGGAACCATTTCTGAAAAAGATATAGAGAACAAAAACAGCCAATAAAGCCCCCCACAAAGCTGCATTTTTTACATTATCGATTGAGCTTTGGATAAATTTACTTTGGTCGGTGGTTACAAAAAGTTCAAGATCTTCACGCTGGCTGTTTATTTGTTCAACCTCACGGCGGATTTCTTTTGCAACAGCTACTGTATTTGCCCCGGTCTGTTTCCGGATGCCAAATCGAACCATTGGCTTTTCATCAATACTAACAACCCGGTCCAGATCCTGGTAACCGAAAGTGACATCTGCAATATCTTTCACACGAATGGTTTTTCCATCAATTGTGGTAATTACCGTATTTGCAATCTGATCTATTGATTCATATTCCCCGAGAGTTCTTACATATAATTGCTGCAGTCCTGAATTTACATTACCACCAGGCAGATTGGCATTTTCTCGGGCAATGGCTTGCTGTACTTCCGCCGTTGAAAGTCCACTGGCAATAAGCCGGTCTCTTTTAATATCTACTTTTACTTCCCGGTCAATTCCGCCCCAAATGTCTATAGATCCTACGCCATTAATTTGTTCAAATCTCTTGGTAATCTCACGATCCAGTAAAACCGTTAAATCAGCAATATTCATATCAGAATTTGCACCAACAATAACAATAGGGAAGTTATTGGGATCGAATTTCCAGATCCTTGGGGCATCAGCCTCGGGGGGAATGGTTCCGCGTACCCGGTCGAGGGCCGCCCTGACATCATTAGCGGCTACGTCAATATCCACACTTTGGGCAAATTCGAGCGTAACACGACTTCGGCCTTCACTTGAACCAGACCTAACCCGCTCAACTCCCGGAACTCCTGCAAGGGCATTTTCGATTGGTTCAGTAATAATTTGTTCAATTTCCTGAGGGCCTACATTTGGGTATTCGGTTGCTACGGTAAGTTGAGGGTATTCTATGGGGGGCAGAAGGTCAACGGGGAGAAATCTGAAACCAATAATTCCAAGGGTAATGATGATCAAGAAGACCATCGAAGTAGCAATAGGACGTTTAATAGAAGTTTCTGTAATTGGCATGTCAGTCGTAATTAAAAGGTAACGTTATTTGATACTTCACCACGCTCTTGCATAATTTCCTTAAGCAGATCTTCGCGTTGTAATTGTTGAAGCCGGTAAATTCGTTCCCAGCTCATGGTACGTATCCGGGCTTGAGAGCGTCCTTCTGAAAGCAGATCCTGTCCTACGGTAACAACCCACTGCCCATTTTCAAGCCCAGATACTCCTAATTCCATTCTTCCTTCTGCAAGTACGGTAATGGCTTTAAATTGTACATCAGTAGGCTCAGTCATGGCCCGGGGAGTGTTGGATGAATTCCTATCCGAATCAATAACAGGCTCAATTTCTGAACCCAATGAGGTGGCGACAAAAACTCCTTCCTCTCCGGTATTTGGATCGGTATATAAGGCACTTACCGGAATCAGGGTAGCTTGTTCACTTTCGCCAAATAAGATATCCACAGGAACAAACATGCCCGGGCGAAGGAGTCCGCTTTCATTATTTACCTCAATTTCTGCTTCTGTACTTCGGGTTAATTCATTCAGAAAAGGGGAGATTCGGGATATTTTTGCATTTATAGTTACCTCTTCACCCTCTCTGTTTTCGACAAAAATTCGGGCTGTTTGTCCTACCTGAATTCGATTCATCATATTTTCAGTAAGTACAATTTCAATTTTCAGCCGGTTTAGATCTCCAATCAAAAATAATTGAGTATTTGGGGTAGCCTGCATTCCTACTTCAGCGTTTCGCTGGCCAACAGTACCGGTAATTGGAGCACGAACTACCGCTTTCTCTAATTGATCCTCACTTTCCTCAACCTGGGCTTCGGCCTGCTCTAAACGGGCTTCAGCCAGTTCAACATCCGCTTCAGCTGAAAGTAACTGTCCTTCAATTTGTTCAACTTCGGCTGCACTTGTTAAATCCCTTTCCTCAAGCTGTTTGGTTCGCTGGTATTCCGATCTTACCTCCGCCATATTGGCTTGTGCTTGTTTTAGCTGGGCATTATTGATTCGGTAACCGGCTTTGGCTTGTTGAAGCTGTTTTTCTAGTATATTCGTATTTAATTGTACCAGTTTGTCCCCTTTTTCAACAAAATCGCCATTGTTCACAAAAACCTGACTTACAACACCAGAAATTTCGGGATACAAAGTAACCTGGTTTATCGACCTGACGTTTCCGCTAAAACGCTCTACCAGCGGCAAAGATCCATATCGGGCTTGTACCGCTTCAACAGATGGGATTAAATTATTTTGTTGCTGGTTGTTCCGTGAAGAGTTTTCTTCATCTGCGGAACATCCGGCAATAATTAGTACCAGAACAGCAGTAATTGCTATCCTTATATAAGGAGTGAAATGAGTCATGTTCTTTTAAATTGAGTTGGACTAAATTTAACCCAATTTTTTGGAAAAGAAGTCCCGCCAATATGTTAAATGCTATTAAAATGAAACGTACCTATTCATAATAAAAAACAGATGTTTCTTAGTATAAATAATAAGTTATGAAAGCCGATTTTATTGTAAACTAATTATTTCAGGTTTTTCATTTTTGTATTGTGCCATTGTTAGTCCAACAGGGGCGTTTATATAAGTAGGATCAGCCACAATATATTTTTTTCCTCTATAATTATGATGATCGCCTTCTACCTCATTGGATGAAAAAGCAACTGCAGTGGCTAAATGTTTGCTATATCTGAGTCCCACAACTTCTAAACCTGTAAGTTCCTGCACGAGATTTGCAAATAGAATGGAACGGTCATCACAATCGGAATAGGGGTAGAAAAGTGTTTCTTCCGGAAGCATATATTTTTCCCGGTCAAATTGATCCTGATCGGTTTTATATTCGAAGGCAGTTTGCACGAAACGAAGGATAAAATTAACAGCCTCTTCTTCATTCATTTCTGAAACAACCGGAGCAAGCGTCTCATAAATTGATTTTTTAGAGGCCTCAGTTAAGGATGCTTTAAAAAAGATGGGTAATTCGGTAAGGGGAAAATATTCGAAATAGGTAATTATATTTCGGTCTATGGAAACCGGAACAGTGTATTCATTTCCGTTGTATGAGAAGCTGAGAGTTTTTGATTCCAGGTTTTTTGAATCGCCTAAATTAGGAAAGGAATCAATATTTAAGTTTAGCTTTTTATTTTGCCCCTGGTGAGATCCTGAGTAGGTGAAAATTGAACTCGGTGACTGTTTCCGGTCATTTAGATCAATAATATAAAATTGTTCACCGTCAAGGGTATAATATTTTGTATTGAATACATTGTTTTCTGCAGCAAAAAGTATATAAACCGCAACTTGATCGTACCCAACCCGAACCTTATAGCCAGCCCGTGTAAGTAAAAACCAATTATAAAGGTTCACGAGTTTTTTGTCGTAGCCGGAATAAACGGTATTGGCAATATTGTTAATCAATAAAATATATCCCCAATCATTTAATTGAAGTTCTTCACGTATTCTATCTGAATAGTTAATAATTGGAGCATGATCAATCCGGCTTACTTTATCCCAAAACCCGGCAATTTTATCATTATCGGTTTTGGAAGTTGAAAATTCTCTTGGAGAAAATAATTCCTGAAGTTCGGCAGGATATTCAATGGGAATGGTAGTTGAGAAATAATTAAGGGAAGAAGTTTTTGTAGCTATATCCCCAAACAAAGATTCTCCGGCGGGTATTTCAATTTTAATTGGTTGGGGAGGCGACGCATCTGGTATATTGATCACTACTTTTTCCCGTATGGGAGTGTCATCTTTTGGAATGTAATTTTCAACGGTGGGTTTTGGAGGTGCTTTTGGGATGTTAACGGGCTTTCTTTCCCTGTAGAATTCCGAGCCTTCATTAATACCCACTTCTTCCCAGGTTTTTTCCAGCATTTCGATAAATTCCTTATCAAACTGATCCTGGTATTCCTTGAACTCCTGCTGTTGTTGCTTTTTCCATTTTTCAAATTCGGTATCCTGAGAAAACGCACACTCAGGAATTATCAAGAAACCGAATAAAATGATGATGAAAGAAGAAAGAAAAATATTTCCCCGGGCATCTTTTTTTAACCCCTTCATAGTACACCTCTAACTTTTTTATTCATTTTTAAACTGTGAGGAAAAAATTCAACAATTTAATTTGATAATCAACTTAAAAAGATTTGTGTGGAATAAAATTTCAGTTTATTATATTCGCGTAAACAAAAACCATACAGGGGTAACTATTATGAAGATTAAATCTATTCTCTTATCAGTAATTATTATACCATTATTAGTTTCATGCGGGGGAAACGATACCGTAATTGAACAGTCTCAAGGACCAGACTGGTATTTCAGTCCGCCACAAGATACTGAAGAATATTTCTACGCTGCTGAAATTGGCGAAAGCACACGACTTCAAACTGCAATGCGATCTGCAGAAAATGCAGCACGGCAAGCAATGGCCACAAAACTTGAAGTAAAAGTTTCGGCACTTCAAAAGTCTTTTGAAGAAGAAGTACAAAGCGGGCCAAATGCCAATTATTCAAACACATTCTCTAATGCAAGCGAGCAGCTGGTTAATGAAACATTATCTGGTGTAACCCGCGATCAGGCCGAATGTGTTGAGTTGAATCCTGAACGAACCGGCGGAAATGTAAATCAGCGTTGTTATGTTTTAGTTCGTATGCCGGTTGGGCAGGCACGTACTGCTTTGGATAATGCACTTTCTCAGGATGAAGAGCTTTATACCAAGTTTAAAGCTTCCAAGGCTTTTGAAGAACTGCAAAATCGTTTACACGAAATAGAGTAACACTTTAGTAGTGTGAAATTATTTAAAGCTACCTTATTATTAGCTTATATAACATTAGTACTCTGTGATGATGTTCGGTCACAGAGTACTTTTTTTTTGGATAAAGGGGCAGAACTTGGCCTCATATCTGAATATCCTTTTCTTCATGGTTTTGGGGCTCATTACTATTCTAACTTTGAGCCTGACAGCTCATTCAAAAATGCCTGTGAAAAGGCTCTTGTTGAATTGAATTCCAATCTCTTCCTGTCAGTGTATATTGAGGAATTTAAAACCGGATCAGAAATCGATTTTTCTTTTCCGGAAATAAGTATCAGAGATTCTATATTACAATTTGACGAACATGTCGTAAAATTAGATTCTTTCCTTATTGCTGATCAGGCTTACTGTGTTGTTAGTTTTAGTGATTTCGAAACCAAATCTCTTCAATTGGAGTTACCATCTTTTCAGGAGTTAAAAAGAAGGCCGGTTAAACAGGGGAATATATGGTTTGCACTTGGGGCTGTTAAAAATAGCCGGTTTAACCAGACAAATTCCTGGATTAAGGCTAAAAACGAGGCAATAATGGATCTAAGCAGGGTTATAAAAACCAGTATTCAATCAAGCACCATTACAACTAAAGACCGATCCGCAGAATTAACCTATATTAAATCGAGTGTGATTTTTGAAGACTTAATTGTGATAAGGCGTTTTATAAGCGAAGATCATTTAATCGTGATGATTGCTGTTCCGGAAGAGCAAATTTTCGTCTACAGATAAAACGGATATAGGAGTTAATTATCCTCGATATTGAGCTCCACCCTGTAATGCACTATAGAGGTTCTGCCCCAAACTATAATATAATGGCCAGGTTGCCCACCCACCTAAAAATCATTGTTGCCATACCAGCCAACGGGGCGAAGGGTTAAGTCGCTTCTTTCATTATCCCCACCTTAAAACGTATGGCTATTTTAATATAAGACCATTTGACTCGGTCGGGGGTTGCTTTGCAAATAACACTTCATTATTGAATATTCCGTGTTGAATATTCAATATTCACCACCATTATTCAATTACAACAGCTTCTTCTTTATCACGAAGTTCTTCGGGTATAGACTCACGAATAATTTCTGCAAAAGCCTGAATAAGATTTTGTTTCAGAAATTCCCGGCTGAAAACCAACCTGACTTTTCTGGAAGGCACAGGCTCTTCAAATTGCTTCACAATACCATTTGCACAACTTGTATCATAGTTGCTCATAGCAAGGTAAGGCATTAAAGTTACCCCAAAATTTTGTTCAACCAACCGTTTTAGGGTTTCCAGGTTTCCGCTTTCAAAGATGATAGGAGCCTTGTTCAACTTCTCGTTATTCTTTTTGCAAAGTTTCATGGTTTGATCCCTAAAACAATGGCCTTCGTTCAGCAGCCACAGATCTTCTTTATACAGATCATCGATACAGAATTTTTCTTTTTTAGCTAACTCATGGTCGGCACTTACATATCCTAAAAAAGGCTCCAGGAATAGTTCCTGTTCATACATATGCTGATCGGTAGCGGTGGCAATTATTCCGACATCAAAATAGTCTTCGTTTAAACCCTTAAGCAGTTCCGCCGTTAATGCCTCCTCGAACACCAATTCCACATCCGGGTATTTTTGGATAAATGATTTCAGAAAAAGCGGGACAAGGTATGGAGATATAGTAGGTATAATTCCAACACGGAACGAACCCCTGAGGCTGTCGCCCTTAACAGCAACCATATCCTCAATATGCTTGGCTCCACTTAATATAAGTTTTGCCTGCTTTATGATTTCTTCTCCCATGGCGGTTGGAACAACCGGTGTTTTGGACCGGTCAAATATTAAAACACCCAATTCATCTTCTAGTTTTTGTATTTGCATACTGAGGGTAGGCTGCGTGATATAAATCTTTTTGGCAGCTGTAGCAAAATGCCGGTGTTTATCTACGGCAACGATATAAGAAAGCTGAGTTAATGTCATAAGGTTATACTATTGAACGATTTGGTATGAAATCATTTTTTATAATTTTAAGGTAAACTAAAATAGTATTTTCATAAACAAATAATAGAACATTGAAGAAGCATATTTTTATAATGGGAAGAGTTCAGGGTGTTGGGTTCCGGTACTTTACCCGGAAAAATGCCGAAGCTTTAAATGTAAATGGCTGGGTCAAAAATCTTCCCGATGGCAGGGTGGAAGCTGTATTTGATGGCAGTGAGGAAAACGTTAAAGCTTTAATTGAGCGATGTAAAAAAGGTCCCGCCACAAGCTACGTAAAAAACATTGAGGTACAGGATTATAATAAAGCAGACACTTATAACGGTTTCGAAGTGCGGTTATAGAGTGTCTTCTAAATTAATTTTGGGACAAGACAACTTAATTTTTACTAAACGGTTTACTCGTTTTCAGCTAAAAGACTATCGTAGTATGCCAGTAATTTTGCGAGGTCTTTTTCAGACCGGTTATCAAGATTATTATCTTTCATAAATGAACGCAGTGCCTTTTGATGATCCAGTTTTTTAATAATGTCCTTGGCACGTAAACGGCGAAGTTTTTCAATGTGCCCACACTTTTTAAGCAAATCAAAAATTGATTAAAAATTTTGGTAAACAACATTTTAATATTATCGGCTTAAAACTGCTTTTCAGGTTCCATAACCTTTAAGTGTTTGAGATATTTTATGAAATCACAGAAAGTAATTACAATCGTGTTATTGTCTCCCTATATTAGAAATGCAACGAACATTTAAATTGTGCAGGCTAATAGTATATGTATTTAATTTTTGACACTGAAACCACCGGATTACCTCAAGATTTTTCAGCTCCCATCACTGAGTTAGATAATTGGCCCCGGTTGGTTCAGCTTGCATGGCAGCTTCACGATCACACCGGTAAGCTCATCAACAGTGGAAATCATATTGTAAAGCCGGAAGGATTTACGATTCCTTTCAACTCAGAAAAAATTCATGGCATTTCTACCGAACGGGCACAAGAAGAGGGAGTGGAGCTAGAATTTGTGCTCAGGGAATTTATCAAGGATATGAATCGAGCCTATTTCCTCATTGGCCATAATGTAAATTTTGATGAGAAAGTTATGGGGGCTGAATTTCTTCGGAAAAAAATGCCCTCCGCTATCATCGATAAGCGCAAGATTGATACCAAACTTGAGGGAATGGATGTAGCAAAACTTGAAGGGGGACGTGGTGGAAATTACAAATGGCCTTCACTTGCCGAATTACATCGTGCACTTTTTAAGGAAGGATTTGAAGACGCCCACGATGCCGCCGCCGATGTGGAAGCCACTGCAAGATGTTTTCTGGAAATGGTGAGAATAGGCGCAGCCAAGGTCAATTTTCCGATGGATGCCCATTTGTATGAATCGGCTCAAAGCTATATCAAGAAAGAGGAGTATATCGACCTGGTTTCGCCTTCACGGATCAAAACCAAGCAATCGGATGAAGCATTAGAGGCTCAAAAAAAAAGTGGAGACAAAGAAGAATCGACTGGAACAAGTGAAATTGAGCAGGTAACCTTCACTCATTTACACAATCACTCCAAATTTTCTGTCCTGCAGGCAACATCGGGTATCAAGGAACTGGTTGCTAAAGCCAAATCCAATGGAATGAGTGCGGTGGCACTTGCTGACCTCGGGAATATGTTTGGGATTTTTTCCTTTGTAGCAGCGGCCCATTCTGAGGATATAAAACCTATTGTTGGCTGTGAATTTTATGTAGTGGAAGATCGACTTCAAAAGAAATTTACACGTGATAATAAAGACCGCCGCTTCCAAATTCCCATTTTTGCTAAAAATCAAAATGGGTATAAAAATCTTTCAGTACTAAGTTCACTGGGTTTTACTGAAGGGTATTATTACAAATATCCGCGAATCGACAAAGAGATTATTGCCAAATATTCGGATGATTTAATTTGTCTGAGTGGTGGAATAAGGGGAATGCTTGCCGATCTTATCTTGAACAAAGGGCAGGAATTTGCTGAAGAGGAATTGCGGTGGTGGATAGATACTTTTGGCGACGATTTCTACCTGGAAGTATTGAACCACGGCCTGGAAGAAGAAAAACGGGTAAATGAAGTTTTCAGAACTTTTGCTGAGAAATATGGCGTAAAACTGGTGGCCACAAATAATGTGTTTTATTTGGATGAAGAAGATGCCAAAGCCCACGATGCCCTTATTTGTATTGATGACGGCGAATTAATGAGTACGCCAAAAGGCAAAGGGCGTGATTTCCGATACGGCTTTCCCAATGATGAATTCTACTTTAAGTCGCAGGAACAAATGAAGGAGCTTTTTGCGGATATGCCGGAAGCCATCAAAAATACCCAGGAAATTGTAGACAAAATTGAGCCTATTAAACTGGAACGCGATGTATTATTGCCGACTTTTGAGCTTCCCGAAGGTTTCGAAACCGAAGATGATTATTTGCGCCACCTTACCTACGAAGGTGCCAAACCACGCTATGATGATATTGGGGATGAAATATCCGAACGTATTGAGCGTGAGCTTGGGATCATCAAAGAAATGGGTTTTGCAGGCTATTTTTTGATTGTGCAGGATTTCATTGCTGCCGCACGGGATATGGGCGTTTATGTTGGTCCCGGCCGAGGTTCTGCGGCTGGTTCAGTTGTAGCCTATTGTACGGGAATCACAAATATTGACCCGCTGAAATATGACCTGCTTTTTGAGCGTTTTCTGAATCCCGAGAGAGTATCAATGCCTGATATTGATATCGATTTTGATGATGACGGACGTCAGCGTGTGATTGAATATGTTGTAAATAAATATGGAAAAGATCAGGTTGCCCATATTATAACTTTTGGCTCTATGGCGGCACGATCATCCGTGCGGGATGTGGC